>VENA01000016.1 GCA_009711785.1 Bacillota bacterium
CAAATAAAAGTGTTGTAATCCCTGCACCTACTGCTGCTTCTGTTATTGCTAAATCAGGAGCATTAAGTTGTTCCCATAAAATAGCCATAACTAAACTATAAACCATAAATACAATTACAGCCCCTAACAAACTTCTAATTGATGAAACAGCTACCGCTGATGCTATTAATATTAAAATCATTATTAAACTAAATATATCCATCAACTCACCTCTTTATCTTTCATTGAGCTAAAATATGCATTAGATATTAAATGGGTTGCCGTAGGGTTAGTAATCCATATAAAAACAATTACTAACAATAACTTTACACTACTAAAAGCTAAACCATTATATATAATAAGTGCTATTAAACATAAAACAGCTCCTAACGTATCACATTTTGCTGCTGCATGGACCCTTGAAAATAAATCTGGGAATCTAATTAATCCTATAGTTCCTACTGTAAAGAAAAACAAACCTCCTAAAAGAAAAAGGGATATCAAAATTAATTTCACTGGTTTTGCCTCCTTTTTATAGTACTAGAAATAACTATTGAAGCTATAAAACTTATTAATGCATATACTAAAACCACATCTAAAAAGTAAGTTTCTCTTAATATAAAAGAAACTATAGATATTATTACAATTGTTTTAGTTCCTATTACGTTTATAGAAATTAATCTATCTGCTTGACTAGGACCTTTAATGGCTCTGTACATGCATAAAATAATAGTTATTGATAGAAATATTATTGAACCTATTAATACCTTTGTTATCATAAACTATCTCTCCATTTTAAGTAATATTTTTTCAAACTTAGAATCTATTACATCTTCTATATATTCCTTTTTTAAACAATGTACCCTTAATTTATTATCCTTTAATGTTACAGTAAGGGTTCCTGGTGTTAATGTTATTGAATTTGCAAGTATTGCTTTATTAATATCTGATTTAAGCTTTGTCTCATATACAATCATCTCTGGTGATATGTCCATTTTAGGACTTAAAACCACTTTAGCTACTAAAAAATTTGCTGTAATTATTTCTTTTATTAATAAAGTTAAATACTTTAACATATTTTTTATCTTTTCAGTATCAAATTTTTTTAAATTGAAACTAAAGGAATCTTTATTTAATATAAAAACTATAATAGATACAACAAATCCTAAAATAAAGACCTCTAGATTAAGTTTTTCCGCTAAGAATATCCAAAAAACTAGAAATGATAATAAGTATTTTTTCATAGTCAAACCTCCAAATAAGTATTCACCCATATATAGTTGCAATTATTATGCCATGTTATTTTAAATATATAATTATTTTCTCTTTATTTAGGTTAATCACTGCTCTTTAGAAATATCCCTTTTTTCAAAAAAATAAAAAAGGAATCGAAATTTATTCGATTCCCGTAAATAAAGTTTCATTTTGATACACTTTTTAAAATCATCAGCTTCTGAATGTGTTGCATTTTGATACATGTGTTTCATTTTAGAACATATCTCAAATCATATTTATCTATTTTCCTATATAAAGTACTTCTACCTATTCCTAAAATCTTTGCTGCTAAGGCCATATTACCATCTACCTTTTGTATCGTTTTTAATATAGAAATCTTTTCTATCTCATCTAAGGATAATAAATCATCTGTAATATTTAAATCCTTTGCATTTGGGTTTGATTTCATATGTTTAGGTAAATGTTCATAATTAAGGGATTCATTTTCATTAGCTAAATTTATAACAAGTTGCATTACATTTTGAAGTTCCCTTACATTTCCTGGCCAGTTATAACTCATCATACCTCTATAAAAACTTCTATCTATGCCTTTAACTTTTTTACCCATTTTTATTTGAAACTTTTCTAAAAAATAATCTATTAAAATTTTTATATCTTCTTTTCTTTCATTTAAAGATGGAGTATGAATAGGCATAACATTTAATCTATAAAATAAGTCACTTCTAAAGTTTCCTTTATCAACTTCTTCTTTTATATCCTTATGGGTAGCAGCTATTACCCTAACATCTACAGGTATTACATCATGGCCACCTATTCTGACTATTTCCTTTGTCTCTAAAACCCTTAAAAGATTTGATTGGGTATCAAGGGGCATATCTCCAATTTCATCTAAAAATATGGTCCCTCCATCGGCTAATTCAAATTTTCCGGGATGTCCCCCGCGTTTAGCTCCAGTAAAGGCACCTTCAACATATCCAAATAATTCACTTGCTACTAACTCTCTAGGTATAGCACCACAATTTAAAAATACAAAGGGTTTTGATTTTCTTTTGCTTTCATTATGAATGGCCTGTGCAAACATTTCCTTTCCTGTTCCACTTTCTCCTAATAATAAAACTGTAGTATTGGTTTTAGCAGCCTGAGCTGCTATTTTTTTTGCCTTGTTTATTTCTATACTTTCTCCTAAAATATCATCAAAATTAAATCTTGCTTCAGCACCTACTATTTTATTAACTAAATTGTGTACAACCTTTGCTTCTCTAAAGGTAAATACAGCTCCTTCAACATTATCATTACAATTATCTTTAATAGGTGTTATATTTATAATACAAGTAATCTTTCTACCCTTTTTAGTTTTAAAATAAACTTCCTCTTCTTCATACTTTTTACCATTTTTTATTACATTCATTATTTTATCACTATGTTCTTTGTGTAGAACACATTTAATATTATTTTCTTGAATTTCTTCTTCTTCATAGTTTAATATCCTACAAGCAAATTCATTTATTCCTCTTATAATACCCTTTTTATCAACTGAAACTAATCCTTCTGTTATCGATTCAACTATGGCATGATAATGCTGATTAGCCATTTTAAGTCTTCTATTCATAAATCCTAATTTCATTTCGTTTTCTATAGCCTCAGCAGACGCATGGACCATTCCAAGGGTATGGGGATGAACCTTTTTACAAGGTCCTGACATACTTAAAACACCAATTGTTTTTCCTTTCTTATCCTTAATTGGACAAGCAGAAGTAGTCCAATCATGGTATTCTTTACAGTAATGTTCTCCTCCTAAAACCTGTATTGGTTTCTTTGTTATTAAAGCTGTACCTATGGCATTTGTTCCGATAATTTCTTCCCGTACATTACATCCTTTATGCATATTATGGTGTGCTTGATGTTTTATAAGTTTCTTATCACCACTTAATTCTAATACATATCCTTCACTATCTGTAAGTCTAACTATTAACCCAGTATTTCCTACAATCTTATATAATGTATTCATAAAGGGTTTTGCAGTTGTTAATAAAAAGTTATACTTCCCATATTTTTCTTCTAATTCTTTCTTAGTTAGTTCTTTACCTTTGTTTGGTTTATAAGGGTCTACCCCTTTTCTTTCACATCTTAACCAGGAATCAGCTATAATATCTCTTAAAAGCTCTCTTTTTAATATTCCCTCTGATGTATATAACTCCCAAGCTTTAATAAAGCCTTCGTTTTTACTTAAAAGCTTTTTAGCTGGCATTTATCTCATCCTATCTTTTTATATTATTTATCATATTCCACATTTCATCAGCAGAACGTATACTTCTTGTATTAATTTGATAAGCCCTTTGTGTTATAAGCATATCTGTCATTTCTTTAGCTATATCTACATTTGATTTTTCTAAATATCCTTGTTTAATGGCTGATTTATTATTAGTAATTTTACTCTCATTAATACTAAAATCATTAACTGAAAAATAATTTCCATTTTCATTTATTAATGAATCACTGTCTGTAACTTTAAATAATGGAATTTCTCCTACTAATTCTTTTTCTCCATCAACTAAAGAATATATTTCACCATTTTCTTTTATTTTTATATTATCATTTAATTTTTCTCTCTGATTTTCAACATAAACTAAATTTCCGTTAGTATCTACTAAGTTCCCTTCAGTGTTTACACTAAAACTTCCATCCCTAGTAAGAAGGATTTTTCCAGAATTTTTTTCAGTTACACCAAAGAAACCTTCTCCTTTTATGGCTAAATGACTACCTTTATAAGACTTTTCTAATATACCTTGGGTATAATCTCTATCCATATTTTTAGTTTTAACTCCAACTCCTGATAATATCCCATCTTCACTAATATTTTCTGAAAAAGGTGTTCCATTATCATCAAGTGAATCATATACTAAATCCTCAAATTTAACTTCCGCCTTTTTATATCCTGTTGTCTGTACGTTAGATATATTATTAGATACAATATCCATTTTTCTTTGAAATGCCTTTAATCCTGATTTTGAAACATTTAAAGCTTTAAACATAGTATCCCCCTATCGTATTCTTCCCACTTCATTAACAGCTTTTCCTAAGGTCTCATCTATTGATTGTAGCGTTTTATAATTAGATTCAAAGTTTCTTGTAATCTCTATCATTCTTACCATTTCTTCTAATGGATCTATATTAGATTTTTCTAAATACCCTTGTTTAACTTTAGTATCTAAATTAAAAGCCGTGGGATTTTCTTCACTACTATATATATTTTCCCCTCTTTTTTCAAGTAAAGCTTTATCATTAAAATCTACAATCATAAATCTTCTTTCATTTCCATCTAATTTAAACTCTCCATTTTCATTAACAGATATATCCTTATCTTTCACATATATATATCCATCGTCGCCCTTTGATAAGCCTTCAGCTAATACAGGATATCCTTGCTTTGTTGTAAGTCTACCTGAAGAGTCCACTTTAAAGTTTCCATCTCTAGTATAAAGTAATTCACCATCTCCTTCAATGGTAAAAAATCCATTACCATCTATTGCAAAATCCTTATTCTTATTAGTCTGATTTAATAATCCTTGGGTGAAATCTGTATAAACTTCATCTATCTCTGTACCTAACTCTAAAGTACCTATGGTATCTAATCCACCATTTTCTCTATTTTTTACATACATTTCGTTGAAGGATTTATTTATTATTTGTTGTTTTTTATATGAATTAGTATTTAGATTAGCTAAGTTTTCTGAAACATTTTCTTGTTTTCTCTTTTGTACAAGCATTCCTGTTGTTGCAGAATAAAGTCCCCTTATCATTACTTTTCTCCTCCCTCGTTAAAGGCTTTTATTTCATCGGGATAAACCATACCCATAGCCCTAGCTTTTTTTTCAAGTTCTAATTTAGTATAATCTTTCTGATAAAAAGGAAGTAATAATAAACAAGCTATTACTAAACCCATACCAAAACCTAAAATGAATTTAGAATCTAGTTTAGTGATTTTTTTTCTAATCTTCGTAAAAATAATACTTCCCCCTTTCCCATATTTAACTCCTTAGCTATATCATCTAATGTATAATCTTTTTCTTTTAAAGAATTAATCTTTTTTATCAATTTATTAGTATCATCTGATAATTTACTTTCATCACTAGCTTTCTTTTCTTCTTTTATATCCTCTTTAAAAGTATTATTATCTTTACTTTCTAACTTTTCTATTACATAATCTAATTTATTTTTTATATCATTAAAATCATCATCATAATCTATTTCATTATCTAAAGAATTATTAAACTCTAAATCCGATACATCCTGATTATTTAAAATTTCATCAAAATCAAGGGTGTCTTCTTTATTACTTAAAATAAATCCATAAATAGTTATTATTATTCCAATTACTAAACATAAATATATCATTTTAAACATCCTTTATAAATTAGTAAGTAATTCCCTTAATTTCATTAATATCTTACCATGTATCTGGGAAACTCTAGATACCGATACCTCTAAAACATCTCCTATTTCTCTTAGGGTAAGTTCTTCCTGATAATAAAGGTTTAATACTATTTTATCCCTTTTAGATAGGTTATCTATAGCATTAATAAGCTTTTCTTTCCTTTCTTCAACTAATAGTGCTTCCTCAGGATTTTTAGAGTCCTTATCATCTATTATATCAAGTAAATTAAAATCTGAACTATCTCCACCAAAGATAGTCTCTTCTAAGGATATATTAGATAAATTATGCATTGTTTCATATATCTTATGTAGATCCCTTTGACTTATATCCATCTCTTTCATTATCTCTTCATCTTTAGGGTCTCTATCTAATCTTTGTTGTAGTTTTCTTTTTACATCATATAATTTATTTAATTTACTCATCTTATCCCTTGATACTCTACCAAACTTTCTTAATTCATCTATTATTGTTCCCTTTATTCTTAATCTTGCATAGGCTTCAAATGGTACTTTTTTACTTTCATCAAATTTCTCTATAGCATCCATCAAACCTATTACACCAATACTTACTAAGTCTTCTTTTTCCATCTCATGACCATCTTTAAGATCCATTTTATCTGCAATTTGTTTAACAAGGGGTAAGTATTTAGTTACAGTATCTTCCTTTTGATAGGCATTAGAATATCCCATAATATCACCCCTTTAAATTAATTTATTCTTTCGCTTTTCTCTCATTTTAACGAATATAAACTGAATAACCTTCTCTCTTATTCTTTCTGGAATATTTATAAACTTAATACCTGTGTGATAAATTACCTTTTCGTTTCTTATTAATTTTTTTGTTCTACAAATTTCTCCTTTGATTGCTATTTGTATATTAGAATTTTTAAATCCAACTACAATGTTTTTATCTCTATTTAGCTTATCAACAGTACTTACCTTCATACCTCCGCCACTTATATCTACAGAATAAGCCCTAATAAACTCATTTTTGTTTTTATCATTTAACATATAATTATTTAAATCATTATAATCTAAATTTATATATTCATCATTCTGACTATAAAATATTTCTTGATTATGTTCTATTCTTACATAATTTCTTCTTTGGATTCTCTTAACTTCAGTTGGCTTTTTTATTTTATATAAAGGTATATTTTCAACTATTTTATCTAAAACCTTAGTTTTGAAACTATAGGCTTGATTTTCATAATAATAAATACATTCAATATCTATGTCATTATTAAGTGTAATACGCTTTTTATTATCCCAAGGAATAGTTACTAATAAATAATTTTTACCTTCTCCTTGTATTAAACTTGTAGCTTTCTTTTCATTTTCTAGTGAAAAATCTATTTTACTATTAGTCTTAAATTTAATCTCATTCATTGTAAATTCCCCCAATTAACCAAAGACTTTTATTAATCTGTTGTAAACTTCCTGTATAGAATTTATCTTTTTTAAAGACTTTTTCCCATTTAAAAGTTTATCTGTAATCGAATAGATACACTTACTTGCAAGACATCTGGGATATCCTAAAACAAAGGGTTGTTGTTTCATTACAGAATTCATAACCCTAACATCATCTAATATATACCCTAAATTATCTAAATTAATATTTAAAAAATTTTTAGCAGTTTTTTTCAATGTATTAAACGTTGATTTAGCCATTTTTTCGTTTGGTACCCTATTTATAATTATTTTTATATCCTTTTTTAAATTATATTTAGATATTACCTTCATAACACTATAGGCATCTGTTAATGAAGTTGGCTCTGGAGTTGTTACTATTATAAGTTCCTGTGAGAAAGTAACAAAGGATAATAAATTTTTTGATATTCCAGCACCTGTATCTATCAAAATAGTATCAATATCCTTAAGTTTTAAAAACTCCTTTGCTAACTCTTCTTGTTTATCAACACTTAAAGTTGTCATTTCTAAAACCCCTGAACCACCTGGTATAATTTTTATTCCCTTAGGTCCTCTAAGTAAAGCATCATTTAAGTCTATATCTTTAAATAATACATCATACAGGGTATATTTAGGTGATACTCCTAATATAACATCAATATTTGCAAGTCCTAAATCCGCATCTATTATAAGTACATTTTTCCCTTTTTTTTGTAGTGTAATTGCAGTGTTTACAACAACATTTGTCTTTCCTACACCGCCTTTACCGCTTGCTATAGTATATATTTTTATATCTTTATTATCATTATCTTTATTTACTTTAACTAAGTTTCTAAGTTTCTGAGCTTGATCCATCTTCCACATCTCCCCATATATACTTAAAAAGATTCTGCTTATTAGCTATCTCGATGTCATCGGGGACATTTTGTCCTGTACATATATAACTTATTGGTTTATCTGTATAAGAACTAATATTTAATATATTACCATGGTTTTCAGATTCGTCTAATTTCGTCAAAATAATATTATTATACCCTATTTTTTTATAATTCTCTATAATAGACGACAAATCCTTCTTATTTGTAGTAATACTTAAAACTAAATAGGTATTTTTCTCATCTATAGAAGTGAAATAATCATTTACCTCATTTAATTTATCTTTATCTCTATGACTTCTTCCTGTTGAGTCTATTAAAATTTTATCATAGTCTTTAAATTTATCTATGGCATTAATAAGCTCATCTTTTGTAACTACAACCTCTAATGGAGTATCTAATATATTAGCATAGGTTTTTAATTGTTCAACTGCTCCTATTCTATAGGTATCTATAGTAATTAATGCAACATTTTTTTTCTTAGTTAAGGTTTCATTAGCAGCTAATTTTGCTATAGTTGTTGTTTTTCCAACCCCTGTTGGTCCTATAAATATTTGAATTCTTTCTTCGTTTTCTATATCTGTATTTAAAAATTCAGTTAGATTATCCTTTAAAAATTTATATAAGTTAAGTTTATTTGCATCATTAAAATCAATATTACTTTCAGTTAAGTAATTAAAAAATTTTTCTCTTACATTTCTATCTAAATCATAATCATCTAATATATCCTCTATGGGATATCTTTTATACTCAACTTTAGTTATCTCTTCAGTTTCTTTTTCTCCACCTTTAAGCTCAGATACTATTTTTTTAAGCTCTTTCATTTCCTTTATAAGGTTTTTATCATCCGTATTTGTTTTTTCTTTATTTGCATTATTCATTTGATTATTTATTATATCCTTTTTTACATCTATATCATTAACTTTTTTTACATCCTCAGGTTTTATATTTTCCTCCCCTTCATCAACTGCTGCCGTTACTTCTATCATTTTCTTTTTAAAATATTTAAATATCCCCTTCTGTCTTACAAATCTCTTACTTACAATAATAGCATCGTTTCCTAATTCATATCTAATCCGAACCATAGCCTCATTCATATCATTAACTAGGTACTTGCGAATTTTCATTTAATCTCACCATCCCTACTGCTTCAATTTCTACATTATTAGGTATTTCATTTAATGATAATACCGCTAAGTTAGGAAATGCCATTTCTATCATTCTTTTAAATGGACTCCTTATCCTAGGTGCTGCAAGTATTACTGGATTCATTTGTTTAATACTAGCAGCTTCAATAAGTTCATGAATTGTTTCAAGTATCTTTGTATTAACATTAGGATCTATAGCTGGAAAGGAACCTTGAAATGATTTTTGAATATTATTATGTATCATTTCTTCTAATTCAGGATGTATTGTTAGAACTTGTAATACATTTTCTTCATTAACATAATCCTTTACTATAGTCCTACTTAATGCATGTCTTACATACTCTGTTAAAATTTCTGTATCCTTAGTATTAACAGCATGGTCTGCTAAGGTTTCTAATATTGTTACTAAATCCTTAATAGCCACATTCTCTCTTAGTAAATTCCTTAATACCTTTTGAAGTTCTCCTATTGATAATAAATCAGGAATAAGTTCCTCTATAACAGCGTTATATCTTTCTTTTAAAGTATCTAGTAATGTTTTTATTTCCTGTCTTCCAAGTAACTCATGACTATGATTATTAATAACTTCCTTTAAATGTGTTATTAAAACCGTTGTAGGGTCTACTATTGTATATCCTTTCATTTCTGCCTTTTCCTTTAAATCTTCCTCTATCCATTTAGCAGGTAGATTAAAGGCAGGTTCCTTAGTATCTATACCCTTAATATCTATATTTCCATTCCCAGGATCCATAACCATTAAATGATCATGAAGTATTTCTCCTCTAGCTACTTCATTTCCCTTTATTTTTATTACATATTCATTTGGTTCTAGTTGTAAATTATCCCTTATTCTTATCGGTTGAACAATTATACCTATATCAGAAGCAGCTTGTCTTCTTACGGCTGCTATCCTTTCAAGTAAATCTCCCCCCGATGATTCATCAACTAAGGGTATTAATCCATAGGCAATTTCAACCTCAAAGGGTTCTACTTGAATATAATTTGTTACTTCTTCAGGTTCTTTAGTTGCACTTTCTTCTATCTCTAATTCTTGATTTTCTTTTTCTATTTCTTCTTGTTTATTATATTCATTTAATATATAAGCAATTGTACCTGCAACTATGGAAAGTCCTATAAAGGGTGGCGCAGGTAAAGCTGGTATAAGTCCCATTACAAATATTACTACAGCAGCTATAAAAATTACCTTTGGAAAGGAAAATAGCTGATGGGATAAATCAGTACCAAAGTTTTCATTAGTAGCTGATCTTGTAACTAATATACCACTTGCTATTGATATTAATAAAGCAGGTATCTGACTTACTAGACCATCACCTATAGTTAATATACCAAACCTTTGTAAAGCTTCTACTAAGCTTAAACCTTCTTGCCAGGAAAATATTGCTATTCCTCCGATAAAGTTTATAATAACTATAACTATTCCTGCTATAGCATCACCCTTAACAAACTTACTAGCACCATCCATAGCTCCATAAAAATCTGCTTCATTTTGAAGCTTTTGTCTTTGACGTCTCGCCTGTTCATCTGTTATTATACCTGCATTTAAATCAGCATCTATACTCATTTGCTTACCAGGCATTCCATCAAGTGTAAATCTTGCTGCAACTTCTGCTACCCTTCCAGCACCATTAGTAATAACTACAAACTGAACTACTACTATAATAATAAATATAATTGCTCCAACTATATAATTATTTCCAGTAACAAAACCTCCAAAGGCCTCTATAACTTGTCCTGCTTGACCTTTACTTAATATAAGTCTAGTTGATGAAATATTAAGTCCTAATCTAAATAGTGTAGTGATTAATAATAATGTTGGAAATATGGAAAATTGTAATATTTCTGTTGTAAACATAGTTAAAAGTATAATTACTAAAGCAAATGTTAAATTAAATGTAAGCAATAAATCAAGCATCACAGGAGGTAATGGAAGTACTATCATTGCTACTATACCAATAACTCCAAATGCAGCTATAGCGTCCATATTATTACTTAATCTTGATAAAAATCCTGTAGTTGGTTTTTCCATATGTATCTTCACCCTTTTCTAAGTTAAAATTCTAAAAATATTTCTTTTTTCTTTCCATTTCATATACTAATGCTAGTATCTCTGCTACAGCTTGATAAAGCTCCATAGGTATTTCTTCATTTATTTCAACCTGTTTATAAAGTGTCCTTGCTAAGGGTTTATTTTCTATTATCGGAACCTCAGATTCATTAGCAGCTTCCCTTATTTTTTTAGCTATAAAATCTGCTCCCTTTGCTACAACTTTAGGTGCATCAGATTCGTTAGTATCATATTTAATCGCTATTGCTAAATGTGTTGGGTTTGTTATAACTACATCTGAACTTGGTATTTCAGATATCATTCTATTCATAGCCATTTCTCTTTGTTTTTGTTTTCTTTGGGATTTTATCTGAGGATCTCCCTCCATTTGTTTTGTTTCTTCTTTAATTTCATGTTTTGTCATTCTTAAATTCTTTTTAAAATCATACTTTTGATATATAAAATCTATAATTGCAAGTATTCCTAAAATAACTGCTATTCTTAGCATTAAACTTAAAACAAATTCTTTAAAAAATGGAAAAATCCCCATTAACCCAATATGGGTTACTGAAAATATCTTATCCATATTATCTTTAATAAAATCATAAGCAATATATCCTACTGTTAACATTTTAAAAAAAGTTTTTGCAAAATCAAATATAGCTTTTTTTGAAAAAATCTTTTTAAAACCTTCTATTGGATTTAATTTTTTTATATCTGGCTTTAATGGTTCAGTTGCTTTTATAAATCCAGATTGAAATAAATTTGCAAGCACTCCTCCGATTATAATAACTATAAACATATAAGAAGTTATCTTTACATATCTAAGTACTAAATGACTAAATAACTTTGTAAGATTTCCCATTGTAAATAACATATTATAATTATTGTGAAGTGAATACTTTAATAAATCATATATGCTATAAAATATTTCATCTCCAAAGGAAGTTAATAAAATAATAACTATAATAAGTATTATAATAGAGTTTAAATCCTGACTTTTAGCAACTTGTCCCTTTTTTTTAGCATCTGCTAACTTCTTTGGCGTAGGATCTTCTGTTTTTTCTGAATCTGCTAATAAAAAATTGCTTGGGAAATATCTTTTATTAAACAAAGTAGTCCCACAAAAGCTAAAATGTATAGCTAATGTTTTTTTGTTTATTAAATTAATAATAAATATAAGTCCTATTAAAAAATAAAATTCATTAGTCAAAATTATTATCCCCCAAAAAGTGTTAATATCCTATCCATTTTATATGGTAAAGTTTCTATTAAATTAATCATCTGATTACCTATAGCCGGTAATAAAACTAGCATAGTTAATATTCCAACTAAAACCTTTAATGGTAATCCTAAAATAAATATATTTATCTGTGGTACTGTTCTTGCTAATAATCCAACAACAATAGTTGATAATAATAATATAAATATTAATGGAACAGCTATTTGAAAAGCTATTACAAAACTTTCTGTAAAAAACTTTCCTATTGTATCAGCTCCTAAATTCCCTAAATCAAATTTAGTTAATGAAACTAATTCAAAACTTTTAGCTAGAGAATATAATAAATAGTGATGTCCATCAATCACAAAAAAAAGTATAAGTCCTAACCAATAATAAATCTTACCATATAAAGATATTCTATTTCCTGTAACAGGATCAAAGGAACTTGCTATTGCAAAACCTGATTGAAAATCTATCATCTGACCTGCCATTTGAAGACTTACAAATATTATGTTAGTAAGATATCCTAATATAAGTCCAAATATTGTTTCTTTTATAATTAACATAAAATAAGATAACATATTATTATTTATTATTCCTTCATCTAAGGGTATAACATTAAAAAGTAAAAATGAAAATATAAACACAAAACCTATTTTAAGAAGTTTTGGCATTGATTTCATAGAAAAAATCGGAGAACTAACCATAAAACTTCCGATTCTTACAGATATTAAAAAAAATAATTGAAAACCAACTATAGACATCTATACCACCTAAACCACATTAGTTATTTTATCAAATATACGATTTGCAAATCCGATAAGGGTATTTAACATAAAGGTACCAAATATTAAAAGGGATATAAAAACTGCTAATATCTTAGGTACAAATGTCAAAGTTTGCTCTTGTACTTGAGTTGTGGCCTGTAAAATACTTATTAAAAGTCCCATACCTAGAGCTACTAATAATATTGGCCCTGCTATTAGCATAATCGTTGTAAAAGCGTCTTTCATTATATCTAAAACCATTGCTTGACTCATTTTTTCACCTCTAATGAAAACTTTCTATTAAGGATTTGATTACTATAAACCACCCATCAACCATTACAAATAATAATAATTTAAATGGTAATGAAATCATTACAGGTGGTAACATAAACATACCCATTGACATTAATATACTAGCAACTATTAAATCTATTACTATAAAGGGTATAAATAGTAAAAACCCTATTTGAAAAGCTGTTTTTAATTCACTTATTACAAAGGCAGGAACTAATACTCTAAATGGTGTATCTAATCTTTCATTAGGCAAGTCCATCTTTGACATATTTATAAAAAGTGCTAAATCCTTTTCTCTAGTTTGTTTTAACATAAATTCCTTAATAGGCTCAGAACCTACTTCTATAGCTTCCTCTTGACTTATGGTTCCATCTAAGTATGGATTAATAGCATCATCTATAACCTCTCCATATACAGGAGACATTATAAAAAGTGTCATAAAAAGTGCTAAAGCTATTAGTATCTGATTAGGTGGAGTTTGTTGAGTTCCTACTGCATTTCTAAGTAAAGATAATACTACAATTATTCTTGTAAAGGAAGTCATAAGTATTATAAAAGAAGGTGCTAATGTTAAAAAGGTAAAAAGTATTAATAATTTTAATGAACTTACAACTTCTTCAGGCTCTCCATCTTGATTAAAACCTATATCAAGACCAGGCACTTCTATCTCTAATGGCTCTGCAGAAACATTACTTGTAAAGGCAAATAATATTAAAATTATTGTTAGGATTATAAAAATTCTCTTCTTTTTCATCTGTTTTTCATACCTTTTCTTAGTTTTTTATAATTTTTTAGTAGTGCTTCTTTAAAATTATATTCTCCATCATCTTTAACACATTCTTTAATTTCATTCTCTGAAAGTTCAGTTAAAACTTGAATATTATTTTCAGATACCCCTAAAACAACATACTTTTCTCCTAACTTAGCAATACATAAAGAAGATTTATTATGTAAAGGTATTTTTTCAATAATTTTCATATTTTTTCCCTTATTATACTTCATTAAGTATTTATTACTTAATCTTAAACTAATGTATGCAAGTATTACTACTATAGGAAGTGCTATTAATAATTTTATAAAGCTTAAAAAAAACGAATTGTCATTCATCTTATCACTCTTTCTATTGAACCATAAAATCAGTTATATAAACATCTTTTATAATATTTTTATCAAATATTACATTTACCTTTTCTCGTATTTCTGTTTTTAAAGCATCTGTCTTCTCTACAGTTTTAATATCATCTATTTCTTTATCTCTTAAAATCTTTATAATTATATCCTTTATCTGAAATTTCCTTTTTTCTAATACTTTTTCATCGTCTTCATTACTATATGATAAAACTATCTTTGTTTTTAAATATCTATTTATTCTATCATTTTTAAGATTTACAACAATTTGTCCAACTTCATAATTATAGCTTGTTTCCTTTTTTTCAAATAAGTTAATATTTTCAAATGTATTTGTAGCTATGTATAAATATCCTGCTACTGCTGCTAATATTACTACAACAATAAGTGGTATAATTATTTTTAATTTACTATTTTTATTCTCTGCCATCTAATATCACATCCCCATCTTGATTAATAACTATCAGGATATTTACCCTCCTATTAAGACTTTTATGCTCAGGGGTATCATTAGGTGCTATCGGCCTATATTCACCACACCCTGCCGCTGTAAGTCTTTTAGGGTCAATATTTTTTTCTTCTGCGAAATATCTAACAACAGATGTAGCTCTGTCTACAGAAAGTTCCCAGTTACTAGGATATCTCTTTGAATATATCGGTGTATTATCAGTGTGTCCTTCAACTACAATTTCATTTGGAAACTGTTTTATAAGTCTTGAAACTGTATTTAATATTTCTTTACTGTCATATTTAAGATTAGCCTCAGCAGGTTCAAATAATATATTTTCGTTTATATCAACTATAACGCCTCTTTTATCAGCCCTTATTTTAACTTCAGCATCTAATCCTTCTTCTTTTATAAAATCGCTTACTTTATTATACATTTGTCTAACTTTATCAAAATTAGTTATATCTTCCATATTGCTATCTTCATCATTTGGTATAGGAAGGAGCTGATCTACTGGTGTATCCCCAGGTGCTGTATCATTTTCAAATATAGTTACTTTCCCTTGTCCTATTAATACACTTTGAAGTGCACTTGCAACTTGTTTAAATTTCATAGCATCTAAAGTAGAAAATGAATATAAAAGTATAAAAAATGTTAAAAGTAAAGTCATTAAATCTGAATATGTAGTTAACCAACCTTGAGATGAATTTTCTTCACTTTTTCTTCTTTTTTTTCTACCCATTTTCAGACACCGTCTCCATATTTTCATTTACATTTCTATTTTCTTTTCTTTCACTAGGTGATAGATAAGTTGTTAATCTTTCTTCTACAATCCTTGGGTTATTACCAGCTTGAATTGCTAATATACCCTCTATCATCATTTCCCTTGTAAAAAGTTCTTCCTCTGTTTGTACCTTTAAATTATTAGCTATGGGAAGTAATATTAAATTTGCAAATAATGCTCCATAAAATGTTGTAATTAAAGCTGTCGCCATACCTATACCTATAGCTGATGAATCATTTAAGTCACTAAGCATAACTATAAGCCCTATAAGTGTACCTATCATACCAAAAGCAGGAGCATAATCTCCCCAACTTTTAAATATTTTTTGACCTGATGAATGTCTTTTTTCAGTAGCTTCCATTTCTAGTTGTAAAATATCTTCTATAGTTTCAGGTTCTATACCATCTATTACCATCTGAATTCCTCTTTCAAGGAAATCATCATTTACCTCTCTTATATCATCTTCTAGTGATAAAATACCTTCTCTTCTTGATTTTTTAGAAAGTTTTGCAAAAAGGTTTATCATTTCTTTTCTATTATCCATTGGTGCTTCAAAAATTTGTTTTATAATTATTGGTACCGCCATTAAATCTTTTAAAGGATAACTAACCATTAAAGCAGCAAAAGATCCTACAATAACAATTACAAAGGCTGAAATACTTAAAAAACTACCTAATTCCCCTTGCATACTTATAGCTACTAATATTAAAGTTATACCTCCAAAAATAGCTATCAATGGCACTAAATTTCTTCTCATTTCTTCACCTCCAGATTGCATGAATGGATTTTTCTTTTGTATTTTATTATCTTTTCAACTACTTCTTCAGAAGTCTCTCTAACTCTTACCTTTTTATCCCCAGTTAAAGAAATAATTGTATCTGAGTAAGCTTCAATACTTTCTATTAACTCAGCATTTAAATAAAATGTATCTCCCCTTAACTTAGTTAACTTAATCATATTTTATTCCCCTTTATAAGGTTATTAGGAGAAGTTTAAACTTCTCCTATTAATTATCTTTTTAAATTTATAAGCTCTTGTAACATTTCATCTGAAGTTGTTATAGTTCTTGAATTAGCTTGAAATGCTCTACTTGTTGTAATCATATCAGTAAATTCATTAGCTAAATCAACATTAGACATCTCTAATGCTCCCTGTCTTATTGTACCAAAACCATTTTGGGCTGCTTTTCCCGATTGAGGAGTTCCTGAGTTACTACTATCAGTATAAAGATTTCCTCCCATTTTTTCTAATCCTTCAGGATTTTCAAATTTAGCTAAAGCAACCCTTCCTAAAATATAAGGCTTACCATCACTATAAACTGCCTTAACAAGGCCTGTCCCGTCTATAGAGAAGCTTTGAAGTTCCTCATCATCCCCACCTTCTCCTGTTATCATATTAGGAATAACTAAAGCTTTTAAATCAATACTATCATCTGCAAAAACATCTTCTCCATCATCTTCTATATCCCCTACATCAACAGATGGTTCTTCTGGATCATCTACTCCATAACCCATTATTCTTAGTCCATCTGAATTGACTAAATTACCATTAAAATCAGTAAAAAATGCTCCATCTCTGGTATATCTTTTTATATTTCCATCAGTATCCTCAGAAACTACAAAGAAACCTTCATTTTCAATAGCAAAATCTAAATCTCTACCGGTAGGTTGTAGTGCTCCACCTTCCATCATAGTATCTATAGCTGCAACTGTAGAACCTAAACCAACTTGCTTTGGATTAACTCCACCTCTTCCTCCTGGCTCTGTTCCATCGCCATCATTAGGTCCTTGGGCATTTGATATAGTCTGACTTAACATATCCTTAAAACGTACTCTACCACTTTTAAAAGCAGTTGTATTTACATTGGCAATATTATTACCTATAACATCCATCTTTGTTTGGTTACCTCTCATTCCACTAACACCTGAATAAAGTGATCTTAACATTAATATTCCTCCCCTTTTATGTTTGTGCCATATCAATCAATCAATGGCATCTTGGCTTCCTTAAAAGGTCCAGCCAATTAATCTATTATTACTGCACTATCTATATTAGTAAAAACATCACTCTTTGAACTTTCTTTATCCATAGCAGTTATTATCGTCTTATTTTTTATACTTGTAATAAAAGCCATATCCTTATATAACAAAAGTGATTCCCTTGCACCCTTTTTTTTAGCCTTATCCATAGCTTTTTCTAGTTTAAGCATATCATCATTATTAAGTTTCATATTTCTTTGATTTAACCTTCTCTGGGCATGGGCTGATATTTTTACATTTGTTTTATTTATTTTCTCATTAAGTATGTTTTTAAAATCATTTTTATTATTATTTACGTTTTTTCTTTCGATGTTTTTATTATTACTTAATTGATTTAATCTTTTTAAATAATTACTATTTATCCTGCTGTTCATCTACTTCACTTCCTGCTTCTAAAGTGGGTTTAATATTTTCTATTTCTAATACATTTTCTACTGGATATTCTTTATTATCTATTACAATACTAACATTACTTCCATTTAATCTTACCTTTTCTACTTCTCCATTAACTATATTTTCGCCATTTAATACATTTACTTTTTTTCCAACTAAAGAAGTTCCATATTGAGCATTTTGTGAATACATCAGTTTTTCAAAGGACTGATTTAAATTTTGCATTTGTTCAAGTGATGAAAACTGTGCCATCTGTGCAACAAATTCAGTATTATCCCCACCCTTCATAGGGTCTTGATATTGTAATTGTGCAGATAATATCTTAAAAAACTCATTTTTTCCTAAATTTTTATCCCTTTGTATAGGATTAGTTCTTTCTAATTGGGAATAATCAGTATTTATATTCATTCAGCACCTCCTATGCTAATAAATTTAGTGAATTGTTTTTATTTATCCTTTTATAGCCTGGTTTATAACTTATATCACTTACAGTTTCTAAATTTATTTCATCATCTTTAATTTTGCTTTTTTTACTTCCTTTAAAGGATTTTCCTTGTTGATATGTTTGATTATCTTTTTTTCCTTTACTAAATTCTGAAAAATCTTTATTAACATCCACTTCAATATTTTGTAAATCTACATTTTGTGTTTTTAAATTGTTTTTTAATAATTGAAGTTGCTTATCTAATGCATATTTTGCTTCCTCATTACTAACCATTATTTTCCCTTCAAGCAAACCATTTTTCATATTTAGCTTTATTTCTATATCCCCTAATTCTTTAGGTCTTAAAGACACCTTTAAAGTTGATTCTTTTCCTTCACTTAAACTCTTAGCTTGTTGAGTCATTTTCATTGATACTTCATCTAGATTTTGAAGTTTAGTATGTTTAGTATTACCAGTTTTAGTGCTTGTATTTTTCACTGTTTTTTCAAACTCAAAATTTTTATTAAGCATTTCTTTAGAATCTGTATTAGTATTATCTTTGGTCTTATCTATTACTTTTATCTTTTCACCTAATATATCTTTAGTTTTGGCATTTTTATTTTTAAATACCTTTTCATTTTTATTTAACTTATTTCTATTTAAATTATTAAATTTACTAATCTCTTTATCTATATCTTTAATTTCATTTGTTTTAATATTTTTTTTGCTTATTTTTTTATCTGTTTTTTCTACTATATGTTTAATGTCTAAATCCTTTGATTTATCATTAGTATTTATTTTTTCATCTAAACTGTTTCCATTTTTTATTTTCTTTGAGTTTGATAATAGATTTAATTCATTCATTAAATTTCTTTCTTTGTTTTCATTATTTTTACTTACTTTAATTAATAACTCTTTTATATCCTTTAGATTTAAAGTTTTATCATTTAAAGCTTTATTATCTAATTTAGATATTATATTCTTTATTTCATTATCATTTAAATTTGTAGTTTCAATATTTTTAAATAAATTATTTAATTCACTGGTTTTTAGATTTTTAAATAGATTCATTTTATCACTATTTTTATCAAGAAAAGTCAATAGACTCTCTTTATCTAAATCTCCATTTAGCATGTCAAAATTCTTAGATAAATGTTTTAAAACATCATTTCTCCCTTTACTAGATAAATCAGCTAATTTTCCTTCATTGTTAAGTAAATTTGAAAATAGCTCATTAAATAAAATATCAATCTGACTACCTTCTAAGCTTTTTTTATCCTTTGATTTTACTTTTGAATTTTCTAATGCTACAGCACCTATTTCTATTTTTTTCACCCCCTTTTAGTAAATTCTATTTTTAAGAATTCCTTAAATAGGAAAACATGGCAAGCTCGTCATTTAATTTCTGTTCCTGACGGTTAAGTTCTACTTTATATTTTGTATAAGCTTTTTCTTTAAGTTTCTCTATTGTTTTTCTTTCCTTTTGTGCAGAAACTAATTCACTTCTCTTTTGTTCTAATTCATCCTTATAATTTAGAGTTAATTCCCGTTGAAGTACTATTTTTTCCCTTAGAAATTGTATATAGTTATATACATTTTTTCTATAAGTAACCTCTCTAGAGGTATTTTTAGCATTAGAGTTAACTGCACTATCTAATTTTCTTTCTAATTCCTCTAACTTTTCTTTTTCTATTAAATAATTTCTTTCTACATTAGAATATTCTTGTTTTAGTGTTTCTTCCTTATCTTTTCTATATTTTAAAACATTTTCTAAGGAATACTTGAAATTTTTCATATAATCACTTCCCTTACTCTAATATTTCCTTCATTTTTTCAAATGTCTCATCAAACTTTAAGTGATCATTTGTATCCTGTATTAGAAAATTATTAATAGGTTCAATTAAATCAACTGCTTCATCTACCTTAGGATTAGTCCCTTTTACGTAAGCTCCAACATTTATAAGATCTTCTGATTTTTCATACGTTGCTAATACATCTCTCATTTTTCCAGACATTGAATACTGCTTATCAGTTACAATCTCTTTCATTAAACGGCTTATACTTTCCTGAACGTCTATGGCTGGAAAATGATTTTGTGAAGCTAATTTACGAGATAGTACTATATGTCCATCTAATATACCTCTAACTGCATCAGCTATAGGCTCATTCATATCATCACCATCGACTAATACAGTATAAAATGCTGTTATAGATCCTTTCTCAGATGTTCCAGATCTTTCTAATAACTTTGGTAAAAGTGCAAATACTGAAGGTGTATATCCTTTAGTTGTAGGAGGCTCTCCTATGGCTAGTCCTACTTCTCTTTGGGCCATTGCAAATCTTGTTACTGAATCCATCATAAGCATAACTTTTTTTCCTTGGTCTCTAAAATATTCAGCTACTGCTGTTGCAACAAATGCAGCTTTTAGTCTTACAAGTGCCGGTTGATCAGATGTAGCACAGATTACTACACTTTTTTTAAAACCATCTTTTCCTAAGTCTTTTTCTATAAAATCTAAAACTTCTCTTCCCCTTTCCCCGATAAGGGCAATTACATTTACATCAGATTCAGAATATCTACTTATCATTCCTAAAAGAGTACTTTTACCAACACCACTTCCAGCAAATATACCTACCCTTTGTCCCTCACCACAAGTAAGCATACCATCTATTGCTTTTACGCCTGTACTCATTACTTTATCTATTCTTTTCCTTTTAAGAGGATTAGGTGGCTCTCTATGTACACTATACTTTTTATTTATTAATAACTCATCATCATCTATAGGGTTTCCTAAACCATCTAAAGTTTTTCCTAATAAATCATCACCAACTTTAACCTTTAGTGATTTATTCTTAGGTATAACTACACACTCTGGACCAACACCTTCTAAATTTCCCAAAGCCATTAATAATACTTTATCTTCCTTAAACCCAACTACTTCAGCTGATACTTTGTTTTCTCCATCTCTAAGTATAATCTCACATAACTCTCCAACAAAGGCTTTTATTCCTTCAACTTCTATAGTTAGTCCTATTACCTGACTTACTTTACCCATTTTTTTATAAAAACTTTCTTTGTTTAAAGTTTCTTTAAATTCTTTAAATGGAAGTTTATCCATCATCTTCAACACTCATTTCTAAAAGCTTACTTTTAATGTTTTCTAATTGCTCTGAAATTTGAAGATCTATTATTTCTGATTCACTTTCTATCTTACATCCATTTTCTTCTAAATCCTTATCCTCTAATATAGTAAATTTAGCATTTGGACATATTTTATTAAACTGATGAAGATTACTTTCTAAATAAAGAGAACTTTCAGGATGAATCCTTAATATAATCTGTCTTTTTTCTCTAACTTCCTGCAAAGCTTTTTTTACCATCTCAACTATATTTTTTTCTGATTCATTAATAAGTAATCCCGTTACATTTTCTGATACATCAATAATTAAATCTATAATTTCTTTATTAGTACCCTCTATATAATCCCTTGATTTTTTATGGGCATCTTTTAAAACATCTTTAGCTTCTTTTCTTAAAGCGTTAGCTTCAACTTTTGCTTCATCATAAGCTTTATTAAAGCCTTCAGTCTTTCCTTTATTAAACCCTTCATCATAAGCTTCTTTATAAGCTTTATCTTTTAAAACATTTATTTCTTCTTTTGCTTTATTTAAAAGCTCTTTTTTTTGATCATTTGCATCATTTATAATTTCTTTAGCTTCTAATTTTGCATTATTTAAAATTTCTTTTCTTAATACCTCAATATTTTCTAACTCTTCATCGTATGTATCTATTAGTTCTTCTTTTTCATTATCTTTATTTTTAATTTGTTTTGGAGTTGGAGTTTTTATAGGTATAGAGAATTTTTTTCCATCAACATTGCTTTTTTTATAAATCCTATAGGACAATTCCATCGTCCCCACCTCTTGCTACTATAATTTCTCCTGCTTCTTCTAACCTTCTTATAATGCCAACAATCTTTTGTTGTGCTTGTTCAACTTCAACAAGTCTAACTGGTCCCATAAACTCAATATCATCTTTAAGATTTTCTCCTGCTCTTTTAGATACATTTTTAAATACAATATCTGATACATCTTCACTAGCTCCCTTTAATGCAAGGGCTAAGTCTGAATTTTCTACCTCTCTTATTACCCTTTGTATTGAAGTATTATCAAGAAGTATAATATCTTCAAATACAAACATACTATTTCTAACTTCATCTGCAAGGTCTGGTTTATCTTTTTCAAGTTCTTCTAAAATAACCTTCTCTGTTCCTCTATCAACTTGATTTAATATATCAACTAACGAACTTACTCCACCAAGACTTGCTAGATCTTCTCCTACTACACTTGATAATTTCTTTTCAAGTATTTTTTCCACTTGTTCTATAACAAGTGGTGATGTTCGACTCATAGTAGCTATTCTATCTGCAACCTCTGTTTGAAGTTCTTCTGGAAGTCCTGATAATATACTAGCTGCTTTATCAGGTTGAAGGTAGCAAAGTATTAATGCAATCGTCTGGGGATGTTCATTCATAATAGTATTTAATAATTGCTGAGCATCGGTTTTTCTTGCTATTTGAAAAGGTCTCCTTTGTTGAGTAACTTCAGAGACTGTATCTATTATTTCCTTTGCTCTCTTATTTCCTAAAGCTTTTGTTAATACATTCCTTGCATATTCTAATCCACCTTGGGATATGTAATTTCTAGCTTCATTCATATCCATAAATTCTTCTAATATTTTATTTCTTACCTCTGGTTTAACCTGATCTATATTAGCTATCTCATAAGTTATATTTCGTATTACTTTATCTGGTAATTTTTTAAGTATAGAAGATGATATATCAGGACCAAGGGTAATCATAATAATTGCTGCCTTTTGTACTCCTGTTATTTTCTTTCTAGATGCCACAAAATCACCTCTCATCCTCTGCTATCCATGCTTTTATTAACTCTGCCATATTATCTGGATATTCTTTGGCAAATTCTTTAACTTGTTTTTCTATTCCATCTTCTTCTGCAGGTGTTAACCTTTCAAAGTCTTCACTATCAGCAGTTACTTCATCCATTAAATCATCACTCACAGTTACATCAATTCCTTCTTCTTTCACTTCTTTATTTTCTTTTTTCTTAGAGTTTCTTTTCATAAGTAAAACAATTATTAATCCTAATAATCCAAGTAAAGCTATCCCTGCATATACATATAATCTATATTTACTAAATAAACTTTCCTCTTCTACCTTTTCTGGTTCAAATTCCTTTGCAATTTGATCTTCTAATTCATTATTAAATTCCATACCTACAACTTTAATAATGTCTCCTCTTTCTTCTTTAAAACCTATAGAACCTATTACAATATCTCTAATTGCATTTTTCTTTTCCTCAGTTAAATTAGCTTCATTACATACAACAGAAGTTGACACACTTAATACCTTTCCAGGTAGTGTCATAGTTTTAGTTGTAGTTTCACCTATTTCATAGTTAGTTACTGATTCATAATTTGAAATTCTTTCATCATTTTCTGCATTTTCTTCTGTTTCATCAACTACATTTTGCATATTGTTATCAATTGGACTTTGAGCCTCGCCATCAGCTAAATTTTCATTTCTTTGAATCCTTTTTTGTTCACTTCTAATTACACCATCATCAGCATATTTAATAACTGTTGTTTCTTTAGAATCAAAATCTAAATCAGCTGATACCTGAACTACTACATTCCCAAGACCTAAAGTCTTTCCTAAAAGAGTTTGTAAATCTGATTCTAAACTTTTTTCAAATTGTCTTTTTAAATCCATTCTTTCATTTACAGAACCTGTTGAGTTAAATCCTTCATCCTTATCAAGTACTCCTCTTGATAATAAATTTGCTTTTGAATCTAGAACTCTTACATTTTCTTCAGGTAAATCCTTTATAGCTCCGCTTACTAAGGATATAATTCCTCTTATTTGCTCATCATTTATCTTATTAAAATCCTTTAGTTTTAATATAACAGATGCAGATCCTAATTTAGTTTCCTTTGTAAATATCGTCTCTTCAGGCATTGCAATATGTACTCTTGCTGATTCAACTTCACTTAAACTCATTATAGACCTTTGAAGTTCTCCCTCCATTGCCCTTTGATACATTATCTTTCGATCTTCATCTGTTACAGCAAAACCAGCATCATCAAATATTTCATACCCTTTTCCATTATTAGGAATTACTCCATCTATGGCTAAGTCTAGTCTTAATTTCTCTACATCATTATCAGGAACTAAAATCTTTCTTCCACCATTTTCAACTTTATATTCGATGTTTTTTTCCTTAAGTTTATTTACTATTTGACTTGAATCTTGAATATCTAAATTAGTAAAGATAGGTGTATAAGTTACTTTGCCAAAAAGATAATAATAGGCGATAAAAGAAATAATTAAAGATACACCTACAAGTCCTATTATTACTTTTTTACCCTTACTAAGCCCACTAAAGCCTTCTTTTATTTTATTAAGTATTTCCTTAACTCTTCCCATCTATATTGTTCACCCCATAATCCGACATAGTTCTATATATTTAACCTAAAATAATTGCTATAAACATTTTTCTACTCCTCCACAGAAAAAAGGCCTTTAAACATTGGCCTTTTTTAGCCATAAAAGTAATCTGCCTTTAAAATTATATTTGCATCCTATTTATTTCTTTATATGCTTCTATAACTTTATTTCTAACTTGAACAGTCATCTCTAAGGCAAGTTTCGCTTCTTCTGTGGCTATCATTACAGAGTGAATATCTTGAGCTTCTCCTGTTATTAAATCCCTATTTGCTTTATCTGCTTTTATTTGAAGTTTATTTACACCTTCTAATTTTTCTTTTAACACATCCCCGAAGGCTTTATCATTTTGAATATTTTCTTTTTTAGGTGACATCTGATTTATTAGATTCATCTTAACTGACGGATCTATTTTCATTATTTAACCTCCTAATTATCTTCCTATTTGTAGAGCTTTCATATACATACTTTTAGTTGCATTCATTGCTGTTACATTAGCTTCATAAGACCTAGTAGCAGCCATCATATCTACCATTTCATTTAATATATTTACATTTGGCATTTTAACATAACCATTTTCATCTGCATCTGGATGCTTAGGATTATATACCCTTTTAAAAGGACTTTTATCCTCTACTATTCCTGAAGCTTTAACTCCCTGACTAATCATTTCAGATTCTCCAGATACTTTATTAACTTCCCTTTTTAAACTTTCTTCAAATACAGCAACCTTTCTTCTATAAGGGCCTCCATTTTTAGTCCTTGTAGTAGTAGCATTTGCTATATTTGATGATATAGTATCCATTCTAAGTCTTTCAGCAGAAAGACCACTAGCACTTATTCTCATTGCTTGGAAAGTATTCATATTTATCTACCTCCATTAATTATATAACCAAATGTTCTAAGCTTTTTATTAGTTTGCTCTATAAGAGCATTATACTTAATTTGATTTGCAGCTAAATTAGTCATCTCTAAATCAACATCAACATTATTTCCATCACTATTCATCTGAGTTTTCTTATCTTTAACTGTTTTAGGTTTTATATTATCTATACTACTTATCCCAAAATGTCTTTTGTTAGTGGCATTTAACTTTATTTCATCCTTACCTAATGCCTTTTTTAACTCATCTTCAAATTTAACCCTATTAGCTTTATAATTTCTCGTATTCATATTTGAAATGTTATTACTAATTGCATTATGTCTTAAACTAGTTGCATCTAAGGATTTCTTTAATAACTTATATGTAACATCATTACTTCCAGGAAAATCCAAAATAATCACTCCCAATACATTCTATCCTCTATTTCATTATTCGACAAGTTTTTCATATTTCCTCCAATATATCTTTTATTCTAACATTAATGCACTTTTAAATACAATAATATTTTACAATAAAGTGGTTAAAAAAAGCAAATAAACTTTTTATTAACAAGTTAACCTATCTTTATTAATTTTTTTACTTAATTTTAACAATTTAAAACACCATCCCTTCAAGATGGTGTTTTAAAGCCATTTTAAATATTCTTTTTTTTCTTTATATCATTAAGTAAATGTAAAATGAAATTTATCATTTAGAATAAAGATACTATATACCCATTTATTTCAAGTGTTTTTTAAGATAATAAAACTATTTGTCTTAATAAAAATAGGACTTTTTACCTATGTATATTATGCCTTATTCATAGCCTTAGCCCAAGTGTTTCTTAAATCCTCCATCATTTCTTTAACCATTTTAATCTTTTCTTTATCCTTTTTTATGTTAGCTTGAATAAGTTCATGATTCATATATTCATAAAGACTATAAAGATTTTTAGCTACCTTTCCAGCATCGAAATTTAAAGTACTCATTAGTTCGTTAAGTATATCCTGTACCTTTATAAGATTTTTATTAGTATTTTCTATATCATTATCATCCATAGCTATTATTGAAAACTTTAAAAACTTTATTGCTCCATCATAAAGCATTAAAAGTAAATCTCCTTTACTAGCTGTTTCAAATTTATTATTTTGATATGCGTTATATGCATTATTTTGATACATTTAAATCCCCCTTACACTAAGTAATCTACTATTATTCCAATCATATCATCTAATTTAGTTAAAACATCTGTAACTTCTTCTTCCTTATATTCTTTAATTACATCTTTTGTCTTTCTATCTAAAACCTTTAAAGATAAGTTTTCTTCCTTTTCAACGTCTAAATATATATTTATATCCTCTTGTTTGAAAAACTTATTATATTTTTTTATCTTTTTATCTATCTGAAAAAAAGAATAAATAGGTTTTTCATCCTTCTCTTCTTTTCTTCTTGAAACCTCTGTTTCCCTTCCTGTATGTACTAATTCCTTGATAGTTTTATCTTTAACCTGTTTTAATATGTTTGGATCAAGATTTTCAAGCCTCAAAGCATCCACCACCTATTACTCTTTTTAAAACCCTCTTCTGTTCATATTTTGATTATAGATATTAGTTACTCTTCTACTTTCTTTAATTCCCTTTACATTAGATTTAAACTTTTTTAAAAGTTCTTTGCTTAATTTATTATTATAATCATCTATCTCTTTTATATCTAAAAGTACTTTTTCTATTTTCTTACTTATATTTTTTAAATCCTTAGCATTTATATACTTATCTGAATCTATATCCTTAATAGATTGAACTTCATATTCCCTTAAACTTAACTTTAATTTTTTTAAAGATTTATCTAATTCATTTATTCTTTCTATAGTCTCATCTTTTTTTTCTAGGATTTCACTTAAACTTTCTATATCCTTATCCTCTATAGAGACCCTTTGTTTCTTTGTTAAAGTAAGTATTTCTTTTAAAAGTTTAAGTTTCTTTTTACTTATAACTATCATATCTACAATCAATGATTTCATATCCTACACCTCTTTAAATGCATCTTTATCCCATTTGCTGTGATAACCAAGAACTTTGACTATTCATCTTATTTATAGCTTGCTCCATTGCTGTAAATTCACTATAGTATCTACTTTCAACTCTATTTAAACGATCATTCATATCAACTATTCTCTTTTCAACATTAAACATATCTTCAGTTAACATACTTATGCTATTAAAATCAGATACAAACTTAAGTAGCATCTCCGCTTTTACATCCCTATATAAATCAGCACTATCTCCAGGACCAGATTTAGCTATAATTTGCTGCATCCCCCCTGCTAAGTTATCATATAATCTATTTATAAGTCCACTTTCTTCTCTCTTTTGTTTAATCTGATCTGAAGTTAAGTTCTTTTCAAAGCTTGTTCTTAATGTAACATCTTCTGGTTGTTTGAAAAAAAGTTCTAATACGCTATCAACATCTTCACTAATAGCTTCTTTTAATTGATCTGGATCTTTAATGGTTAATTTCCCATAGCTTGTACCACTAGACCAACTTTCAGTTGTTATACCTATCTCAGTTAACTGATCAAATTGACCATCAACTCCTTTAACTTCCTGATACATCCCACTTCTTACTGTATCCATAGTACCTTGTATTATCATATCATTTTTTAGTAACCCACTTTTAGCTTTTTCTTCCCAAAGCTCTACATTATCATCAGACATTGCTTGTTTTTCTTCATCTGAAAGTGGTTTATAATCTCTATATCTTTTCTCTCCTAATATTTTTCTAGTATCAACAACTAGTTTATTATATTTTTCAATAAAGCCTTCTATCTTTTCATATACTGAATCCACATCAGTATCTACATTTACAGTTATATTATCAGCTGAAGTTCCTTTTAAGTTAAAGTTAATACCATTTATTTCAAAGTTATTTGATTGTTTCTCTATTCCTGTAGCTCCGTTAAAATTCATCTTAGCATTTTGACCCTCATAAAGATCTCCATCAGTAAGACCTAGTTTTAATTTATCTCCTGCTCCTGATAGAAAATCAATATGATTTGCATCCTTAACATATACCCCTGCACCATCATCATAAATTCCTTGATGTATTTTAACATTATTTGATTTTCCTGTGTCATCTGTTTGCAAGAAAAATCTATCTATTTCACTTTCATATATTGCTGTTACACCTAAGTCTGCATTATTAATATCACTCACAACATCCTTTAAAGTAGTTTCATTTAATTTAGATTCGCTAGTGGAACTATAGGTAAATGTTTCACTTTTAGTTCCATCCTCTGTTTCTATAGTAAATTCTATAACATCATTATCTGAGTCTAAACTAAATTGTGTTGCTAAACTCGTCTTATCTCCACTTGATATATTACTATCACTTGCTGCTGAAAAGTTATCAGCAAGTTGTGTTACCTTAATATCATAACTACCATCTATAGCTGATGTATTACTACTTACACTAACTACACTTTCATCTGATGATGTTGCAGATTTAACCCAGTCTGATCTATCAAGTGCACTAGATACAGTAACTCCGTTATCTAATCCAAAATCTTCTCTTGTTTCTAGCACAAAATTAGCGAAATCTTTATTTAAGTCATTATATCTTTCTTGTTTCCATTCTATTATTTGTTTATCCTGTTCTAATTTAGTAAGCTTTGTTTTTTCAGCTTTCATAAGCTCACTAACCATACTATCAATATCCATTCCTGATGCTAATCCACTTATTTGTAAACTCATTTTCTACCTCCCTATGCTCTTTTGTCTACTAGAAGTCCTGCCATTTGCATAAACTCTGCAACCATATCTAAAATTTTCTCTGGTGGCACTTCTCTAATTACTTCATCTGTATCTGAATCTATAACCTTTATCATTATATCCTTAGTTTCTTTATGTATTGAAAATTCAAATCTTCTATTATCTATAGTTAAATTTTCATTAGAATCCTTTATTTCATCTATTACATTTCCTCTGCTGTTATCTTCCTTCACCTTTTCTTTTACATTTAAACCTTTATCTCTTTTAAACTCCTTAGTTTTACTTATGTTTTTACTTTCAGACATCCCAGTAATCTCCATACCTTTCCCCCTTACTTAACATATCTTTAGTTTGTTACAGAACTCTACAACTCACTTATTTACTACTTTTCTTATATTAAAATGGCTTAGTTTACCCTATTTTTGGGTATATATACAATAGTAAATTGTATATAACCCAAAATAAAAAATGAAAATGGAGAAACTTATGCCAATTTCAGCTAAACAAATAACTTTTTTAAATATTTCTACTAAATTTAATAAGTTTTTTAATCAAAATAATTTACACTCTCTACTTAACGAATTTATTGATATTAGTGACTTTATTCCTTTTTCTTTTTATCGAAAGTATTATTCTAAATTTGGCCGAAAAAGAAATTTTTCTCTTGTATCTATGATTAATGCTTTTATTATTAAAAACATTTTTTCTATTCCTACTGTTGATCTTTTAATTATTTTTCTTCAGACTCCTTCTGAACTCCCTTGACTTTTGTGGTTTTTCAACTGTTCCTAATAAGTCACAGTTCTCTAAATTAAAATCATCTTATTTTGAGAATCTTAATGCTTTATTTCATAATCTTGTTAATATTGCTCAAAATTTATCTAAAACTGTTAGTCCTTTTTTTGCTTCTATACTAATTTTTGATACTACTGATTTTGAAGCCTATGTTTAAGAAAATAATCCTAAATTTTATCAATCATATATCCGGAACCCAAACCTTACGCTAAAAAACTTAATAAACATAACAAAGAATAATTCTTTGTTATTGAAAAATATACTCAAAGTTAAATGACTAAATTTCCTTCTTCTAATAATGATGCTAAGTTAGCTTTTCTTAATGGACATTTCAATTATTATTTGAAATGTAATATTGCTACTAATGGTCTTAGCGTTGTAAGAGATATTAATTTCTATAATTTTGATAACAATATTGAGCTTGATTTAAGAACCAAGAAATCAAAGGTTATATGATTCTAAATCTTTGTTTCCTTCTCTTGAAACTTTTTTTCAATTGCACCCTAATTTTTATTTTAAATACTTTTTAAGTGATTCTGGTTTTGATGCTGATGATAACTATGCCTTTTTACATAGTAATCACATCATGCCCATTAGCAACTTAAATCCCCGTAATGCTTCTTCTTTACCTCAACCTAATTTTAATGAAGTTGGCGTTCTTCTTTGTCCTAAGGATGATTCTAGGTTGTCAACCCTTTTTAGGACACTTTTTTCTCGGACATTAATATTCTATATTCCACAGATGTAAGATAATTTTATGATCCATGTATTCTGTAATTATTGTACCAATTTACATAATCAAATAATAGATATTCTAACTCCTCAAAACTTTCAAATATCTTATTAAAACCAACCTCTGTTTTAAATACTTTAAAAGTAGCTTCTACTACAGCATTATCATAGGGGCATCCTTTTTTACTCAATGAACATTCAATATTAAAGGCTGTTAATAATCCATCTATAGATTTATTTTTAAAATCGACTAAAGAAAAAGGATTGCTCCCTTTCCCTCGTCTAAGAACCGTATATGAGAGTTTCCCTCTCATACGGCTCAAGCATTTCTTCACCCTTTCAAGCAGCATTTAGTGATTTTAATATCATCCTTCTTTTTGTAAAAGATTCTTTATTTAAGAAGAGGTTTTTAAAAATTTGTAATTTGGGATGACGGATGATTTTTATTTCTTTCATCTCTATAAGACTATATTCATCTGTCATGAATAACCATCTTTTCATATCCTTTTCATGCCAATATTTATTAAGTCTCCACTAGGTGCTTTTATTAGGCTATCTACTTTTGACCATTGTTTTAATAAGAGATATAGTGTGTTATTGATGGATGAAAATGCTTGACTTGCAACCACATGTTTATGGTAATTAGACCATCCTCTTATCACTTGATTTAATCTAAAAATTAGTTGGGATTGAGTGAGTGCTTTTCCTTATTTAAGAATTATAGTAGAGCATTTTCTTATCAGAGTTTTTATTGAATTCTTTGATGGTTTAATGATTAATTTCCCTTTAAACTTACGAAATGTCTACCCCAGAAAATGGAATCCTTTATCTATATCAGTAATTATTGTTTTCTCTTCGGACAAAGTTAATCCTCTGCTTTGAAGAAATTCACTTACCAATATTTTAAGTTCTTCTGCTATTTCTTTTGTATTTGCTGTAATCACAAAGAGAGTAGACCTAGGGAACCTCCCCCTAAGTCTCTCGCAGAACTGTACGTGAACCTCTCAGCTCATACAGCTCCCATTATCCAGCCGCTGTTAAAATGCCTAACTTCCAGTGTGCAAACAATTTCTTATCACGTTTTGCTATATTTCCAAGCCAATGTTCTGCTCTACGTCTCGATTTACGTTTCTTATATTTCCTACGAACCCATTTAACGAAACATCCATTGATGTACCTTAGTACATCATATATTTCAGACTTGTAAAAGTGAGTGTAATAGTTTATCCAACCTTGTATCTTTCGGTTGAACATGTTTGCAATAACGTTCAGAGTCTTATCTGATTTTAGTTGCAACTTCCAACTTTTCACTTCTTTTCTTATGGCTTTCTTCGCTTTCCACTCATTGCTGGCAAGAAATTTGTAAAGAATTTACCAAATTTGTCCTTCGCATGTCTTGGTCTAAATGTATAGCCTAGAAAATCAAAAGATGTGTATTCATGATTACCTTTACGGTCTTCATCTTTACAATAAACAATTCTAGTTTTCTCTAGATTTAATTCTAGTCCCAATAATGCAAAGCGTTCTTTCAGTCTTCTCAACAGATACTTCGCTTGTTTTAGTGATACACAGTGCGTTACGCCATCATCAGCATATCTTACCCACTGTATTGTGTAAAATTCTTTTGTCATAAAATCATCAAAAGCATAATGTGAAAATAGATTTACAAGAAAATGTTAAATTGTTTATTGTTAACAGTCTCCAAACATAGAATTTATGCTTTTTATTTATATGTTAAGTATTATTTTACTAAGATTATTCACTTGAATTATTAATTAATTTTAAAATTGATAAAACTTGAAATGTTGCTTCAAAATCATCCCATTGATTCACCTTTTCTTCGAACCATTTAATTATTAGTATGCTACTACGACTAAGAGGTAAGTACTTATTACTATTTAAAATCTCTGAAATTTTACTTAAATCTTTTTTAGCCTCTTCATTTAGATCATAAAAAGCCATCGTTTTAGCTCTCTTAAAATAAGCTTCAACTTTAAGACTAGTGTTTAAAGGTTTATCTTTTAATTCTTTAAATATATCATCTATCGGGAATTCATACATTTTCTTCAATACTTTTTTATGGTATTTTAATGTTTTGTTATGAACATCTGAAATAGATATCCGATCAGCACTAGAACCTCGTATTCCATCATGTAACCTGTAGTATACAGTTGGAATTCTCAACTCTCCAACATTAAAAAAACGTGCAATTCTTACCCACATATCATAGTCTTGTGCTCTCACCAGACTTTCATCCCAATCGCCTACCTTAGTATAGCATTTTCTCTTAGCTATTACAGTTGGAGAGTGAAAAAAAGATCCTCTAAGTTTTCTTTTTAATATATCTTTTTGTTTTATAGACTCTGCTTCCCAATAGTCCACAATCTTTTTGTAACCACTATCTTGTTTAAAAACTATAGCAGAAGTATGAATAATGTCTAGTCCAGGGTTTTCTTTAAACTTCTTAATTTGTAATTCTAACTTCATCGGTAATGCAATATCATCGTCATCAAATACCCATATATAATCTCCTTTTGCATACCTCATGGCATAGTTTATTGCACTAGATTTACCACCATTTTCTTTTTTTAAATAAATTATTTTATCCATATAAGGTTGTAACACCGTTTCTGTACTATCAGTCGAACCATCATTAACTACAATAATCTCATAATTCTTATATGTTTGATTCAATACACTATCTAGAGCACTATTTATATAGTCTTCTCGATTAAATGTAGGTACAATCACCGTCACCATTTCATCATATTCACAGACTTTTTCGGGCAAAGGTGGAATGAAATTTTGTGATCGTTTCCATATAACTTCCTTATTCATAGATACATCCTTTTTATGATTTATTATCCACCCCATTACCCATTCACTTGGTATATTATTAATCCATTTAACACTAGTATTTATATGCTTATTTATAAGACTATTCAAAATATCTTTATTAAAAATTCTTACATGTTCAGGATCAGGAATCCTATAACCATTTGGTACGCTAATGATTATCTTTCCTTTTGGTTTACAAACTCTGATTGCTTCTTTTATTGCCTTTTCAGGCGAATCAACATGTTCTAAAACTTCTGCTAGCAAAACAGTATCAAATGTATTATCATCTAAATCTAAATTCTCTCCATTACTCAATTTAAATCTAGAATTAGTTAATCCTAACATTCTGCTTTTATACCTAGCTATTTCTATAGCAACTGGATCTATATCTATACCATAATGTTCAATACCATGCGCTGCAATTACAGTAGACAAGTCTCCATTTGCACATCCAATTTCAAGAACTTTTCCTTCACATAGTGGTGCTGTTATAGCAATTCGAATTCTTTCATTTTTATTTCGAGATCTTTTATAATTCCTCCATTTCTCATGCAGATCTTTATCATTAACAGTCCGAATATATTTAGTTATTTGATCTTTAAAAAAATTTTCAGTTAAATGTTTTTTTCCTTCAAGTGTATTCATATAGTTCTCTGCTACATCAGATAGCCCTAATGATGATGCAAATATACCAAGCTGACAAAATAATCTAGTATCTTTGGGATGTCTTCTTAATTCTACATAAACAATATTATATGCACTAAAATAATCTTTTTGATAAAATAATTTTATTGCTTCTCTTAACCTTTCTTTTTTTATACCATTATTATAAGTCATTTTATAATTATCTCCTTTAACTATTAATATACATTTTCTTAATCCAAAAGCTATCAGGATAATAATTTAACGCTAATTTAATTACTTCCTCTAGATCTTTAAATTCTTTTTTTCTATATAACAATTCCATAACAATTTTAAATATTCTAAAGTCATTATGTCCAGTTTCTAGTGAACGTAATGCTGTTACTAATGCATCATCATAAGCTTCTTTTTGATAAAGTACATTAACAATATTAAATACTGTTTCACTATCACATGTATGAATATTTTTAATTTCTTTATAAAATTCAATTGCTATTTCTATAAAGTCGTACTTAACAAGTAAATTTCCTATTTTACCATTGATATGTGAAATTCCTGTACAATATTTTTGAAAAGTTAACTTTTCAAAAATATCAAACTGTCTATATTGCAAGCATTTTTCTAACATATTTATAAAATATTTTTCTTCTATTTTTTCATACGAATTATTATTTATTACAAAATCAATAAACTTATTCATTTGTAAATGTTCATCATGACTTTTAGAAATATTAATATCGAATTTAATATTCCTTACTAGCAATTTTAATATGATAACATCATAAAAATCAAAATACCCTTTTTTAATTATATATATTAACTCCTTACTCCTCATTTTATCAATAATCTTTTCTATCTTATTTATGTTATTTTCTAATATATATATTTTTAATAAATATGCATTCTTAATAACTTCTTTTCCATCAAAAGAACTTATAAAGATTTTAGCTAGTTTAAACTGTGCATTCTCTATTAATATCCTAACTAACTGTAGAATATCATTAGAACTTTTAATAAACCCCTGTGCGCTAATATAATCAGCCAGTTCTTCAGGCGAATTTGTTCTATTCAAAATGTATAATATTTTTTTTAATATTGCTAAGTTGTTTCGATTATAAGATAAAACTTTAGTAAATTTATTCATTGCATTCTTATATTCTGATTTTATATAATAAATCTCCCCTAAAAGTTCATAAGGGTTTGAGTATAGATAATCTAAACTCATTAAAGGTTTATCATACCTCTCTTTATCTTGAGTAAGCTCTATTAACTCCTTGATAGCATCATCATATCGATGTTGAAGATAATAAATATATCCTTTTAAAAACTTCAGCTCTGGAGATTTACACCATATATTCATAGCATCTTTAACTACTACCAAAGAGTCTCTAAAGCGTTCCAACTCATTTAAAGTATGAATAATCTGAATAACTGTATATGATACCCAAGATAAATGTATGTTACTTTTTAATTGAAAGGCTTTCTTATAATACCTCAATGCTTTTTCATACTCTTGAGTAGCAGAGTATTCATTGGCTAAATTGAAATAGTCAAATGGATTAGAAGTTTTTTTTATTTCTTCTTTTAATATATTCATATTTCTTTTTGACTTTTCTTTCTCTTTAAACGTCTGTGTTAAATATCCTGAATGATATATAATAAGTTTAGATATGGATTCTATAAATTCTTTTCCTTTAGATTGATTTTTTATTAATTGTTCATGTATAGGTCTAGAATAACGAATATTTCCATCATTTTTATAGATTCTTTCATGATAGTGTTGGGATGTAAATTGCCCATTCCAACCCGAAAAGTTTAATATCTTAACTGAATATATATCATAAGCGTCTTCATCATTTTTTATTTGCTCTTTCATATCTTTCAAATTACTTCTATCAACATATTCATCTGCATCTAAAGCTAAAATCCATTCTCCACTAGCTTTTGAAGCAGCAAAGTTTCTAGCCTTCGAAAAATCATTTACCCACTGAAAATCATATACCTTATTAGTGTACTCCTTTGCAATTTTCTTACTGTTATCTCTAGATCCCGTATCTACAATGACAACTTCATCTACTATACCTTTAACTGAGTCTAAGCAACGTCTTAAAACTTTCTCTTCATCTTTTATTATCATGCATAATGTAATAAATGGTTTCATTTTTTTCACCTCAAATTTTATTCTTTCGTTTATAAGAATTACCATTTCAAATGGTAATTCTTATAAACAAGCAACCCTCTAAATGAGGGTTGCAAATAACATATATTATCTAAGAAGTTGTAGTACCCCTTGAGGTTGCTGATTAGCTTGAGCTAACATTGATTGTGCTGCTTGTGAAAGAATATTGTTTTTAGTGAATTCCATCATTTCTTTAGCCATATCTACGTCACGAACTCTAGACTCTGCTGCTGTAAGATTTTCTGAAGAAGTAGATAGGTTATTAATAGTATGTTCTAATCTATTTTGACTTGCACCCAGTAAAGATCGTGCTTCAGACACATTTTTAATTGCCGCATCCACCTTAGATATTGCAGTTGTAGCAGAGCTCATTGATAAAGAATTTACAGTTAACGATGTTGCATCAGCTTTGAAATTACTAAGTGTTATAGTTAGCTGATCATAATTTTCTGCAGAATAACCAATTTGTAAATTTACAGTTGAACCACTGCTTAAAAGATTTTTCCCATTGAAATTTGTTGACTCTGCGATATGATCAATCTCTGATGATAGCTCATCAATTTCATTCTGAATAGCTGTTAAATCTTCATCCTGATTAGTACCATTAGCTGCTTGAACCGATAATTCACGCATACGTTGTAAGATAGAATGTGTCTCATTCAGTCCACCTTCAGCTGTTTGAATCATTGAAATACCATCTTGAGCATTTCTAGTACCTTGCTCTAAACCTCTAATCTGTCCTCTCATTTTCTCTGAAATTGCAAGACCTGCTGCGTCATCCCCAGCTCTGTTAATCCTAAGTCCTGAAGATAATTTTGCTAAATTATTTTGTGTATGAGCTTTATTTGCACCTAGTTGTCTATAAGTATTAAGTGCAGCAATATTATGATTAATTCTCATTGTAAATTCCTCCTTGAATTTTTTTAGGCATCCTTGCCCTTTTTTATAATTGTCAGTGGCCACCAAACAAATCTTTTTCCTTTACAATATATATATCGGCAGTATTTTATAATTTGTTTAGTCTTATTCTAAAATTTTTTATAAATTATTTAAAAAATAATTATTAACTTTTGTAGCATTTTTATTTTCTCTTTTAATTTCTTCTAATACTTCTTTACGGTATATTTTTTTATTTTTCGGTGCATTTATGCCTAATTTAACCTTACCTTCTTCTATTCCTATAACAATTATTTCTATATCTTCATCGATAATAAGACTTTCCTCTAATTTTCTACTTAGTACTAACATTTTTATTCACCTCTTTAGTCTCATTATAGATAAAATGTTTAGTTTTATAATTTGTATTTTCTAATACAATTTGTTTAGCTATTCGTTTATCTATATTTATAACTATCGGAGCAAGTAAATTAGCTGTCATCTTTTTAATATCCTTAGGTATAGTTACTATACTGTATAATAAAAGTTCTTTATTATTTGTTATTTTAATTTTCTTTAACTCTTCATCATCTATTTTAATATCATAATCTTTGAAGAAAAGGAAAGGATTTGTAATTATGAAAACAACTTTAGGATCTTTAATACTTTGTAAACACTGAAAAGCTTCGTTATTAGGAATATTTAATATTACATATTCCTTTAAGGTTTCAAAACCTAATAATCCTTTTTTAAAGTTAATTATTTTTTCTTTTTCTATCTCTACTTCTCCTAAATATTTGGTGTTTATCTTCACTTTAATCATCCTTTTAAATATATTTTAAGCGGAGAATAATCTCCGCTTAATCTTTATTAATATTTAATTATCTTAAAAAATCTAGTAAACTTGGTTGTAATATCTTAGCTCCTGTTTGTAATGACGATCTATAAACATTTTCCATATTCTTATACTGCATTACCTTTTCTGCAACATCAATGTCTTCTGTTTTTGATAAAAATTCGATTGTATTTAAAGTTTCAGCTTCATTTTTCTTATTAGCAGCCTTCAATCTATTAGATTTAGCTCCTACCTTTGCTCTTGCCCTTAAAATATTATCTAAATGATTATCTATATCACCAAGCAATTCACCTGAAAGTTTTTCAGTGTCATTAGAATCTAATGCATCTACAATTTCCTTTAATGTAACTCCTAAAGATGTATCTGTTCCATTTTCAGTATCAACTGATCCTTCTAAACCCATCATTTCAGCTCCTGTTAAATTCACTGCCATTGAAACGTTTGGGGAAAATTCCCTTTCTAATTCTCCCTTATCACCTTTATATTTAAGTACTCCTCCTTCTACTTTAAAGGGAGCTTCAGTAGTTTCTTGTCCACCAAATATATATCTTCCATCAAAATTAGTACTTCCAATTTGTCCTAATTGATCTGTTAACTGTTTAACCTCTTCACTTAGTGCTTGTCTATCTGTATCTGATAAACTACCATTTGCTCCATAAGTAGTTAACTCTTTCATTCTATGAATAATATCAGTTACATTTTGCATTGCAGAGTCAGTAGTATCTATCCACCCTATTGAATCTTCAATATTTCTTTTATATTGTTCATTTTTATCTATTTCTGTGTGAAGTGCCATACTTCTAGTTACTAAAAAAGGATCATCTGAGGGTTTACTTATTTCTTTACCTGAAGATAACTGATTTTGGTATTTACTCATTTTATTTAAATTTTTATGTAAATTTCTCGTGTAGTTTTTAAGTAGCATACTATTTGTTACTCTCATTTAAAACCCTCCTATATTCCAGTTCTATTTATTAACGTATCAAGCATTTGTGATAATGTTGAAATAACCCTTGAGTTTGCTTCATATGAACGTTGAAATTGTACTAAATTTGCAACTTCCTCATCTATTGATACCCCTGATATTGATTCCTTTCTAGTTTCTAATTGTCCTAATAAGGTTTCTTGATTAGTTGTCATTCTATTAGCTTCCTGGGTTGATATTCCAAGTTCTGCAACTATGTCTTTATAATATGCATCAAAAGTTGTATCATTAATTAATCTTTCATTTCTAAGTTCTGCTATCTCTAATGCTTTACTTCCATCACCTGGGGTTCCTTCTCCACCATTATCTTCTATTAATTCTTTTCCTGTGTTTATTTTATTTACATCTTTTATAATTTCTTCATTAACCATAATATTACTAGCATTAATTGGTGATCCATCTTCACTTTTAAAGAAATCTATCCAATCACCATCAGTTCCATCTCCATCTGTATCAACTGCCGAATCTGTTTTACTATGTATTTCATTTATCTTTTCAGCTAAACCATTAGCAAAAGTATTTAAACTGTCTTGATAACCTTTAGTTTCATTAAGTACAGATTGATATCCTTTTAATGAACCTGTTTCTAGATTAACTGTTTCTAAATCTATATCCTTTATATCCGTTGTATTAGGATCCCACTTAGGATCATTAAATACAACATCTCCAGCTTTTAGTTTAGTAACATCAAAACTAGGACTATCAATAGATAAATCTATAGTTTCTTCAATTGTAGCATTTAATGAATCTCCACCCTTTACTAGGGTAATTTTATATTTATCTGAATTTAATGGATCTTTTTCTACACTTCTAATAACCGACATTTCTTTATCAGTATCTGTTCCTAAAACATTAGTATCACCTATGGATATTTCTATCTGTCCATATTCTTTATTTTTAACATCAAAATTTGTTATTTCAGATAATTCATCTAAAAGTTTATCTCTTTTATCTAATAAATCATTCGGATGTTCACCTTTTATTTTCACATTGAAAATTTGTTCATTTAAAGTGTCTACTTGAGTAAGTATTGATTTTGCATCAAATGTTTTTTTCTCTATAAGTTCTACTGTATTATTATTTAAATTATCCATTTGAGTATACATATGATTTAATGTATCTGTAACTGCTTGGGATTCCTGGGCTACTATTGTTTTTGCATTTGAGTTTTCAGGACTTTTACTCAATTCTTGCCAAGCATTCCACATCCTACCCATCATTGTATTCAAACCTGAATCACTTGGTTCCATAAATATAGATTCAATTTGTTCTAATACATCTTCACGGGCAGCATATTCTTTACTTACTCCTTGTTCTCCTCTTATTTGTGTATCTAAAAATCTATCCCTAACTCTTCTTATTGACTCTATATCAACACCAGTTCCTATTTGGCCTACTCCTGGTTTACTAAAGGCTAAACTAGTCTCTAGGTGTACTCTTTGTCTTGAGTAGCCTTCAGTATTAGCATTTGATATATTATGACTTGTTGTTGTTATAGCTGCTTGCTGTGCAAACATTCCCCTTCTAGCTGTATTAAGGGTTGCAAATAAACCTGACATTTTATCACCCCGTTATTTATACTGATTTATCATTGAAGCTTTATTTCCTGAATTAACCTTACCATTTGCTTGATAAGTATTATTTACACCTTTTTTCTTGTTTTTCATAAATATATTAACCATACTATTTGCATAATCTAATGATTGTTTAGTAAGCATTTGATTAGTAAGTTGCATTTCATTAATCTTAACTATAGTTTCAGTATAACTTTCCTTTATATCTAATATTTCTTTCTTTTTTTCACTTTTAAGTGCCAAATCATCCATGGTTTTATCTCCACAAATAGAAACCCTATCTTTTTCTATTTCATCTAACTTTTTCATTAAATCCATTTTTTTATCTACTATTATCTTTAAGGCATCTGCATCCTCTTTAATTAAAAGTTCTTTTTCCTCTTTAAGACAATCTAAAAGTTTTTTTAACACATCTAATTGTGTGTTTAATACATTTGTAATTTCCATATATACCTCCTGAAATTACTGCTTATTCATTTTTTCTATTATTTTTTTAGCCAATTTTTCTGAAGATACTTTATATGTTCCTGAACTAATCTCATTTTTTATCCTAGCTACAGTCTCAGCTTTCTTAGCTTTAGTATTTTTCATTTGATTTTTATAAGTATTAAGTGCTTTACTTGATGTAGATAATTCTATACGGTCTTTTGAAGTTTCTTTTTTCTTATCCTTATATTTTGTCTCAGCCTTTTGCTTGTTTAGTCTTTTAATAAGTTGTGAGTAACTTGAACTATTAATCTTCATAAATTCACCTTCTTTTTAATCTCTTTATACATTTACTATCGGAGTATAAAAATAAAAGTTTAGTTTATTATAAAAAAAAGCAGAAGATAAAAATCTTCTACTGTAATTTCTATTTAAGCTTTTGTACCCTTTCAGCGGCACTTAGTATATTAGTAATCCTTATTCCAAAGTTTTCATTTATTACTACTACCTCTCCTTGGGCTATAAGTTTACCATTTGCATATATCTCTAAGGGTTCTTCTGCAAATTTATTTAATTCAACTATAGACCCTGGACTTAATGCAAGTACCTCTTTAATAGATTTTTTAGATCTACCTAATATAACACTTAATTCTAAGGGTACATCTAATATAAGATCTAGATTTGACTTTTCATCATTTTTACTTTCTTTTAAAGGAGCAAATTGTGGCTTTTGCACTGTTACATTTTCTTCTTTTATATTACTTGAAGCACTACTTAAAGCTACCTCTTCTTTAACCTCTTTTACTTCAGTTTTTACTTCCTCTTTGACTGGTTCTTTTTTAGGTTCTTCTTTTACTTCTTTTACTTCTTTTTTAGGCTCCTCTTTAGGTTCTTCTTTAGGTTCTTCCTTTTTAGAGCCTCCAGTCATTTTATCTACTATTTCATCTACTGTATCCATTGTAAATAACTGCATTATTTCACTATCTATAAGACCTTCAACCGTTAGGTTAAATGAAGTTTTAACCATCTCAGTATCCTTACTAAACTCATCTGGTATACTATCTTCATTACTATCCCAAATATTAACATTTGGTGGAGTTATATTTACATCACTTCTAATCATGGTGCTCATAGCAGTTGATGCAGAACCTATCATTTGATTCATAGCTTCAGATATTGCACTCATTTCTATCTCTGATAGTTCTTCATTAGGATTAGTTCCATCTCCACCCATCATAAGATTTGCAATTATTGAAGCGTCCCTTATTTTAAGAGCTAATATATTATTTCCCTTTAATCCTTCACTAAATTCAACTTGTAAAACCACAACCGGTACATTTAAATCATCAGTTACAGATTTTATATCTGTAACTTCAACCTTAGGTGTATTTATCATAACCTGTTTACCTAATATTGTAGATAAAGCAGTGGCGGCTGTAGCCATTGAAATATTTCCAACTTCTCCTAAGAGGTCCTTAACTTCATCATCGATATCATTATTTCCATTAACTTCTTCATTTTTATTCAGTAGGGAATCTATTTCTTCCTGTGATAGAAAGTTATCATTCATCGTTATCCACATCCTTTTCTACAATATCAACTACTTGTACAGATAATTTATTATTATAAATTCCTGGTTGTACATGAAAATGTAATTGATCTTCTACATACATTCTAAGGGGCTTATCAGCACTTTTATCTAATTCTATTACATCACCTAAACTTAAATCTAAAAAGTCATTTACCGTTATCTTTGTTTTACCTAATAATACATTTAAATCTACCTTAGATGGCATTATATTACCAGTCAGTGTATTATAATATTCTCCATACTCATCCCGTTCTTCATTTTCAAACCAATGCTGAATGTATAATTTATCAATTATATTTTCAACAGCCAAATAAGGTATACAAAGATTCATATAACTTTTACTTTCAGATATTTCAGCTGAAAAGGTAACTAAAGCAACAGGTTCATTAGGTGACATTATTTGATTTACTTGGGGGTTAGTTTCTATATCATCAAGCTTTGGATCAACCTCTAAAACATCCTCCCAAGCAAGTTTCATATTCCCTATCATTTCCCCTACTACTTCTTTAATTATATTAGTTTCTATATCTGTAAATCCCCTTATATTTTGTTTATGTTCAGCTGAACCTCCACATAATAAATCAATCATTTGAAATCCAAACTGTGGGTTAATCTCTAGAAGTAGAGCCCCTTGTAGTGGGGGCATTTGAAATATAGAAAGCAAAGTGGGATTAGGTATAGATTTCATAAATTCTTCATAGGTAACCTGTTCTACTGATATAACATCAACTTTAACATTAGACCTAATTTGTGCTGATAAATAATTAGCAACGATCCTTGAATAATTATCATAAATCATCTCTATAGTACTTATATGATCTTTAGATAATTTATTAGGCCTTCTAAAGTCATAATTTTTTATCCTTTGTCGCTCTTCATTTTCCTGTTCTTTTTCTATTTCCTCTTCATCTATTTCTCCTGAGGAGATGGCGTTTAGTAATTGATCAATTTCCTGTTGCGAAAGTACTTCTCCCACTGTACCACCTCATTATACTTTTTCTAAAATACATTTCTCTAAATTAAGGAAATTTACAATACCATAATCTAATTTTATTATTCCTTCTATTGCTCCTTCATGTTCTTTTCTTCTTAACTTATCTATTTCATCTTCTTCTATATCTATTACTTCTTTAACTTGATTTACAGAAATACCTATTAATTCTTCTTCCATATTCACAATAATAATATGACTATATTCCTCTTCTTTTTTCTCTAATTTAAGTAAACTTCCTAAATCCATTAAAGATATTATATTTCCCCTTAAATTAACTAAACCAACAATATGATCTGGAGATTTAGGTACATTTCTTACTTCTAAGGGCTTACTTATTTCACTTACAAACTCTGTATTTATAGCATAGTACTGATTATTTAATTCAAATACTAAAACTTGCATAAAACCACCCTTTCTTAGCCTAAAGCTTTATTTAATGCTTCTAATACCCTATCTGCTTGAAATGGTTTAACAACAAAGTCTGAAGCCCCTTCTTTTATAGCTTCCATAACCATTGCTTGCTGTCCCATTGCGCTACACATAATAACTTTAGCATCTCCATTTAACTTTTTTATCTCTTTTAAAGCTTCTATACCATCCATCTCTGGCATTGTTATATCTAATGTAACTATATCAGGATTAGTTTGTTTAAAACTTTCTACAGCTTCCTTACCATTTGCAGCTTCACCTACAACTTCATATCCATTGTTTGTTAATATATCTTTAACCATCATTCGCATAAATGCAGCATCATCAACAACTAGTACCTTCTTTGACATTAAAATCACTCCTTTAAATGTTTATGCTTGAAATTATTGTATCTAAAGAATTTGGACTCGGTATAAAAAATAAGTATCCATTTATTTTTTTATTATCTTCTATAAATATATTTTCAATAATTAATTGTTTATCATCTATATATCCAGATTCTATATATGCTGTTGTTAATATAGCTCCAAACATGTCCTTAGAAAACTGAGGAACACTTGAAACCATATTTAAATTAAGCATCCTTGTTAAAGCATTTATATATGAGGAAGCTATAATATTTACAACTTCCTTTAATGCTGATACTACCATATCATCAAGCTCTTTTAAATCTTCTTTTCCTAAAAGTAATTTAGCTAAATGTAGTGCATATTTTTCTTCTAATACAAATAAAAATATACCCGGTGCATCCCCTAATACTTTTAGTGAGATTGCTATAACAGGACTTTCCTCTTCCTTAATATTAGTGAAAATCTCGTCATATGACAATAGTCTTACGGTAGGAACTTCCATATCTATTCTTTTATTTAAAAGCTGCGCTAAGGAAGTAGCAGCATTTCCTCCGCCAATATTTGTTACCTCTTTTAAAAAATCATAATGTATTGGTGTTAACTCTGAAAAACTCAATCTATTACCACCTCACGTTAAGTAGTTAATTTAGGTACATCTAATATAAGTGTTACATTACCATCACCTAAAATAGTTGCTCCGATATAATATCCAGCACCCTTTAATGAAGCACCTAAATCCTTAATAACTATTTCTTTTTCTCCTTCAATCTTATCAACCATTAAGGCAAATATTCCTTGTCCAACCTTTAAGATTACCATTACCTTTTCCTTTGTATCATCTTCTTTAATATCTAGTTTTTCATTTAATCTAATAACAGGTACTGCTTCATTATTATACATATATACTTCATCATTATAAGACATCTTAATGTCTTCTTCTTTAACATCAATTATCTTTTCAATAAATTCAAGTGGTATAGCAAAGTTTTCATTATCAACACATACAAGTATAGATTTAATTATTGAAAGTGTCAATGGAAGTTCTATAGTAAATGTCGAGCCCTTTCCTACTTCACTTTTAACATCTATATTACCACCAAGATTTGATATCTTTCTTTTTACTACATCCATACCTACTCCACGGCCTGAAAGGTTTGTAACCTCTTCATTAGTTGAAAAACCTTGATTAAATATCATTCTAACTATTTGATCATCATCTAATCCTTCAACGTCTATATTCTTTTCTATACATTTTTCTTTTATTTTATCAGGGTCTATTCCCTTACCATCATCTTCTATTTTAATTATACCTTTATTACCCTCTTGATAGGCAATCATTTTTACAGTTCCAGCAGGGTCTTTTCCATCAGCTATTCTTTCTTCTTCGGTTTCTATACCATGGTCTATGGCATTTCTTATTAAGTGTACCATAGGATCTCCTAGTTCAGTTATAACTGTCCTATCTAGTTCTGTTTCTTGACCCTTTATTACTAACTCAACCTTTTTACCTAACTGATTAGATACATCACGAACCATACGTGGGAATCTATTAAATACTGTATCTATAGGTACCATTCTCATTTGTAAAACTAAGTCTTGTAAATTAGTAGTTATCCTATTAACTTGTTCTAATGTTTCATTTAAATCATTTATTTTATAAGCACTACTTATATCTTCTATTCTAGTTCTATGAATAACTAATTCTGAAACTAAGTTCATAAAGTTATCTAATTTATCTAAACTTACCCTTATAGACTGATTAATTTTAACTTTATCTGAGACTTGTTTTTCATTTTTCTTTTTAGGCTTTTTCTTACCCTTATTTTTCTTTTTATTATCTGTTTTAACGTTTTTAGGTTTATCTTTTACTTTTATTTGTTCAACTGAAACCTTCTCTATTTCAGATATTTTATCTATTAAACTCTCTACCTCTTCTGTATCTAATTTAGAGACATAGAAAAGTTCAATATCATAATCAAATTCCTCATCTTCAATTTCTTCAATTGAAGGTATAGATTTTATTATTTCACCGTTTTCTTCTAATCTTTTTATAATCATATATGCCCTTGCTGATTTTATTAAACAACTTGAGGCTATAGTTATATCAATTTTATATGTATTATAATCCATGCCCTTTGCCCTTTGGGCTACGCTAAGTTCATATTGATCTAAAACTTCAGTGGCAGCTACTTCATCTTCTACTTTTTTAGAAACGTCTTCTTTTTTCTCTACATTACCTTCAGCTATTTTATCTAGCTTGTCCATTAAAGAATCATTTCTAAAGTCTCCTTCACCTTCAATGATATTATCTACCATATCAGATAATGTATCTAGACATTCAAATAACATATCTACTGTATCTGAATTAACTTTTAACTGTTCACTTCTAAATAATTCTAAGATGTTTTCCATTCTATGGGTTAACTCTTCCATATTAGGAAATCCCATAGTTCCAGACATCCCCTTTAAGGTATGAGCAACTCTAAAAATTTCATTCATAGTGTCTATATCTTCTGGGTCTTGTTCTACTTTTAATATTTCATCATTAAGCTTTTGTAAATTTTCTTTAGATTCTTCTATAAACAAAGTTAAATATTTTTCCATAACACTACCTCCACCCCCATCTATTTACTTCTTACGATATAGAAAAGCATTAATTTTTTCAAAGTTTAATTCTCTATAGTTAATTATATTCTCAGTAGCACCTACAAACAATAAACCACCGGGTACTAAAGCATCATAAAACTTTTTATATATTTTATTTTTCGTTTCCATTTTAAAATATATAAGTACATTTCTACATACTATAAGATGGAAATTATTTTCGTATCTATCTAATATTAAATCATGTTTTTTAAAGGTAACTTTTCTTTTAATATCATTATCTAAATGATATTTGCTACCCTTTTTTAAAAAGTATTTATCAATATCCTTATTATCTAAATTTTTTATTTCATTTTTAGAATACACACCTTCTTTAGCCCTATTTATTATACTATTATCTATATCTGTTGCTAGTATATAATCCTTATTTTTTCTATTTAATCTATCAAGTATAATACTTATAGAATAGGGTTCTGCTCCTATTGAACAGGCTGCACTCCAAATATTTAATTTATTATATTTAGGTATCAATATATCTTCTATCTTTTTTTCAAGTTCATCAAACATAGCTTTATTTCTAAAAAATTCTGATACATTTATCGTTATATAATCTAAAAATTTAAGTCTTTCTTTTGGGTTATTACTTATCATTTTAGAATATTCCCTTAAATTATTAGCTCCACTTCTATTCATAACAGAGAGTATCCTTCTATGAAGTTGCTTAGAATTATAAGCTGTTAAATCAATATTTAGGTTTTCAAAAACCCATTTTTCAAAAAAATCAAAATCATTATTCAAACTTATCACCTTCTATAACTTTGTCTATTAGTAAAACCTAAATATTTTTAATACCTTTACCTATTTGTTTAATAGAAACCTCAAATTTCTCCAAATCCACAATCATCGTTCTTCCTAATGTTCCCCCTACATCTTCAGCTTTTATAGGTATTTTCATATCCTTTAGTATTTCCTTTACTGCTTCTATATTTCTTTGTCCAATATTTAATTTAGGGTTTTTATCTGAAAATTGGAACATGCTTGCTCCTCCTGCTATTTTTGCCACTAGCCTATTTTTTCTAGCACCATTTTTAACTAGCTTTTCTATCATTTCAGGCAGTGCCAAATCAGCATACTTTGCAACCTTATTAACCTTTCTATATTGAGAGCTATAAGGAAGCATAATATGGGATAAACCTCCCACTTCACTTTTTTTATCATATACTGCTATGCCAACACAGGAGCCCAAACCAAGAGTAATGAGATTGTTTGGAGACTTAGTTATTTTATAATCAGCTATACCAACCTTTATATCCTCTTTCATCATTTCCTCCTGATTTTTTTATGAATCTTTTATAACACCCTTTAGCTCTTCTTTTTGTGAGCTTGAAAATATTTTATTAGGATTTAAATAAATAATTATGTCTTCTTCCTCTTTTATAAAACCCTTTAAGTATTCCTTTTTTATTTCAGTATTTACTGAATCTTTTTTATGTATTTTGTCTTCTTCTATATCCTTAATTTCTAATACATCATCAACCATAAGACCTAATCTATGATCTTCCCATATAATAACAACTATTTTATTATCTCCTGTATCTAAATAACCTTCTTTATAAAGTCTTTTATTTAAATCTATTACTGGTAATATTGACTCTTCATAAGACATAATGCCTATAATATGTTCTGATGTTTCTGGTAATGCCTTTGGCTTTGTATATTCTAAAATTCTTTCAACATTATAAACATCGATAGCATATTTTCTATCCTGAGTTTTTAATATAACAACTTTATTATGTTTTTGCATAGTGACACCCCCTATTATCTTTATATATTAAAAAAACATAGCAGATTTCCATAAATGCTATGGTAATCATTACAGCAACCAGGCTATCATAGTATAAATACCTTAGACCCTAGGCTTTGCGTCCTAACTTTTCAATTAGTTTGCTTATTAAATTGGACCTTTAAAATAAGTAATCTTCTATTAATATATATTTTCTACATTTTTAGTCAAAATCCTTCAAAAAATACTAAGAATTAAGGCTACATAATACTATAATCGTCTTTCTTTTATAAATCTTTAGGGTTATATAGCATTTTCTTAATATTAACAAAGATTATTATAGCATTTATTAAACTTAAAAGAAATACTATTAACAAATGTTAACAGTATTTTCAATAAAATAATACCCTTTGATATTAACCTAAATCAAATTTTTAATATTTACTCTCCTTTATTTAAGTTCACCCATTACTAATTTTACTAAATCTTTGTTAACTTAAAGAAAATTTTAAGTAAAATTTAAATAAAAAAGATAGGGAATCCCCTATCTTAAAGCATATCTTTTTTTATTCCCTTTTTTAAAACATTTTCATAATCTATAAAATCATATAAATCTTTCTCAAAATATGAACTTATATTTTTAAGGTCATCAAGTTTTAAATCTTCTATTGTACTATCTTTTTCTTCACAATATAAAACTACTTCTCCTACTATCTTGTGGGCATCTCTAAATGCTACACCTTTATTTACAAGATAATCAGCAACTTCAGTTGCATTTAAAAATCCCTTCTTAACTCCCTTTTTCATATTTTCTTTATTTACCTTTAAAGTTTTAATCATTTTATCCATTATTTCTATACAGGGTATTACAGTATCTAATGCATTAAAAAAGTGAATTTTATCCTCTTGCATATCTTTATTATAAGCAAGGGGCAATCCCTTCATAACTGTCAGTAATGAAAAAAGGTTGCCATATACACTACCAGTTTTACCCCTAATTAACTCAGCTGCATCTGGGTTTTTCTTTTGAGGCATTATACTACTACCGGTTGAGTATGAATCATCAATTGTTATAAAGTTAAACTCTTGACTACTCCATAATATTAACTCTTCACATAATCTAGATAAATGCATCATCATTATAGAGAATGAAGAAGTTATCTCTATTAAATAATCTCTATCACTTACACCATCTAAAAAGTTATCTACACTTTTTTTAAATCCTAACTCTTTAGTTGTAATATCTCTATCTATATCATAGGTAGTTCCTGCTAAAGCACAACATCCTAAAGGATTTTCATCTAGGATTTCTAAAGCATTTAAAAGCCTTTTTTTATCCCTTAAAAACATATTATAATATGCTAAAAGATGATGTTTAAATGTTACAACCTGAGCTCTTTGTAGATGGGTATACCCTGGCATAATATATTTATTTTTATCAGCTACATCCTTGATGGTTTTTAAAATACTTTCAATACTTTTTACAACAAGTTTTGTTTTTTCCTTAGTAAAAAGTTTCATATCTAATGCTACTTGATCGTTTCTACTTCTTGAAGTATGAAGTTTCTTTCCGACTTTCCCTATTTTTTCTATTAGTTTAGCCTCTATAAAACTATGAATATCTTCATAATTACCTTCAATTTTTAGTTTATCATTTTCTATATCCTTTAATATTTCCTTTAATCCATCAACAAGTAAGACTTTTTCATCTTCTTTAATGATATTTTTTTCCCCTAGCATATTAACATGGGCTATACTTCCTAAAATATCATACTTATATAATCTCTTATCAAAATGTAGAGAACTATTAAAGTCTTCCATTTGCTTATCTTCTTCCTTTTTAAATCTTCCACCCCATAACTTCATTTAATACCCTCCTATTTCTTTTTCATCATTGCATTAATCTTTAAGGGTAAATTATAGATATTTATAAACCCTTCAGCATCGGATTGATTGTAAAATTCACTATCTCCAAAGGAAGATATACTCTCTTCATATAATTTATTAGGTGAATCCATCCCTGCTATCATTATATTACCCTTATATAGTTTTAATTTTACCCATCCTGTAACATTTTTTTGCGTCTCTTCTATGAAACTATCTAAGGATGCTCTTAAAGTAGTATGCCACTTTCCATTATAAACTAATTCAGCATATTTAAGTGATATTCCCTGCTTGTATTGAAATGTTTCTTTATCTAGGGTTAATCTTTCTAATTCCTTATGGGCTTCTAATAATATTGTTCCCCCAGGAGTTTCATATACTCCTCTAGATTTCATTCCTACTAATCTATTTTCTAATATATCTATTATACCCACTGCATTCTCTCCAGCTATTAAGTTAGCCTTTTTTAATAAATCAACTCCATTTAATTCTTCATCATTTATTTTTTTAGGAATACCTTCTTCAAAATGTATCTTTACATAAGTTGGCTCATCTTTAGCCTCTTCTAATGTTTTTGTCATTTGGTATAAAACATCTGGCTTATGCTCATTTTTAGGATCTTCTAAATCTCCACCTTCATGACTTACATGTAGAAGGTTTTTATCCCTTGAATATATTTTTTCCTTTGTAACAGGAACCTCTATACCATTTTTATTTGCATAATCTATAGCATCTTCTCTTGATTTAATATCCCACATTCTCCATGGTGCTATAACTTTAATTTTTGGATCTAAAGCTGCTATGGCACTTTCAAATCTTACTTGGTCATTTCCCTTACCAGTACACCCATGCACAATATACTCTGCATTTTCTTTATGGGCTAATTCAACAAGCTTTTCACCAATTATAGGTCTTGCTAGGGGTGTTCCTAATAAATATTTATCTTCATATACTGCATTTGCTTTGATTGCTTTAAAAACATAATTTTCAACGAATTCATCTTCTACATTAACCACATATGCCTTTGATGCGCCTGATTTAATTGCCTTTTCTTCTACCTTATCTAATTCATCATCTTGTCCTACATTTATACAAGCTGCTATTATATCAAAATCAAATTTTTCTTTAACCCAAGGGATTATGATAGATGTATCTAATCCCCCGGAGTATGCTAATATTACCTTTGGTTTCATTTCTATATCCTCCTTAGTTATTCATTTCAGTAGCTTTAGTTACAAATTCAGCAATTTTTCCGTTTTCTTTTAATTTATCTAAAGTTTCGTTTACAGCTTTTACTAAAGATTCATTACCCTTTTTAATAGCAACGGCTGAACCACTATCTCCAGTATTTAAAGCTATATCTGAAAGTACTATACTATCATTTTTCTTTGCATAGGATTCAGCAACGGGTTTTTCTGCTATCACTGCATCTATCTTTTTCTGCATAACCTGTAGCATTATATCTGATATCTTACCAAGTCCTACTATTTTAGCCTCTTTAAAGTTTTCTTTAGCTATCTTTTCTTGAGTTGTTCCCTTTTGTACACCGATTTTTTTATCATTTAAATCATTCTTTGTTTTAATCTCATCAGCTTTTTCCTTACTTACTACAACACCTTGTTTTGCTGTATAATATACCTTTGAAAAATCAACACTTTTCTTTCTATCCTCTGTTGGAGTCATACCTGCTATAACAATATCTATTTTCTTTGCATTTAGTGCTGCTAATAATCCTGCAAACTGCATATCCTTAATTTCAAGTTCCACACCAAGATCATTTGCTATCTCCTTAGCTATATCAATATCAAAACCAACAATAGTATCTTTACCATCTATTTCTTTATGGAATTCATATGGTGGATATGCTGCACTTGTTCCTATAACTAACTTACCCTTTTTCTTAATCTTTTCTACTTTAGTTAATTCTTTTTCTTCCCCATTTTGACAAGCTACCATTGTAAATACTAAACATGTTATTAAAATTATCGATAATACCTTTTTCACATTAACCACTCTCCCTTTAAATTTTTTATATTTTTTAACATATTAATCAATTAAAACACTAAAGCGCGATTGTATATAATCACCACCTTTTTTACTTTTTCCCATATAGGGTAATAAAAAACGCCCCTTATATCTAAGAGACGAATAATATCCGCGTTACCACTCTAGTTAAAGCAATACTTTGCTTTCACTTAATTCATTAACGGCTGATACCGGATTCTTTTACTTATTTTCAAAGAATCTCTTCATGGACTCTTTTCATTATAGTCTTTGTTACTAGACTCACACCAACTCTAGCTCGCTTTAACTCATTCTATAACTACTCTTCCAATCGAAAGATTTGTTTATTAAATTGTATAAAAAAAACGTCCCCTATAAAAGAGACGAATAATATCCGCGTTACCACTCTAGTTAAAGCGATACTTTGCTTTCACTCAATCCATTAACGGCTGATACCGGGTTCTCATACTTATACTTTCAAAGAACCTCTTCATGGACTCTCTTCATCATAGACTTTGTACTAGACTCACACCAACTCTAGCTCGCTTTAACTCATTCTATAATTACTCTTCCAATCACTAGATTTTTTAATGTTTATTCAATATGTTTTATATTTATTAATTAATAGTATATAGGTTTAGCCAGGTAAAGTCAAGAAGAAATTTTTGTATTTATAAATATTTTTACTCATTAATAAATTTACATATAAAAAAAGCACCAACTAAAAGAGTCAGTACCAATAATTTAAATATCACTTATATATATTTTTTAGAAAGTAATTTCTCAAAGGTAGTCTCACTAACAGGTTTACTGAAAAAATAACCTTGTAACATGTCACACATCTTATCTTTAAGGAAATGTAAATGTTCATTTGTCTCTACACCCTCTGCAACAATATCAACACCTAAACTCTTAGCCATAGATATTATAGCAGTTATAATCTTTATATTTTCTATTTTTTTAATATCCATTATAAAGGATTTATCTATTTTTAGTTTATTTATATTAAGCTCCTTTAACTTATTTAATGAAGAATACCCAGTCCCAAAATCATCCATGGATATTTTTATTCCAAGCTTTTTAAGTTTATTTAAATTTATAATTATTCTATCAAAGTTTTTAGCACAAACAGATTCTGTTATTTCAAGTTCTAAAAACTCAGAAGAAAGTTTTGTTTCTTTTAAGATATTTATAACTATATCGGGAAAATCTAATTGCTCTAATTGTTTACTAGATATATTTACAGCCATAAAAATAGGTTTAAATCCTTGATCTATCCATTTTCTATTTTGAATACATGCATTCTTTAAAACCCAATTTCCTATTTTATAAATCATTCCACTGCTTTCAGCTATGGGTATAAACTTATCTGGCGGTATAAAACCCATTTCTTCACTTTCCCATCTAAGTAATGCCTCTGCCCCTATAACCTTTCCTGTTTTAGTACTTACCACTGGCTGATATTTAATATATAGCTCATCATTTTCTATTGAATTTCTTAATTTATTTTCTATAGTAAATTGTTCCCATAGTTCTGAGTTAAAATTCTTATCATATAGTTTGATTTTATCTTCTTTACAATCTTTAGCCTTATACATAGCAGTTTCAGCATTCTTTATAAGAAAACTAGAGTTTAATCCATGGTAGGGATATAAAGAAAGTCCTATACTAGCAGATAAATATATATGATGTGTATCTATTATAAAGGGCTTATTAAATAAATCTAATATCCTTTTAGATATTTCAAATATCTTCCTAATATTTGTACTTTCATATAATAAAATAAACTCATCTCCACCAAACCTAGATATAACATCAAACACATCGTCATATTCCTTAAGTCTAATTGAAATTTCTTTTAATATTAAATCCCCTACTATATGCCCTAAATTATCATTTATTTTACTAAATCCATCTATATCTATTAAAAGTATTGATACTTTTTCATTCTTTTTTATTTTCTTATCAAGTTCGTTTATGAAAAAGTCTTTATTATATAGTTTAGTTAAACTATCATTATCTGTTAAAAACTTATACTTTCTCTTTATGTCTAATTCCTCTGTTACATCATTAACAATTGTATGTAATAATACTTTATCATTTATTTTAATTGGTTCAATGAAAGCTTTAACATCCCTAATTTCACCATTTGAAAGTTTAGTTTTTAAACCATAAGCTCTTTTTTTTCCTGATTTGACCTTTTTTATTTCTTTGTTTAAATTCTCTTTACTTAACACATTTATATCTTCGGTTTTTAACTTCAAAAGTTCACTTTTACTATATCCATAGTATTTACAAGCTGATATATTTGCATCTACTATTTTATTATTTTGAGGGTCAATTAATAGCATGATTGCATTATTATGTCTAAAAAAGTTTATATATTCCTCTTCTTTTTGAGTTAGTAAATTAAACATCTCACTTTCTTTAGAAACATCCCTAATAAAAACATTTAATAAATTACCACTTTCCTTTACAAAGGATATTTCAGCAAGAAAAGAATTTTCATTTGCTTTTTTTAGTAACCACCTAAAGTTTCTTTTATCCTTAATAATTTTTTCAAAGGCTTTAGTAGTACTTTCATCAATTTTCTCATCATAATATATAAGATCATAAAAGTTTTTACCCACTAACTTATATTTGTTAGAATATTCAAACAAATTTAAAGCTAGTTTATTGCACTCTATGATTTTTTCTCTATCTAGTATAATCACCGCTTCAGGGAACTTATTAAAAACTTTTTTATAATAATCATCGTTTAATAAAAATCTATTATTTAATTGTGTCATCATACTTCCCCCTTTGTTGTAAAAACCTTTCATTTAGAAAGTTATCAAAGTGTAAATAGTCTGTTTAAGCTTACCATATATTTCTTTATAATTCAACAAATTCTGTAAAAAAATAAAGCCTTGATTAAAAAATCAAGACTTTTATATAAGAGGTAAGTTAAGGGGGGCCAAAACTTACCGCCTTGCCTATTTAAGTTTTATTAGCAGTTCTCCAGATTCAACCTGTTCTCCTTCTTTTGCTACTACAGTATCTACCTCTGCTGCTTGTGATGCTATTACATTAGTTTCCATTTTCATAGCCTCTATAACCGCTACAGTTTCATTTTCTTTCACTTTATCTCCCGGCTCAACTAATATTTTTAATACATTTCCTGGAATGCTTGCTCCAATTTCTAAAGGATTATTAGGATCAGCCATCTTTGTAAACTCTGCTTCCTGTTTTATACCATTTGCTTTATCATATATTTTAATTTCTCTTCTACTATCATTTACTTCAAATATAATATTTCTTTTACCTTCTTCGTCTAATTTACCTACTTCAAGTAATTTTATTACAAGTACCTTTCCTTCAGCTATTTCAATTTCACATGTTTCACCTTCATTTAAACCATGGAAGAATATATCACTACCCATATTACTAAAGTCTCCATATTCTTTTATATAGTCTAGATATTCTTCAAATACCTTTGGATATAAACCATAGCTTATTAACTGTTTAGTTGTAGGCTTAAAGTCATACTTTTCCTCAAGATATTTTCTTGTTTTATCAAAATCCATCGGTTCTAGTAACTCCCCTGGTCTGCAAGTTATAGGCTCTTCATCTTTAAGAACTAACTTTTGAAGTTTTTCAGGGAAACCTCCTTGAGGTTGACCCATCATACCTTTAAAGTATGATACTACTGAGTCTGGGAAAGATTTTCCTTTAGCCTTTTCATATATATTTTCAGAAGTTAAATCATTTTGAACCATAAATATAGCTAAATCTCCTACTACCTTTGATGATGGAGTAACTTTAATTATATCTCCTAGCATTAAATTAACTTCCTTATACATATTCTTAACTTCATTAAATCTATGTCCTAGACCAAAACTTTCTACCTGGGGTTTAAGGTTAGAATATTGACCTCCTGGAAGTTCATATTTATATATTTCAGCAGTTGCTGATTTTAAATCTGATTCAAATTCTTCATATACTGGTCTTACAGCTCTCCAGTAATCAGATATCTTTTGTATTTTATTAGTTTCAAAACCTGTTTCTCTACTAGTATTATTTAAAGCTGCAACTATTGAATTAAGTGCAGGTTGACTTGTTAAGCCTGACATAGAGTTTATAGCTGTATCAACTATATCTACTCCTGCTTCTGAAGCCATTAATATTGTAGCTACACCATTTCCACTAGTATCATGGGTATGAAGGTGTATAGGAATACTTATTTCATTTTTTAAAGCTTTAATTAACTTATAAGCAGCGTGAGGTTTTAATAATGCTGACATATCCTTAATACCAAGAATATGAGCCCCTGTTTTTTCTATTTGTTTTGCCATATTAACATAGTAATTTAAACTATATTTATCTCTTTTTTCATCTAATATATCCCCTGTATAACATAAACAAGGTTCTGCAATTTTTCCTGTCTTTAATACTTCATCTATGGCAACTTCCATACCTTTTAACCAGTTTAAGGAGTCAAATATTCTAAATACATCTATTCCTCCCTTAGCTGATTGTTTTATAAGATTTCTTATAATGTTATCTGGATAGTTCTTATATCCAACACCATTTGAACCTCTAATAAGCATTTGAAATAAAATATTTGGCATTCTTTTTCTTAATTTTTCTAATCTCTCCCAAGGTGATTCCTTTAAGAATCTATACGCAACATCAAAGGATGCTCCGCCCCACATTTCTAGAGAGAATAAATCTTTTTCTAAAACAGACATTGACTTAGCTATTTTAATCATATCTTTAGTTCTTACCCTTGTAGCCATTAATGATTGTTGAGCATCTCTCATTGTAGTATCTGTAAGTAGTAATTTATTTTGCTTTTTTATCCACTCTACAACACCATCAGGACCATTTTTATCAAGGATTTGTTTAGTCCCTGATAAATTCTTAACTTCACCAACATCTGGCACAATAGGTACATCAAATTCTTTTTTATTACCCTTAGTTTCGTTTACAACCTTTTCACCGATATAATTTAATACTCTTAATTCAACATCGGCTTTAGGAGTAATATCAAATAATTCAGGATTGTTTGATACAAATCCAGTATCACAAATTCCTTCTTTAAAAGCGTCGTGATTTAAAACATTTATTAAAAATGCAGTGTTAGTTTTAACACCTCTTATTTTAGTTTCTCTAATAGATCTACTTGCCTTTCTAATAGCATCTTCAAAAGTTCTAGCCCAGGAAGTTGTCTTAACTAATAAACTATCATAATAAGGACTTATAACAGCACCTGTAAATCCATTACCTCCATCAAGTCTTATTCCAAATCCAGAGCCAGTTCTATAAATATCAATTTTACCAGTATCCGGTGCAAAATTATTAGAAGGGTCTTCTGTTGTTATTCTACATTGAATCGAATATCCCCGTACATTAATATCTTCTTGAGATTTTATACCTATTTCATTAGAATCTAGTGAATATCCTTCAGCTATTAAAATTTGACTTTGTACTATATCTATTCCAGTAACCAATTCAGTAACCGTATGTTCAACTTGTATTCTAGGATTTGTTTCTATAAAGTAATGATCTCCATAGGCATCAACTAAAAACTCTACAGTACCGGCACTTCTATAATCAACAGCCCTAGCTATCTTAAGAGCATCTTCACATATTTCTTTTCTTTTCTTTTCATTTAAACTTATTGCCGGTGTAAATTCAATTACCTTTTGGTGTCTTCTTTGTATTGAACAATCCCTTTCATATAGATGTACTAAATTACCTTTCTTATCTCCTAGTATTTGTACTTCTATATGCTTTGGTTTCTCTATATATTTCTCTACAAATATATCATCTATTCCAAAGGCTTTTTTTGCTTCATTCTTAGCACTTTGATATTCCTTTAAAAGGTCTTTTTCTTCTCTTACAATCCTCATACCTCTACCACCACCACCGGCAGCTGCTTTTAAAATAACTGGATATCCACAGTATTCAGCGTATTCTTTGACCTCTTCTTCATTCCTTGCAGCCTTTTCTATTCCTGGTATAGTCGGTACTCCGACATTGTTAGCAACTTTTTTAGATTTTATCTTATCTCCTAGTTTATCCATCATTTCATGGGTTGGTCCAATAAACTCAATACCTGCTTCTTCACATTTTCTCGCAAATTCAGTATTCTCAGATAAAAAACCATATCCAGGATGTATAGCATCTACACCTTTATTAACTGCTAATTTAATAATTTCTTCAATATTTAAATAAGCTTCTATTGGTCCTTTGTTTTTTCCTATTAAATATGATTCGTCAGCCTTTGTTCTAAATAAAGAATATTTATCTTCATCAGAATATATAGCAACAGACCTTATCCCGAGTTCATTACAAGCTCTGAATATCCTTATGGCAATTTCCCCTCTATTAGCCACGAGAATTCTTTTGAATTTTTTCATATTATCGCCCCGCCTTATTTTATTTTTTTGTTTATTTTAAGATCTTTATTATTTCATCAGTAAATTCCTTAGTGCCTAATTTACCTCCAAGATCCTTTGTTAACTTATCCTTTTGTAAAAATATTTCACTCATTGCTTTTTCTATTTTACTAGCTGCTTCATATTCGTCTATGGATTTAAGCATCATAATACCAGAAAGAATTGTTGATGTTGGATTAGCAATATTTTTACCTGCAATATCTGGTGCTGAACCATGAACTGATTCAAATACTGCTATATCATCACCAATATTAGCCCCGGGTGCTATACCTAACCCACCTATTAATCCTGCTGACATGTCAGATAAGATATCTCCATAAAGATTAGGTGCAACTATCACATCATATTCTTTAGGATTTTGAACAAGCTTCATACTCATAGCATCCACTATTACATCTTCAAATTCAATATCTTTATAATTTTTAGCTACATCCTTAGCGCATTTTAAAAACAAACCATCGGAAAGTTTTAATATATTTGCTTTATGAACAGCAGTTACCTTTTTCTTTCCTTCCTTATAAGCAAGTTCAAAGGCAAATTTAGCTATTCTTTTACTGGCCTTCTTTGTAATAATTTTTATACTTTCTGCTGCTACATCGGATATATTATGTTCAATTCCTGCATATAAACCTTCAGTGTTTTCTCTTACAATTATAAAATCTATATCTTCAAAAAGGGATTTAACTCCTTTATAACTTTTTATTGGTCTTACGTTAGCATAAAGGTTAAGCACTTGTCTTAAATAAACATTAACGCTTCTAAAACCGACACCAACAGGAGTGGTTATTGGTCCCTTTAATGCAACTTTATTTTTCTTTATACTTTCTATTACTTCATCAGGTAATGGAGTATCATATTTCTCTAAAGCTATAGTTCCTGCATCTACTATATCCCACTTAATATCTACATCTGTTGCATCTATAATTCTTTTTGTAGCTTCTGTAACTTCAGGACCTATTCCATCACCAGGTATAAGTGTTATTTTCTTACTCATTCATATTTCCCCTTTCAAAAGTTAGTTAGATTTTATTAGATTTAATAATCCTCCTGCTAAAAGCATTTCTTTCTGTCTGTTAGTTATAGTTAATTTTAACTTATATTCCTTATCCTTAGATTTTAAAATAATAAAATCATTATCTATCTGAGTTAGTAAGTCTTTTATTACTAATCCATCTAAAAGATTTATATCATCATAATCACTTTCATCAACAAAACATAAAGGAAGTATTCCATTATTAATTAAATTTTGTTTATGGATTCTTGAAAATGATTTAGCTATAACAGCTTTAACTCCTAAATATAATGGAGCTAATGCAGCATGTTCACGACTTGAACCTTGACCATAATTTGTTCCAGCAACAATTATTCCACCATCATTTTCCTTAGCTCTTTTAGGAAAATCTTCATCACATGGTGTTAAACAATACTCAGATAAATATGGGATATTAGATCTATAAGGTAATAACTTAGCATTTGAAGGCATTATATGATCCGTAGTAATATTATCCCCAACCTTAATTAAAACATTACCTTCTATTTCATTTTCTAAAGCTTTAGTCTCAGGGAATGGCTTAATATTTGGTCCCCTTACAATTGAAACATCATTTTCAGCCTTAGCTGGAGCTTTTATTAAATTATCATTTATTAAAAACTTTTCTGGCATTTTAACATCTAAATCATAATCATAGTCTAAAGGATTAGTCATAACACCAGTAATCGCAGAAACAGCAGCTACTTCTGGACTTACTAAATAAATATCTGCTGAAGTTGTCCCTGAACGACCCTTAAAGTTTCTATTAAACGTTCTTAAAGACACACCATTAGTATTAGGTGCTTGCCCCATTCCTATACATGGTCCACAGGCACATTCTAATATTCTAGCTCCTGCTGAAACAAGTTTTGCTAATGCACCATTTTCTGCAAGCATATTTAAAACTTGCTTAGAACCTGGAGATATTACTAAGGAAACATCTTCTGATATTGTTTTTCCATCTAATATATTACTAACCTTCATTAAGTCCATATATGATGAGTTTGTACAACTACCAATAGCTATTTGATTAACCTTTTTTCCTTCTAATTCCTTTACCTTTACAACATTATCAGGACTATGGGGACAAGCAATTAAAGGTTTAAGTTCATTTAGATTAATTTCTATCTCTTCATCATACTTAGCTTCTTTATCTGCCTTTAATTCAGTAAAATCTTCTTCTCTATTTTGAGCTTTTAAAAATTCATAAGTTACTTCATCAGAAGGGAATATACTAGTTGTAGCACCTAACTCTGCTCCCATATTTGTAATAGTTGCCCTTTCAGGTACTGTTAAACTTTTTAAACCTTCTCCGCTATATTCAAATATTTTATTAACTCCACCTTTAACCGAACATATCTCTAAAACCTTTAATATAATATCCTTTGCCGATACTCCAGGCTTTAATTTTCCTGTTAATTTTACATTAACTATTTTAGGCATATCAATATAATACTCTCCACCTGCCATAGCAACTGCAACATCTAATCCACCTGCACCGATAGCAAGCATACCTATACCTCCAGCTGTAGGAGTATGACTATCTGAACCAAGTATCGTCTCACCAGGAACTCCAAATCTTTCAAGATGAACCTGATGGCATATACCATTACCAGGCTTTGAAAAATAAATCCCATGTTTCTTTGCTATTGACTGTATATAAAGATGATCATCTGCATTTTCTGGTCCTGCTTGTAATGTATTGTGATCAATATATGCTACAGATCTTTTCGTTTTTACTCTATCTATACCTAAGGCTTCAAATTGTAAATAAGCCATTGTTCCTGTTGAATCCTGGGTTAAAGTCTGATCTATTTTTAAACCTATACCTTCACCTTTTTTCATTTCACCTTTTACTAAATGTTTCTTTATTATTTTTTCTGCTACTGTAAGTTTCATACCCTGTCCTCCTTTTATTTTAAACTGCTTCTATATCATCATCTTTTAATAAATTTGGTAAATGCAGTGAAACTATTCTTTTTAATTCTTTATTATGAATTACAGTTGTTCTTCCATTTTCATATTGTTCATCGATCCATATCTTTATAGGACGTAATCTAGGATCTTTCTTAGTTATTTTATTATCTCCCTTTAATCTAAAGAAAGTATTTACCCAGGCTGCAATACCTGCAAGTCCTGAATATTGATTAATTGCCACTATAGCAGGTCTATCTAATATTTTTTCTGTATCAAATGCATTATAAATCTCTTCATTTTTTAACATTCCATCAGCATGTATTCCTGCCTTTGTTACATTAAATTCACTACCTACAAAGGGTGTGTCAGAATGTATTTTATAATTAAGCTCTCTTTGGAAATACTCAGCCACTTCAGTAATTACCTTAAGATTTAAATCATCAAGTGATCCTTTTAATTGACCATATTGTACAAGCATTGCTTCTAGTGGACAATTTCCAGTTCTTTCACCTATACCAAAAAGAGTTGTATTTATTGAAGATGATCCATATAACCAAGCTGCTAAAGAATTATCTACAACTGAGTAAAAATCATTGTGTCCATGCCATTCTATTTGTTCTGATTTAATATCTGTATTATATTTAAGTCCATGTATAATAGCAGGTATACTTCTTGGTAATTCAACTCCATCAAATGCTACTCCAAGACCTAAAGTATCACAAGCTCTTATTTTTATATCAAGCTCTGAACCTTTAGATAACTCTAATAAATTATTAACTAAAGGCACTACAAAACCATAAAAATCAGCCCTTGTTATATCCTCTAGGTGACATCTTGGTACTATTCCATTTTCTAAAGCCTTTTCAGCTAAAGATAAGTACATATTCATAGCTTTACGTCTATCAACATTTAATTTTTTAAATATATGATAATCTGAACAAGACATTAACATACCAGTCTCTTTAATGTTCATTTTCTTTACTAATTCTAAATCCTCTTCCTTTGCTCTTATCCATGATGTGATTTCTGGAAAATCATAACCTTTATTCATACATTCTTTTACAGCTAATCTATCCTTTTCTGAATATAGAAAAAACTCAGTCTGTCTAATTATCCCAGAGCCATTATCTAGTTTATGAAGATATTCATAAAGTTTAACAATCTGTTCTACCGTAAATGATGACATAGATTGCTGTCCATCTCTGAATGTTGTATCAGTAATCCATATATTCTCAGGTAAATTTTTAGGATAATGAATATTATTAAATTTTAATCTTGGTACCTCTGAATAAGGAAAAATACCTTTATATAAATTAGGTTTTTTCACATTATTTAAATTATAATTGTAGGCATTTGATTTTTTCGTCGAGTTTTTTGTAAAAAGAAATTTATCTTTCATTATATAACCCCCTTGTTTTGTTGTGAAGGATTCGTTTCATTTTCCTTCATTATTATATTTATTCATAATTTCTTAAAAATATAAAAAGTGTATTTTATAAACATATATTTATTTTGAAGTTCCTTTCATCATCGTTATCGTTATTATTCCAGGCCTGCTTTTGATAAACGAAAGAAAAACTAATCTTTATAAATAATATAAAAATAGTTTCGTACTTTAGTGTCTAAAAGCATTTTAACATAAAAAAAGTCGTTTTACAAGAACTTTTTGCAAGAGGTTTTATTTTTCTTGCAAATAAAGTCTATTTCTTTAAATTATTTTAATATTTTAACGTTTTTGTTAAGAAAAATCAACCTTAGTTTTTAAATAACAAATTCCAATTTTTATATAAAACTAAAACCCCTTTAACTTAACAGATTAGTCTATACAAAAAAAACAGCGAAATAATCGCTGTTTTATCTATTTTTAGCTTTTTATAAGTATTTGCAAAACTACTAAATGCTTTTTATTACCTAAAAATTATAAATACCTATATATACATATTATAAAAACTACAAAATGCAACTAATTTTATATTAACTTCATAAAAATATTTTCTAATCCCATGGAATTTATATTTTTAGATATCTTAGATTTATCTACATTATATAAACCCTTTCTTTTCATTCTTTCAAAATAAACAGAACCTGAAAAAGTATATTTCTTATTAATACCCTCTTTAGAACTCATTTGATTATTTACATAACTTATTGCATCCCCTGTTGCTAGATTTTTAGGTATTTTAAATAAATCTTTATTAAATATATACCTTACACTATTATACCCTGCTAATACTCCAGTAACTATAGCCTCTGTATGACCTACTAAAAGACCTGCCTTTTCACCACAACAAAAGAGGTTATCTGCCCCTATAACCTTCATATAGTCATCCCTTGGTGCCATATCAAAAAATCTCATTGAATTTCCTAATCCCCCTGTATAAGGATCTTCATACCTTGAATTTTCAAGTCCTGGTATTTTTCTTAATTTATCCAAATTATAAAAAGGACTCATTAATTTTGCATGACCAGTATCTAAAAGTATTAAGTTATCATTATATTCCTTTAAAGCATACTGTTGACAAGCTTTAATATCTAATTTATTTTCCTTTAACCTTTCTGGAATAGGAATAATGGAAACTCCCTTAGTATTTAATTCATTTTGTATATCCTTAGTAAGGGATTCTTTAAATATTTTACATGAACCACTCATAGCTCCAAAGGAACCATCTTTCTTTTTTGCTGTTAGTTCATCTATACCGCAAAGTCCTGTTAAACTTACTCTTCCTTTAAAACTTGGACATCTTATTATACACATAGCACAACCATTACCATATTTAGAGCAATTTTTAACAGGTCCTGCAGTACCTGTTGCATCTATAAAAACATCACCATTATATATGTTTCCCTTTTCATCCTCTATAGAAGTTATATTATTATCTTTTTTTTCAACCTTCACTATTCTTGAATTAAATCTTAAATCAATTCCCACCTTTTTTATTAAATTAAAAACTTTACCATGGGTTTTTACTATATCATATAGACTTGCATGTTTATGTCCAGGAAAATTTATATTAATATGTCTAGAACTTTCATCGCATATTGAAAATAAGTCCCCACCTCCTAAAGCTATCATTTCTTCACTTGCAGTATATCTACCGTTATTTCTCATTATTCCACCCACAAGTCCTGTACCTAAAAGCATATCTGTTCTTTCTATTAATAAAACATTTATATCGAATTTTTTACAGGCTATAGCAGCTGCACAACCTGCCCAACCTCCTCCAACTATAACTACCCTTTTCATATTAAATCCCCTCTTGTAATTTAATTTTAATCCTTTTCATATTTTTAGTATGGGTTTATAGAAGCTGTATATACCAATTAATAAATTATTATTTAATAAACATAAATAAAAACCTTTACTTTTTATAAAACAATGTTTATAATTATATTGTTATTTTATTTTAAAATTTTACAACAAAAGGAAGTGGGGAATATGAATTTAGTAACTTTTGATGCTTTTAGGACCCTTAATATTAAAGGTATACACTATATTAAACCTGAAAACTTCTTTAAGGAAAAGGATATAATACTAGATGCAGATTGGATTTTATATCCACAGTATTGGCAAGTAAATTCTTTAGTATATGGGTTAAAGAAAAATATATTTCCTAATATAAGCACTTTTCATTTAGGTCATAATAAAATAGAAATGACTAGAGCATTTATGGCAATTTGTCCTGAAAATGTACCCTATACTGAAATATTAAGTAATGCCCCTAGTAATATAGATTATATACTTGATAATTTTACCTTTCCCTTTATAGCTAAAGAAATAAAAAGTTCTATGGGAAATGGAGTTCATTTAATAAGTAATAAAAAAGAATTTAAAGAATATATAAAAACTAATGAAATCTTATATATCCAAGAAAAGTTACCTATAGATAGGGATTTAAGAATTACTTATTTAGGTGATGAAGTAATAGGAGCATACTGGAGAATTGGTTCAGATAGCTTTAAAAACAATGTAGCCAAAGGTGGTACAATATCCTATGATAATATTCCTAAAAAAGCTATTGAGTTAGTTCAAAAGGTAGCTAAAGATTTAGGAATTAATCATGCAGGTTTTGATATTGCAGAAGTAGATGGTTATTTCTATTTAATAGAGTTTAATGTGTTATTTGGAACTAAAGGTTTAATAGATATGGGAGTTAATTTAAGTGATAAAATATTAAACTATTTAAAAAGTCAAACACCGACAGATCCAAACTATCCTTTTTTCCCAAGAGTATCATAAAAGGCATGCTAAGCATGCCTTTTTATTATGCATTATTAACTTTTTTCTTACTAGCAGATGCTAATATTGCTCCTAAAGCAATAGATAAAAATGCAGCCATTAATACCCTGTATTCAGGGGGTAATAAAAAGGTAACTGTATGGGCCGGAATCCAAAATAAAGGTATCGTTTTAATTACTACAAATGATACAAATCCTTCCCAATCAATATTATTTAGTGCATTTTTTAAAGTAACATTAGAGTTTTCTTTATCAGCTAAATCAATATAAGCATCTGTTATTCTATGAAATCCCATAAATGTTGGTGCAAAAGTTAAATTCATAAGTGCACTTGTAAAGAATGCAAATAATAAATTAGAATTTTTCCCAGGTAGTAATCCAGCATCTATTGTTGCGTTTACCCCTCCTGCGAACAATGGGAACATAATGGCAAATACCATTCCAAAAAAGCCCCATATTATAGCTCTATAGATAATTCCCGATGGTTTTTTCCATTTTCCAGCACCTATTCTTATTGCTAATAATTCACCCATGGTAGCTAAGATTGATAGCTTAACAAATCCCATTAAATATGGATGATTTGTAGTTAAAGATATAAAAACATTGTGTGTTGCAGGGAAAATTAATATAAAACCAAATAATAACAAAAGTATTCCCCAAATAAAATCTCCTTTTCTCAATTCGTTTCCTCCTTAGATGTAATTTTTAAGCTCTCATATATATCTTATACAATTTTTTTTAGGTTTTCAAATATTTTTTAAATTTTACTTAAGATATTTCTGTATAGGTAAAGTAAAATGTATAGTCCTTCCATTATTTATTTAACTATCAGCCCATATTTCTTCACCGTGAGTATTAATTATTTCCTTGGATTATTAATCATTAAGAAAAGACTTGCAAAAATGCAAGTCTTATCCTAATATAACTTCAATATTATGATCTTTGTTATCATTCTTAAGTTCAATATAGTCTTTATCTATAACTTTTTCATCATACTTAATTTCCTTTATTCCCTCATAAATTTTATTTGGATTTTTAATTACTATAATATACTGACTGTCATTATAGTTATATTTCATTGTATATTCTAGCCAATCACTAGGTATACAAGGATTTAAATAAATTCTATTTTCCACCTTTTTAAATCCTAAAATATCCTCTAAGCCAACTTTATACATCCAACCAGCAGTTCCTGTATACCAAGTCCATCCTCCTCTTCCATCATGGGGACTAACTGCATATACATCCGCAGCCATTACATAGGGTTCTACTTTATAAGTAGCACATTCTATAGGTGTTCTTGTATGATTTACTGGGTTAATTAGATTATATAACTTCCATGCTTTTTCCCTATTTTTCATCATTGCATTAGCTTTAATAACCCAAGTTGCAGCATGGGTATATTGTCCTCCATTCTCCCTTACACCAGGAACATATCCCTTTATATATCCAGGGTCTAAACTGCTTTTATCAAAGGGAGGTGTAAATAAAAGAATTAAACCCTTATCTTCTTTTACTAAATGTTTATCAACTGATTCCATTGCCTCTATTGTTCTTTTAAAGCTACCACAACCTGAAATTATTGACCAAGACTGAGCTAATGAATCTATCATACATTCACTATTTTCAGCTGAGCCTAAAGGTGTTCCATCGTCAAAATATGCTCTTTTATACCAACTACCATCCCATGCATTTTCTTCTATGTTTTCTGAAATCTTATCAACTACTTCTAAATATTTTTCTGCACGTTCATTATCGTTTACTTTTTTAGCTATAGATGAGAAACGTTTTAATATTAAGCAAATAAACCAACCTAACCATACACTTTCTCCTTTGCCTAAATTCCCAACCTTATTCATTCCATCATTCCAGTCACCAGAACCCATTAAAGGTATTCCATGCTCACCATATTTTAATGCCCTTTCTATTGCTCTTATACAGTGATTATAAACGGATGCTTTTTCTTCTGAAACAGTAGGAATATTATACTTTTCATCTTCACCTTCTTTTAAAGGTTCACTTTCAATAAATTTTACTTCCTCATCTAATATTGTATAGTCTCCTGTTTTTATAATATATTCAGTTAATGCCAATGGTAGCCACATTAAATCATCAGAAAATCTTGTTCTTATACCTTTATCTGCTTCTGTTGTTTCTGATTTATGCCACCAATGTTGTACATCCCCTTCTTTAAACTGATGGGCACAATGTAAAATTATTTGATCCCTTGTTATTTTTGAATCTGCATATATAGTATTCATTGCATCCTGTAATTGATCTCTAAACCCATATGCTCCTCCTGATTGATAAAAGGCTGATTTTGCCCATAGTCTACATGATATCGTTTGATACATCAACCAGTAATTTAGTAATATATCCATCGAAGGGTCTGGAGTTTCTACATTAATCCTTCCTAACATTTCATCCCAATTATTTTTTGAAGCTTCTAATTCTTCCTTGCATATAGAAACATTTTTATATTTATTTACAAGCCTATTTATATTTTCTTTATTTTTACATTGACCAAACATAAAAGTAATTTCTTTTTCTTCTTTAGGCTTTAAATTAACCTTTATTTGAAATGCACCACAAGGATCTAAACAAGATCCTACGTTTCCTGAAAGCCCCTCTCTTTTTAATGCTATAGGATTATTTAAATCACCATCTCTTCCTGTAAATTCTTCTGAGTCACCTGTAAAGCCTATTACATTTTCTGAAACATTCATAAAAGCAATTCTATTAGGGAATTCATCATTATATGAATTTGTAATTAATAAAGTATCATTTTCATCTACTTTAGTATTAATAAATTGTCTAGTATCTTCTTGATTAACCCCTAATACAGGTTTAATATAGTATGTCAAAGTTAAGTTTCTATTAGCACTAGAGTTATTTTTTAATTTTACTAAATTAATTTTTACAGGATCATCCTTTGAAACAAACATCGTAAGATCTTGATTAATGCCATGACTATAATGTTCAAATTTAGAATAACCTAACCCATGGGTTATAATATATTCTTCCCCTTCCCTTATTGGAAGTGGTGTCATAGTCCAAATATCACCATTTTCTTCGTCTCTAATATATATAACCTCTCCTGGTATGTCAGATACAGGGTCATTAGACCAAGGTGTTAGTTTATTTTCTCTACTATTTTCAGCCCAAATAAAACCTGATCCATTTTCTGATACTAAAAAACCAAATTGTTTATTAGCAATTACATTTATCCAGGGAGCTGGTGTATACATACCCTTTTTAAGTTTTATGATATATTCTTTATAATCTTTACTAAATCCACCATATCCATTAAAGAACGAGAAATCTATTTCCCTTTCTTTATTACCATTGTGAATAAAGTCTATATTTTTAAATTCTTTAATATCTGGATAATCATATTCTTCATCTGTATAGATTTGATCTTCTATTCCTCCTAGACTTCCCTTTAATATTACCTTAGCTACAGTGTAGAGTAATATCTTATCATCTTCATCCATTATATTAGCACTTCTTATAAATATGCCTCCCGGTTTATCTACTAAATCACTTCTCTGATTTTGAAACACTGTATCTTTTATCAAATCCATAAGTGGTTGAATGTAGCTACTTTTATCTTCATTTAATACTACAAGATCAACTTCTAAACCCTTTAATTTCAAATATTCATGGGCTTTTAATGCTTCTTTAACTATACTTATATCATCGGTATTATCAATAGTAACAAGTAATATTGGATTATCCCCTGATATACCATAAGCCCATAAAGAAGACTGTCCTTTTTTATTTAAACTAATAATGTCTTGATATTTCTTTCTCATAGGACTTAAGAAAATTATATGGGATAATAAATCTTGATATACTTTTATTTGATTATAGTCTAAATTTAAATAATTATTCTCAACTTGACTTCTCGTATAAGCTAATTCAAAAGCTCTTGTAAGTGAAGAAGTCCTTTGATATTTCTTAGCTAACTCAACTGCACCCTCCTTATTATCTGATAATCCAGTAATAAATGTAATTTTTACCTTTTCATTAGGTTTAACCTTAACAGTTTTTCTTAAACTCATAATTGGGTCAATAACAATACCTGTAGTATTTGTTAAGGGTTCATATAATGCTTTAGGATTAGTGATATTTCTTCCTCTACCTATAAAATTTTCTCTATTAGTTTCATATTGTAAACCACCTACTGATTCTCCTTCAACAACTACAGAATGTAGTGCCCACTTTATCTTTTCTTTATGTTCCCTAGGTCTTCTACCTGCTAAAAGTGTATTGTATTCTTGTAAAATTTCAGTTCTAATAAATAAATTACTAAATGCCGGATGGGCTAAATCTGAATTATGATTAGCAATTATAGACTCATTATAACTTGTAACTTCTATATTAGATTCTTTATCTCCATGGTTAATTAATGAAACAGTTCTAACTTCAACATTATCCTCTGAAGACACAACAATTTGTGTATGAGTCTCTAAATTATCATCGGTCCTAATATACTCAGCTTTATCCTGCCCAAAAATAATCTTTTGTCCATCAGCTTCTTTACAAAGGGGCTCATAAGTAGCTGACCAACTTTTATTATTTTTAGTATCCCTTAATAATATAAAGCTTCCATGTTTTTCAGTTAGATCATCTCTCCATCTTGTTACTTGAATATCATCTTTCTTACTAAAACCTCTTCCTCCATCTGTTAACAATACTGAATATCTACCATTTGTTAACATATGACATTGTGGAATAGGATACTGTAAATCATCAAAGGTTCTTTTAAACTGAATATCCGGTGTTTCAACATTTTCTATAGGTTTAACATGTTCTTTATATTCCTTTGTAATAATTACTCTTAAAGGTATTTTCTCTTGTAATAATATTTCCCCAGCCTTTATCATTGGTTCAGAATGAAATCTTTCTTGCATTATGTTATTATTTAAATAATTATTTATTGATATTAAACTCATCCCAAGATGATGGGTCATAAAACTTTTAACTATGCCTTTATTTTCTCCAAAAGGTATTCTTTCAGGAGTATAATCAATTGCTTCATATAACCCATAGTCTCCTTCTAGACCTTCTTTAATCAAAGATTTTGTATTTTCTATAGCTTCCTTTGGTTCATATGGTAAAGCTAGAAATGAAGAATATGGTGATACAACCACATCATCAATTAATCCTCTTTTTAATCCTAAATCAGGAACTCCAAAGGCTTTATATTGATAATTAAAGTTAAAGTCAAAGGCATAATATCCTGATTCTGATGTCCCCCAGGGAACTTTTCTATTTTTTCCATATAACTTCTGAGATTTAATTACAGTCTTATATGTTTCATCTAATAAAGTATTTGAATATTTTTTCATTATTAATCCAGGCATTAAATATTCAAATATCGTTCCAGTCCATGATACTAATCCTCTATATCCCTTGACTATAGATAATGCTCTTCCTAATTTAAACCAATGATTTTTGGGAACTTCTCTTCTAACTATAGCTAAATAACTAGTTATTCTAGCTTCAGTAGCCAATAAATCATAATAAGAGTCTGTTAACTTTTGTTCTTCTACTTGATAACCTATTGCAAATAATTGTCTGTTTGTATCATATAATGGTTTAAATTCAGTGTTATTAATTAAATTATATATCCTTTCATTTAAAACATTTATATTATTTTTTATTTCCTTTATATTTTCTAAAGAAGTTATTATTTTCTTTTTAAAAATGTTTAATTCATCAGAGTTATTATAATTATCCTCTAGATGAGTTAAAATTTCTTCATAGATATGCTCTAAAGAATTTAAAGAAATTTCAGTTTTTATGTCATTTAATTTTGATTTAATTAAATCATCATCTATATCAAAATCATCATAATTAAAGAAAAATCTATCAAATTCTTTGTTAAACTCAGATATCATGTTACTTAACTTTATATTCCAAAATCCATTTTTATTATCCTTACTGATTAGCTCTAAAATCTTTTTAAAATCAGCTAAAGTATAATTATCATCTTCTAATAGATTCTTTATTTCGTTTTTATAACTTTTATCCTCTGTTAAATTAATAGTATCTAATATACCATTAATTAACCTTTTATTTATGATAGGTGTTTTTAAATATTCTAATAAACTCTGTTTTACAGTAATCAAATAGCCTACAAAATTACCACTATCTACAGTCGATACAAAGAAAGGTCTTAAAGGTTCTAAGTTTTTTGTATCATACCAATTATATAAATGACCCCTCCAAGTATCTAAACTCTCTACAGATGTAAGTGTTTTATTTAATCTATCCACCATATTAGAAATCGTTATATATCCTAAATCGCTAGCTGAAATTATAGAAATCATTAAAAAACCTATATTAGTTGGTGATGTTCTATTAGCTAATCCGTTAGGTGGATCTATTTGTAAATTATCTGGAGGAAGATAGTTATTATTATTTGATGCAAAATCCTCATAATAAGCCCAAGTTTTTCTTGATAATCTTCTAAGTAATTTTATTTCACTATCATCAAGTTTATCTACTTTACTAACTTTAGGTTCACTTACCTTATATGCAATATATGGTGATGCTATCCATAATGCTAAAACGGGTATAGCTATTAAAGCATTCCTAAGATTTATTACTGATGATATAATAATGGTTAATAAAGCTATTACTATTGAGATTTTCATCCGTTTAATGTAACCATTTACATCATTATCTAATTTCTTCTCTATATCTGCGGCTGTAGTCCATTCTATAAGATTTCTCTTTGAGATAAATACTCTGTAAAGAGTTCTTAAAATAGCATCAGCCATCATATAAGCTCTATGGGGTAAAAATATAAAGGAAAGTAAAACCTCCCATATGACTCTTTTAAACCCCCATATTATATCACTATTGATTTTTTCTTTATATAAATTATAATTTTTATTAATTATATTATCTACCAAATGTAATATTAGTGGATTTCCTATAAAAATTATTGCTGCTAGAACGTAAACTAAAGTATTTCCAGGGAAAACTGTTAAGCCTAAAACTAATAATAAAGTTAAATGGATAGGAACTAAACTTCTTCTTAAATTATCTATTATTTTCCATTTTGAAACACTATTTAGTGGATTTTTAATACTTTCCTCTTTAGCATTTTTAACTTTACTTTTAAGCCATTTAATAAGCTGCCAATCTCCCCTAACCCATCTGTGTAATCTCATTATATAAGAACTATATTTCCTTGGATATCCATCCATAAGTTCAATATCAGTAGTTAAACCAGTTCTTATTAAACAACCTTCTAATAAATCATGGCTTAATATTGTATCTTCAGGTATTTTATTAACTAATACTTTATTAAATATGTCAACATCAAATATACCTTTTCCTGTAAATATTCCTTCTCCAAATAAATCCTGATAAACATCTGAGTATGCTGTAGTATAGGGTTCTATACCTCCTTGCCCTGCAAATACCCTTGTGAAAAAGGAACTATTAGAACTTTCTGTATCTATACTTATTCTAGGCTGAATTAAACCATATCCCTCTATAACAGTTTTCTTATCTTCATCATAAACAGCTTTATTAAGTGGATGACTTATTGTTCCTATAAGTTCTTTAGCAGTATTTAAAGGTAATTCAGTATCTCCATCTAATGTTATTACATATTTTATTTTGTTTTGTAGTATAGAAATATCCTCAGAAATAGTAGTATATGAAGTATCACTAAATCCCTTTAATAATCTGTTTAATTCTATTAATGCTCCCCTTTTTCTCTCCCAACCCATCCAACGATTTTGCTTTTTAGAAAATTGTCTATGTCTGTGGAAATAATAGAACTTATTATGCTTATGGGGATATTTTTTATTTAATTTTTTAATTTCTTTTAAAGTTTTTTCTATTATTTCTTTATCCATATTGGTTTCTTTTTTATCTGAATCCTTGTAATCACCTGCAATGGCAAAGTAAATATTTTCCTCTTTGTTTGCTAAATAAAATACTTCTAATCTTTTTACTAACTCTTTAGCTTGTTTTTTACTAGTTAATAATGTAGGTATTACAACTAAAGTAGAGACTTCTTTTGGTAAACCTTCTTTATATTCAAGCTTAGGTAATATTGCAGGTGAAAAAGCATGGGTTATAAACCAGTTTATTAAAGAAATTGAAATTTCACTAGCTGGTATTAAAATAACAACTGCTACAATAAAACTTAAAAAATAACTACTCAAATTATTATATGAATAAAATGAAAAACCACCTGTAATTAATAAAGTAAATACAACTATAGGTATAATATAATATGATAAAGGATAACCATGTAAAATATAATTAGATGGTCTAGTATTAAACTTTTTAAATAACCTTTTTCTTCCTTTATCTATAATATAGTATCCAATATGATTTTTCCTTTGTTCATTTTTATTTTCTTCAGCAAGCTTTAAAGCTTTTCTTGCTACATTAGTTTCTGTGGTATTACATTTTCTAGCTAATTTTTCAATTTCATTTCTGTAATATTCCTTAGATTGAAAATCCATACCTTTATACTTACCACTGGGATCTAACTTTAATATATCTTCTACAACACAAAGTCTTTCATATACATTTATCCAATTAAGACTTGAAATATCTTTTAGACTAAGTATGGCATTTCCCATTGACATTTTAAATTTTGCCTGTTCTTTATGGGCTTGTTCAGCTATCTTATCTATATCTAAATCATAATCAGTAGCTTTTTTTTCTATAATGTCTAAAACTTCTCCATTGTCAGTATCCTGTTTTCTAATAAGTGTTAATAAATGTTCAATATATGCAAAATTAATTTTTTCCATTGTCTTTAAGTTTTCATTTACTGAATCCTTAAGATATATATTTCCTATAACCGTTTCTTCAGCTTTTTCCCATTGTTGATGTATAAAATCAATTTCTTCGCTAATATTTTTTATATATTCTATCAATGCTATTCTTAACATTAATGATAAAGACCAAACTTCTGCAATAGATAAAATATACCTTGTCTGATAGGCTTTTACAAATCCTATTAAGTCTTCACTATCTAATTTTCCATCAGTATGGGAAATTAACTCTAAAGCTATTTCATATACTCTTGGAAAATCCTTTAACTTACCTGTTTTAAGCACATTGAGTCTTAAATACTTATCTTTTTTTAAATTTTGTTTTGTCTCTTTAAATTGTTCTTCTATCAAATAAAAATTATCTAAAAGCCATTGTGAAGCAGGAGACTTTTGCCGATCTGACTCATTAAGCCTTTTATAAATATTAGCTATGATTTTATAATTACTATTAAGTCTACTTATAAGAAGCTTATTAGACTTTAAATCCTTAGATACCATTTGATTGTCTGCAAGTTCTTTGGCATGTTCTTCTAACTCTTCACTATTTAATAACACATCCTTAATTCCAGGTATCTTTTCATCACTTCTTCTATAGCTTTTTAAACTTATTATTAAAAGAATCCCTGCTATTATTAAAAGAATGAATATTGGCATTTTTCCTCATTCCTTTCATTTAGTTTATTAACTACAAAAATCAAAACCTAGAACTTTAGAGACTTATTATCTCTTACTAGGTTTGATTTTTATATTTTATTTTTTGTTTAGTAAACTTTTAACCTTATCACTAAAAACTGTTGATAACTCTTTAGCATATTCCTCTGAAAAACCTTCTGTATATACATTAAATAAAGGCTTTTCACTATCAGGAAGTATTAATGCCCATCCTTTATCACTGTTTATCTTTACTCCTTCAAATAATTCTATATCTTCATCTTTATGTTCCTCTATTACTTCTCTAATAACTCTACCTTTATCTTTCCAGTGACATTCAATTTCTTGTTTAACAAAGTGAAAATCAGGTATTTCATCTATTAATACACTTAAATTTATATCCCTTTTTACTAAGAAATCTATTATTTTTCCAGAACCCCAAATTCCATCAAAATATAATACATACTGTAATAATTGTGTATTTTTATTATTAGTAATCATTTTTCTCATAACATCTGAAGGATTTGATTTTGTACGTATTACATTAGTATTGTGTTCGTTTGCTATCTTTTCAATTATTCTAGGAGAATTATATGGTACAACTAATTTACTTTTATTATCTTCTCTTAAAGCTATTAAAGATATCAAAGCCATATATTTCTCTTTATCTATTATTGTTCCTTTATTGTCAATTAATATTAAATTTTCTCCATTTTCACTAAATATTATTCCCATATCTGCCTTTATGTCTACAACTTCACTAGATATACTTGTTAAATAGTCCTTTACCGAGGTATACTTATTAATAGAATTATCTATTTGTATTTCACAACCTAGATCTTCGAGGAATTTTTTAGCATAATTTAATATGTTGCTAGACCTTGAACTTATTATTAGTTTAGGATTTTTTATTTTTATCTTATCTATATCCTTCATTAAATCTAATCCATATCTTATATATAAAGATGAAAAATTATTAACCCTTATTATATCTTTGATTCTATCCCTATTACATCTTTCAAAGTCTTCTCTATTAAATATATTCTCTATCTTTCTCTCTGTATTTCTATCTATATTAGCTCCATGACTATCTATTATTTCTATATGAACTTTATTTAATTCAGAGTCATCCATTCTCACATGTATGCCACCACTAGCCTTATAATGACGTACTGCAAATCTGTTCATTGCTACAGACCCCTCTGTTATATCTATTATTCCCCCTCCTGTGGATAAAATCCCTGATACTAATGAATTCTTAATACTTCTTGAAGCATTAGTATCATCAGAACTTACCACATAGGTATCATCTCCCTTTAGTGTAGATGCAAAAGAAGACCCTAATTTAGATGCAAACTCAGGAGTTATATCTATATTAATCTCTCCTGAAATATCTCTAAACCCAAAAAGGGTTTTTGAAACCTTAGTACCCCAAACCATATTTTGATTAGCTACAGTATTTTCGTCTATCTTCTTATGGGGCCATATCTTAATATTTGGTTTAATTACTACTTCATTTGCTAATTCACTACCAGAACCAATAACTGAATCCTCATATAAGTTAACTCTTTCTTTCAAAGCTACATTACTACAGATTACACTACCCTTTATTTGAGAATTGTTGCTTATTCTAGTATTTTTCCATATAATGCTTCTTTCGATAGAATTTTTGTATTTAATCTCACTATTATCACCTATAATCGTAAATGGTCCTAGTGTAGTATCATTATCGATATGACAATTCTTACCTATATAAACAGGAGGTTCTAAATTAACAGCATTTCCTATAGTACTACCTTCACCTATCCATATTCCTTTTTCAATTTGACTTTCTGAAAAACTTAAATTTACTTTCCCCTTAAGTATGTCAAATTGAGTATCTTTATAAGAATTTAAATCTCCAACATCAGACCAATAATTTTCTATAACATAGCCATACATTGGTATTTTATCTTCTAGTAATTTAGGGAATAGATCTTTACTAAAGTCAAAGTTTTCACCCTTATTAAAATAATCTAATACCTCTGGTTCTAAAATATAAATCCCAGTATTTATTGTGTCACTAAAAACTTCTCCCCAACTAGGTTTTTCTAAAAACCTTACTATTTTATCATCTTCATCAGTAATAATTACTCCATACTCTAAAGGAACAGATTCCTTCTTTAGTAAAAGTGTTGCTTTTGAATTCTTTTCTTTATGAAATTTTATTGCCTTACTTATATCAATATCAGTCAATGCATCTCCACTTATAACAATAAAAGTATCATCTAAAAAGTCATCAGCATTTTTAACACTTCCTCCAGTTCCTAAGGGGCTTTTCTCAATATAATATTTTAAATTTACCCCCCAATGATCCCCTGTTGTAAAATAATCTGTTATTACAGAGGGTAAATATGCCATTGTTACTGCTATATCTTTAATACCGTATTTTCTTAAAAGCTCTATAGAATACTCCATTATTGGCTTATTTAATATTGGTACCATAGGTTTTGGTAAATCACATGTTAAAGGTCTTAACCTAGTTCCTTTTCCTCCTGCCATAACTACAGCTTTAATTGTAATCACTCCTTTTATATTTAAGTTAAAATCTCTAACTTACTTTCTTTTAATTTTTTTAGATACTTATAATCTATTTTTAACAGATATTAAAAAATTTATGTAAAAAAACCTTCGATTTACAAACTAATGTAAATCAAAGGTTTTAATAATCAATATAAAAAAGAGTACAAACTAATTTAGTTTGTACCCTTTAACTTTTTTCCTCCATATTCAATTGCTTTTTTTGCAATTACATCTAAAGGATCTATAAAATTCCCTTCAAACCCATATATATCATAAGCTGCAGATAGTTCTGTACAACCTAATATAAAAACTTCTATTCCTTGATTTCTCAAATGTATTAAAACATCTTTAAAATTACTAATAGAGTCTTTATCATTACCCTTTTTTATATCATATATAAATTTAGATACACAATCTTGCTTTTCTTTATCTAATTTATATAATTTAACTCCATTTTTATTAAAATATTTATCATATACTTCTGATTTAGCTGTACCTTCTGTAGATAATAACCCTATTTTTTTATTTGGATAATATTTTAAAATATAATTAGTTGTCTCTTCAATCATATTTAAAAGGGGGATATTTATATTTTTAATAATATCATCATAAAAATAATGGGCTGTATTACAGGGCATTACTAAATACTTTGCACCTGATTTTTCTAATATTTTAGCTGACTTTATTAATTCTTCCTTAGGATCTTCACCCTTATTTAAAATATAGGAAGTTCTATCAGGTATTTTAGTGTTATTTTCTATTGTTATTTGTAGATGTTCTTGATCCTTTTTAGCATCCGTTAAAGAAACAATTCTTTTAAAAAGATTCACAGTTGCTAATGGACCCATACCACCTATTATTCCTAATTTTTTATTCATTTTTTCCACCATCTTTTTTTAAGCTGTGGTTTTTAATTCTTCAGGTTCGTCTAATTCACCCTCAGTTGCTGCAATAATAGTAGCTGCTGAAGTATCTCCAACTACATTTATTGAAGTTCTTGCCATATCTAATACTCTGTCTATACCTGCTACTAAAGCTACTCCTTCTAAAGGTAATCCTACTGATTGTAATACTATAGATAGCATTATCATACCTGCACCAGGTACCCCAGCTGTACCGATAGAACCTAATGTTGCTGTTAGTACAATTGTTGCCATTTGTGCAAATGTCAATTCAATTCCATAAACTTGAGCAATGAAAAGTGCACATACTCCTTGATATAAAGCTGTACCATCCATATTTATAGTAGCTCCTAAAGGAAGTACAAAACTTGCTATTTTATCAGAAACACCTATATTTTCCTTTACAGATTTAATACTTACTGGTAGTGTACCAGAACTACTACTTGTAGAATAAGCTGTTACTGCTGCTGGTAGTACTCCTTTGAAGAATTTAAAAGGATTTAGTTTTGCAAATATTCTTACTGCTGGTCCATAAACTAAAAATGCATGTAATAAACAACCTAAATATACTGCAATTATAACTTTTATTAACGGTAATAATACAGAAGGTCCGTTACTAGCTACAACTGGTGCTATAAGTCCAAATACACCATATGGAGCTAACTTCATTATAAAAGCTGTAATACTATACATAATTTCAGCTAAACTATCAAAGAAATCGATAAAAGGTTTTCCTTTTTCATCAGGTAAAGATGTAACTCCTATTCCTAAGAAAAGTGCAAAAGCAATAATTTGTAACATATTACCTTGAACTAACCCATTTAGTGGATTTCTAGGTATAATATTTAATAATGTTTCTATAAGTGCTGGTTGTTCTTTAGCTGTTGTTTCTGTAGCCTTTACTGCCATATCTAATCCTACACCTGGTTGGAATACTCCACCTAGGATAAGTCCTATAGTAATTGCAAAGGCTGTAGTTACTAGATAATAAAGAACAGTCTTTCCACCTATTCTACCAAGAGTCTTAGGATCTCCTACACTGGATGCACCTACTATTAATGATGCAAATACTAATGGTACAATTATCATTTTAATTAAATTAATAAATAAAGTCCCTATAGGCTGGATAAATGTTGTTGCAATTGCTGGATTTCCTCCTAAAGCTAGCCCAACAACTATACCTGCTAACAAACCAAGTAAAATTTTAGTAGTTAGTTTCAATATTAACTCCTCCTTAAATTTTGTACTCGTTAATTCTTAATTTAATCCCCCTCTGAGATTTATGTAGACTTAACAAGCTATAATAATGATAATGTTTTCCCTACCTATTCCGACATAAACAAACAAAATAATACTTTAAAAATTCTGATAATTCTTAAACATAATAATATTTTACTCCTAATAAAAATAACCTTAGGCTATGCCTAAGGTTATTTTATATATTATTTAATGATATTAATATTCCCTCAAGAAACTTTTTTATGTTTACCTTCCCACTATATTTTGATTTTCCCCTTGCAAAATCCATTTGTTTTCTTACTTCTGTAAAATCATAAAGAATACTTGCATATCTAGAAAAAAAGTCATTACTATAATCTTCTATACCTATATTAGCAATATTTTTAAGTCCCTTATTAATAGCTCTTCTTATTCTTTGTTCTATGGCACCTACATTAGATGATACTTCGTATTCTTCTTTATATTTTTTATTTAAATAACTATATAAGTCCGATAATTTATAATTCATAATATTTTCACTATTTTTATTTTCTAACCAAAGAACTATTTCCACAATATCATTATTCCCTGCTTCACCTAATATACCTAACTTAGCTAAAATTGTTTCTATTTTTTCTCTGTCTGTTTTTCTTTTTATTTCATTTGATGATGTTCCTTTTAAAAAACTTATAGTTTCCATAGCATCTTCAAAATTTTTAATTATTTTTGTCATTTTCATTTTTTCTTTCACTTTTTTTATAACTGAAATAACCTCAATTACGTTTATAGGTTTGTTAATATAAAGTTCAATACCTTCTTTATAAGCTTTAGAAACTATATCCTTAGCATTTACCTCTGATATCATTATAAAAACAGAATCACATTTTTCTTTTCTTAACCTTGAAACTATACCTATTCCGTCCACATCGGGCAATAATAAATCAACTAAAACTATATCGGGATTTAATGTTTTTATATCCTCTATAGCTTCTTTACCATTATCTGAAAATCCTATAATATCCCCTAAATTATTCTTTATAATAATATTTTTTAAAACCCGTTGTATTACCTTATCATCATCTACTATATAAAACCTATCGTTCATATTATCCCTTCCTTATTTTAAATTTTCCATAGGAATAGTGATTTTAAAGGTTGTCCCGTTTTTTTCTTTGCTAAACACATTAATATTACCATCATAGTGATTTTTCACTATATTTTTTACATGGGATAATCCTATTCCAGTTGACATATTCCCTGTTGTCATATCATATTTAGTAGAAAAACCAGGTTCAAATAATAAATCCATATCCTCATCAGGTATCCCAATTCCATTATCAGTTACTTTAAATACATAAAAATCGTTTTCCCTTTCTTCAGAAACCTTAATTTCTCCCTTATTTTCTATTGATTCAATAGAATTTATTATTAGATTATTAAGTGCTGAAATTAAAGGATAAAAATCAGCTGTTCTAAAATTATAATTTACCGAAAATTTTAATTTTATTTTCTTATCATTCATTTCGAGTAATTTAAGGGTATTATCATTAATTATAGAAAAAATCTCACTCACATACATATACATATTATCATTTTCTGATAATGTATTTTCCATTCCTACTACAACCCTATAATAATCCTTCTTTATTTCATGTATGTTTTTAGCAATAACAAGGGCATCTTCTTTATATGGCGTATGTTCTAATCTTTCATATAAGTTATAACTTTGTTGCATAGTATTTTCTATATCTATTTTAGATTTTCTAAGAAAAAACAACTCTGTCTTAAGTTTTGCAATAAATAATAATAATTCCTTTATTCTATTTTCCTTTTGTTCCCTTTCATATCTCTCTTTATAATAAAGGGATAAATAATAAGCTAGATATATTATTATTGATCTTATAAGTCCTATTAAAATAATAAAAAATATTGCCCTATCAAAGGGATAATATTCTTGGAAACTTCTAAATATAGCTTCAGCCATATTTCCTACACTATCACAAATCCATAAAGATATAATAAAAGATAATGGCTTATTTAGTTTTTTTCTTACCTTTAATTTTACAAACAAAATACCAAATACTATATAAAATGTTGCCACTGGAGAGTAGTGTATTATTGTATTTAAAAATGTCATATCAAAAAAAGCCATATAATGAACAAAGGCCCTAAAGATAAACATAAAAAATGCAATAATAGTAGAGACTATTATTGGAGATACTTTTTTAAAATACAGTAACAATAAGGATAAAACAATTACTGCAAAGGAGAATCTAAACCACTCTAATACAGGATTGATATATAACTGTCCTGCAAAAACTGTTACTATGCAGATTAAAAAAATATTTTCAATATTGTTTTTATTGAATTTCAAATAAACTCACCCTTAATTTAGTAACTTACTTTTCTAATCAAATTATACACAAATAAATATCTTTTTACAAACACTCACTTAATAAAATGTCGTTTTTTGTCTTAAATATTCCTTAATAAATTACTACCTATCTATTTTATTAAGACCCTTTTTAACTAATCTTTCACTGTCATGGTTAATACTTTATTATAATAAGTATAAAAATTATTAACTTTTAATCTAAATTTTACTTTAAAAGAGTTATCAGCTGATATATAATCAGTAGTATGCGTGTATTTTTATTTGTAATTAATGTGAAAATTTAATTTAAGTACCACACAATTGAAAGGAGCATTACATGAGTATTTTAACAGTGAAAAATTTAAATCATGGATTTGGAGCCCGCGCTATCTTTACAGATGTATCATTCCGACTTTTAAAGGGTGAACATGTTGGTCTTATAGGAGATAATGGAGAAGGTAAATCCACTTTCATGAATCTTATAACTGGAAAGTTACAACCTGAAGAAGGAACTATAGAATGGGCTAAAAGGGTTAGAGTTGGTTATCTAGATCAACATACTTATCTAAAGAAGGGACAAACCATTAGAGATGTCCTTAAAAGTGCTTTTAAATATCTCTTTGACCTTGAATTAGAAATGAATGAAATATGTGATAAAATGACCGATGCTAGTTCCCTAGAATTAGAACAATTACTTGAAGAATTAGGTACAATTCAAGATTTATTAACTAATAATGACTTTTATACAATAGATGCAAAAGTTGAAGAAATTGCCCGTGGTCTTGGTCTAGATAAAGTTGGACTTGATAAGGATGTTCATGATCTTAGTGGTGGTCAAAGGACAAAAGTTTTACTTGCTAAGTTACTCCTTGAAAAACCTGATATCTTACTACTTGATGAACCAACCAATTTTTTAGATGAAGATCATATTGAATGGCTAAAAATATATCTTAAAAATTATGAAAATGCTTTTATTTTAATCTCCCATGACATTCCATTTCTCAATAGTGTAATTAACCTTATATATCACGTTGAAGATGAAAATTTAAATCGTTATGTAGGTGATTATGATAATTTCAAAAGAATTCATGAAGCTAAGAAAAAACAACTTGAAGCTGCTTATAAAAAACAACAAAAAGAAATTGCTGATCTTAAGGACTTTGTTGCTAGAAATAAAGCAAGGGTCTCCACTAGAAATATGGCAATGTCTAGACAAAAAAAGCTTGATAAAATGGAATTAATAGAACTTAGTAAAGAAAAACCTAAACCAGAATTTAATTTTAAAGAATCAAAAACATCTGGAAAACTAATATTTGAGACAAACAATTTAGTTATAGGTTACGATAAACCTCTTTCAAAACCTTTAAATTTACGTATGGAACGAAAGCAAAAAATTGCCCTTGTTGGTGCTAATGGTCTTGGTAAAACAACACTTCTTAAAAGTATACTAGGGAAAATAAAACCTATTTCAGGATCTGTTGAACTTGGAGATTATCAAAACATTGGATATTTCGAACAAGAAATTAAAAAGGATAATTATAATACATGTATTGAAGAAATTTGGGATGAATTCCCTTCATTAAAACAAGTAGAAGTTCGTTCAGCCCTTGCAAAGTGCGGGTTAATGACAAAACATATAGAAAGTAAAATTAAAGTATTAAGTGGTGGAGAAAAATCTAAAGTTCGTCTATGTAAGCTAATTAATAAGGAAACTAATATCTTAGTTCTTGATGAGCCAACAAATCATTTAGATGTGGATGCTAAAAAGGAATTAAAAAGAGCTTTACAGGAATATAACGGAAGCATTCTTCTTATTTGCCATGAACCTGAATTTTATGAAGATATTGTTACTGATATTTGGAATTGTGAATCATGGACAACAAAATTAGCATAAAAACTATTTATTTTAAACCCATATTAAAAGGCATGATATCTTTTGAACATAAAATACTCAAAGGATACCATGCCTTCTATTATATAAGTACTATAAGAAACCCTTTAAACTTTAAAAATCTCCTTTGCAACATTTACAGCTTCTTTTGCATCTTTACAATAGTAGTTTGCTTTTATCATTTTAGAATACTTTTCATTTAAAACTGCGCCTCCTACCATTATTGAACATTTAGGCTTATACTTTTTAATCTCTTTTATAGTTTCCTCCATACTTTTAACTGTAGTTGTCATAAGGGCACTTAGTCCTACTAATTTAATATCTTCTTTTATTACTACATTTACTATTTCTTTTATATCAACATCTTTTCCAAGATCTATTATATCAAAGCCATAATTTTCAAGAAGTATTTTTACTATATTTTTTCCTATATCATGGATATCTCCTTTGACTGTTGAAAGAACTATTTTTCCTTTAGATATTTCATCCCTTCCTTCTTCCTTAAGTTTTTCTTTTATTAAATCAAAGGATATTTTCACTGTTTCTGCACTTCTTATAAGTTGCGGAAGAAATATATCTTTCCTATCGTATTTTTCTCCAACTATATCTAGTGCCTTTATTAAGTAATTATCAACTATATCCATTGAATCCATAGTCTTTAAAAGCTCTTTAGTTTTAAAATATACTTCATCCTTCAAACCATCTATTATAATCTGTTTTAAATCTTTATCTATTTTTTTATTGCCTTTATCTTTTTTAGGCATTTTATTATAAAAATCTATATACTCTCTACATTCCTTATCTTGATTTGTAATAACTTTAAAAGATCTTACAGTATCCATAATAATTTCCGATGTTGAGTCAGTTATCGGTGCATCTAATCCATATCCTAAAGCGATTGCTAAATAAGTTGAATTTATTAGTTTTCTATTTGGAAGTCCAAAGGATACATTACTTGCCCCAAGGGTAGTTTTTACTCTGTATTTTGATTTAATTAAAGGAATTGCCTTTAAAGTTTCCATTACTGATTCTTGGGCTGCTGATGCAGTAAGTACAAGACAATCTATAATAATGTTTTCTTCAGGTATTTTAAACTCTTTGGCTTTATCTATTATTTTACTAGCTATTTCTAATCTTTTTTCAGCTGTCTTAGCTGACACTCCCATGCCTAAAGGCAAGGGGTTCTTAGATAGATTAACTTCTTTTATACTCTCAATTATTTATACTTAAAATAACCTACAACATATAAAAACTAATTAATTTTTCTAAGACTTTCACTATCAAAGCATATCCCAATGGATTACTTTAACGATATTTTAGGCTCGTGTCAAAACCTTTTATATTAAATCTTATAAACCCATACTTGATATTAATTTAACTTTACTATTTCTAATTCTTTCTATTTCTTTATCATGTAGCTTTTTAAAATTATCAAATGTATTTATCATTTTTTCTCTGTCTATTTTATCTAGGTTTTTACCGATTACATTTTGGATAATAAACGCACTATATAAATCTCTCTGTATTTTAAATTCTAAAAAATCATTCCATCTATCACTTAATTTCTTTTCAATATATTTATCTTCGATATGATTATATTGACTAGCTTTAACTTTATAAGTATCTATTTTCAACAATTCTTCACCATGCCATTTTAACTTATTATCCAATATAGTTAAAAACATTGATGGTGCTTTATTTGCTAACGACTTTCCAAATCTTTTCTTTCTATTATATTTTCCGGTTTCTTCATTAATAGTTGTTTCCTTCGCTTTTATTTGTAGTCCTTTATAATTCATCTTCTCAACTAATACTCTATTTCCTAAGCTAAGTATATAGTTAGCAAGTTTTTCATGGGATTGTTTTCTTATTGCAGACTGTTTTCTTTGTATTTCTCTTAATTCATTTTTAGTTTTAATATATCTATTAGAAATATTCCATTTTAATTTAATACCTTTTCTTATAGTTCCATCTTTATTATAATTATTAGGATTATTACTTCTTCTTTGTCTATCTAGTTTTCTTAATAGTTTCCTTTTTTCTTTTTCTATTATTTTAACTTCAGGTGCTAGCTCTAATAGCTTAACATCATATTGACTTGATATAGCAATGGTTTGAGTACCTATATCAATACCTACATCACCTTTATTTATACTATTTTTAATTTCACCAGTTTTTTTATTTATTTTAGTTGGTAACACTCCATCTAATACAAGTTGAATATAAAACTTATATTTACCACGAATAAACTTTCTAACTATCCTACAATACTTAACTCTATTAATTAAAGCCATATGTGCATATTCATCATTCTTTTTTATAATTACAGGTATTTCTAATTTGTTCCATAATAATTTATTATCTTTAAATCTAATTCCAGTCTTATTAGATTTTCCCTCAACGCTATTCATTTCACCAAATCTTTTAAAATAAACTTCATTGGCTTGATGAAACATTAATTTTAAAAAAGCATTAAAACATCTTGTCGCTATCTTTTGTGCTGTAAAACTATCTATATTTTTCTTAAAATGCTTTTGTATTGGTTTTACATATTTATGAATTGAATATTCTGTCAAACCATATTTTTCATTCAACTCTTTAAACTTTTTATTTCGCTTTTTTCCCTTAGAAAGCTTTACTATTCTTTGATAATCCTTAGAGTCTTTCATATGATTATATGTTTTATATAACTCACCTAAGCATGAATTATAAATATTTCTACTTATTTCTAATCTTTTGGTTAATATATCCTCTTGATATTTTTCTGTGTCTAATTTAAGCGTTAAAATAAAATTTGACAAAGTATTTACCTCACTTTTTTAATATCTAACTCTTTAAATATGTTATTAACCAAAGTTTTAAATCTTTTTATACATTAGACATTAAGAATATTTTCCTTATATACCTAGGATAAAAAACAAAATGATAATTAATGATACTGTTATTTTTGTTCTTCTGTATATATTTTCAATATTTTAATTATAATAGATATTATTTGTATTTTCTAAAGTTACATACACAAATTATAATTTTTATTTTCATCCAACGTGCTATCCATCCCACACCTGAAGGAGTGGGCTTTTCGCACTTATTGTAAATAAAAACCTTCTCATTATAATGAGAAGGTTTTTATATCCTAATCTCTCATCTATCGGTATTTTACCGCTGGAATTAGCACCTATATACATAAATATATAGGTTGCTGGACTTCTTCGGGCCAGTTCCCTCCATCACTCTGGATAAGATTATATTTGATTTAATTATTGTTTATAAGTATACTTATGTTGTCGATACATGTCAATATTTTTTTACATATCTTAGATTGAATTATAAAAACTATACTTTTATGTTAGTCTAACTTTAACTTAGATAAAGCATCTTTAAGTGCTGTATTAATTGGTTCTTCTTTTTCTTTTTTCTGCTTTTTAAGGTATTTTTTTACCTCTTTTTTAGAAACTTTTTTCTTTCCACCTTTTCTTTTTTTAAATGCAGACAATTTTTCTCTATATCCACATTTACAAACAAACGTTTTGCCCTTGCCTTTACCTCTAAGTTCCATCTTTTTATAACATTTTGGACATCTAGCGTTGGATTTTTTTACAAATCCTTTTTTATATCCACATTCTCTATCCTGACATACAAGCATTCTTCCATTTTTATTTTTTATCTCTAACATATATTTATTACATTCAGGACATCTATTTCTTGTTAGATTATCATGTTTAAATTCCTCTTTTTTATTCTTTATCTCCTTAACCACATCTTTTGCGTAATTTTTCATTTCATTAATAAATTTATCCTTATTAAGAGCTCCTTTAGATATATCACTTAGTCTCTGTTCAAACTCAGCTGTTAATTCTGGGGACTTTAAATCCTCTGGAACTAACCCTAATAGTTGTCTACCCTTAGAGGTTAAGTATATTGATTTTCCTTTTTTCTCTATTAAATAGCTTTTAAATAACTTTTCAATAATACTAGCTCTAGTTGCTACTGTACCTAATCCTCCAGTTTTACCTATGGTTTTAATTAAATCCTTATTTTCATTATCCATATATTTTTTTGGATTTTCCATAGCTGAAAGTAAAGTTCCTTCATTAAATGGTGCCGGTGGTTTAGTTTCTCCAGTAGTTTGATAAACTTTTGATATATTTATTTCTTCTCCCTTATTAAGATTAGGTAATTTATCTTTATTTAAATCCAATTTATCATTATCATAAATTTCTTTCCATCCTTTAGATTTAACTATCTTGCCCTTAGCTATAAAAATTTCATCCCCTATTTTTGCTTTTATAGTGGTTTGTTCATATTCAAATGGAGGATATAATACTGCTAAGAATCTCTTAACAACTAAATCATAAATTTTTCTTTCCTTTCTAGATAATGAATCTAAAATTGGTATTTCCTCAGTCGGTATTATTGCGTGGTGATCTGAAACTTTATTATTATCAACGAAGGATTTATTAGCCTTTATAGGCTTTTTAAAAAGTTTAGAAGTGAATTTCTTATATGGTTTTAAATTTAAAGATTTTATTCTATCTTTTAAAGTAGAAACTATATCTGTAGTTATATATCTAGAGTCTGTCCTTGGATAAGTTAAAAGCTTATATCTTTCATATAAATTTTGCATGATAGAAAGTGTTTCCTTTGCTGAAAAATCAAATAATTTATTAGCATCTCTTTGTAATTCTGTAAGATCATATAACTTTGGAGAATAACTTGTTTTGTTAGTTTTATTTATTTTTATTATCTTAGCTTTTTTATTCTCTATATTCTTAATATTTTTTAATATTTTATTACTCTTATTTTTATTAAATGTCTTTATATCCTTAGTTTTACCATCTTGCCAAGCTAATTTTAACCCCTTAGATTCTGCCATTATGCCATAGTAAGTCTTTGACTTAAAGTTTTTAATCTCTAATTCCTTTTTATTAATAATCGCTAATGTAGGGGTTTGGACCCTTCCACAGGATAGTTGGGCATTATATTTACAGGTTAAAGCCCTTGTTGCATTCATACCAATATACCAATCAGTTTCAGCCCTAGCAACAGCTGACTTGTATAAATTTTTATAATCCTTACCATCTTTTAAATTATTAAAACCTTCCTTAATTGCCTTATCTGTAACAGAAGATATCCATAGACGTTTGATTGGCTTTTTTATATATGCTTTTTTTATAACCCACCTTGCAACAAGTTCTCCTTCCCTACCGGCATCTGTTGCTATAATAATCTCTGATACGTCTTTTCTATTCATTAATCCCTTTACAGTATTAAATTGTTTTCTAGTTTTTTTCATAACTTCTAGCTTTAACTGTGATGGTAACATTGGTAAATCTTCAATATTCCATGTTTTATAATTTTTATTATATTTTTCAGGCTCTGCTAGTGTAACTAAATGTCCAAGAGCCCAAGTTACTATATACTTTCCACCTTCTATATATCCATTTCCTTTTTTCTCACACTTTAAAACCCTGGCTAAATCTCTACCGACAGAGGGCTTTTCAGCTAATACTAATTTCTTTTTCATATTAACATTCTCCTTAAATAATTACCTAATAATACCTATTCATACATCTTATCTATTTTATTTTGAAGATCTTCATTTTCTAAGAATTCATCAAATGTACCTTGATAATCGATTATACCCTTAGGAGTTATTTCTATAACCCTATTTGCAATAGTTTGAATAAACTTATGGTCATGGGAGGTAAATAACATAGTACCTTTAAAGGCTATTAAACCATTATTAACAGCCTGTATAGATTCTAAATCTAAATGATTAGTTGGTTCATCAAGTAATAACACGTTTGCTTTAGAAAGCATTAATTTAGAAAACATACATCTTACCTTTTCCCCTCCTGAAAGAACCGATGACTTTTTTAAAGGTTCTTGTTTAGAAAATAACATCTTACCTAAGAAACCTCTAATAAAGGTTTCTGATTTCTCTTCAGAGAATTGTCTTAACCAATCTACTAAATTTAAATCCACATCATCAAAATATTTTGAATTATCCTTTGGTAAATAATCTCTTTTTGTTGTAACTCCCCATTTATAATCACCATTATCTGCCTCTATTTCACCCATTAATATTTTAAAAAGAGTCGTTTTAGCAACATCGTTTCTTCCAAGGATAATAATTTTATCACCTTTATTTACAGTAAATGAAATATCATTTAATACATTTACACCATCAATATCCTTACTTATTTCATCTACAGTTAAAATATCCTTACCCGCTTCTCTTTCTGGATTAAATCCAACAAAGGGATATTGTCTTGAAGATGGCTTTATATCATCTATTGTAATTTTATCTAATAGTTTCTTTCTTGAAGTAGCTTGTTTAGCCTTTGAAGCATTCGAGCTAAATCTTGCTATAAAATTTTGAAGTTCTTTTACTTTTTCTTCCTTTTTCTTGTTTTGTTCCTTCATCATTTTTAAGGCAAGTTGACTAGACTCATACCAGAAATCATAGTTACCAACATATAATTTTGCTTTCCCATAATCTATATCAACCATATGTGTACATACTTTGTTTAGAAAATATCTATCATGGGATACTATAATAACTATCTTCTCATAATCTAATAAAAAGTCTTGTAACCAATTTATAGCTTTAAAATCTAAATGGTTAGTAGGCTCATCTAGTAAAAGTATATCAGGATCACCAAAAAGTGATTGAGCCAATAAAACTTTAACCTTTTGATTTGACTTTATTTCTTTCATACTTTTATAGTGTACATCCTTAGGTATCCCTAAACCCATTAGAAGTTTTTCTGCATTTACTTCTGCATCCCAACCATCTAATTCAGCAAACTCTCCTTCTAATTTAGAAGCCTTAACTCCGTCTTCTTCACTGAAATCTTCCTTTTGATAAAGTGTTTCTTTTTCCTTAATTATTTCATATAATCTTTTATGTCCCATAATTACTGTGTCTAAAACAGTAAATTCATCAAATTCAAAATGATCTTGCTTTAATACTGCCAATCTCTCACCTGGTGTGATTGATACATTTCCCTCATCTGAATCGATTTCTCCAGATAAAACCTTTAAAAAGGTTGACTTTCCTGCTCCATTTGCACCTATAACACCATAACAATTCCCCGGTGTAAATTTTAAATTTACATCTTCAAATAGCTTCTTATCTCCAAATCTTAATCCTAATCCTGTAATTGTAATCAAATTTAGTTTGTTATACAACTCTTTGTATAACTCCTCCTCTCAAATTTTTACGCACAAAAAAATGCACAGTAAATCTGTGCGTTTTAAATGTCACTCTAATAATTATACACCTTTTTTAAAATTTTTTAAATGTTTTTTAGCTACTTTCTTAGACTTTAAAAAACTAATATTTCCTTATAATTATTTTACACACTTTTAGTTTTGCTTTACATAAAATTAAGTTTTATTTTGTTAACCCTTTAACTTCCTTTATTTACTTAACTTTAATTGTTTTTTAGCATTGTTTGGTTGACATAATGCATTTTAGTCTGTATAATAATGTTTACGATATAAAAGTGATTATTATAAAATTAAAATATTTACATCTTTTTCCCTTAGAAATAAAACATAGGAAGGAGTTTTAATTTAATGAATTTAAAGTTAAAAACGTTTATTTCTACATGTTTATTTATTACTCTTTTACTTTTTTTTACTTCTAATGTATTTGCTGAATCTTATAATACATTAAAGTATGGAAGTAGAGGTTATGAAGTTACTAAACTACAAAGAACACTTAACAATAAAGGCTTTTCAGTTGGAACTGTAGATGGTATTTATGGCTCGATGACTAAAAGGGGTGTAATTAATTTTCAAAAGACAAAAGGTCTTTTAATAGATGGTATTGCAGGTAATCAGACCCTTTCAGTCCTTTATACTTCCTATCATTTGTTAAAAGTTGGAAGTAAAGGTAGTGAAGTTTATAAACTTCAAAAGACACTAAACGATAAGGGTTTTTCAGCAGGAACAGTGGATGGAATTTATGGTTCTATAACAAAAAGAGCAGTAATTAATTTTCAAAAGGCTAAAGGCTTAGCAGTTGATGGTATAGCTGGAAAAAACACTTTAACTACTTTATACAATTCACATGTTTCCCGCACTTCAAGAAATTCATCTAATGATTTATATTGGCTTTCAAGAATTATAAATGCTGAATCTGAAGGTGAACCTTATAAGGGTAAATTAGCAGTAGGTAATGTAATTATAAATAGAGTAAACTCTAATGATTTTCCTAATACTATAAAGGGAGTTATCTTTGAATATTTTAATGGTATTCCTCAATTTAGTCCAGTTGAAGAAGGTACTATCTATAATACTCCATCAAAGGAAAGTATTCAGGCAGCGAAGGATGCGTTAAATTATAAAAGACCAGTTGGAGATGCAACTTACTTTTTTAACCCTAAAAAAGCAAGTGCTACTTGGATTGTAAATAACAAAACTTATTTAACACGTATTGGAGACCATGTATTTTATAAATAAGTTAATATCATCATAAAAGACTCCTAAAAAGGAGTCTTTTATTATACTCTTATAAACCTTTACTATCTATATTCCATATATCCTTTGCATACTCTTTTATAGTTCTATCACTACTAAATTTACCTGAGTTGGCCATATTAATCCAACATTTTTTAGCCCACTTTATTCTATCCTTATAAGCTTTATTTATTTTATTATTAGCTTTTCTATAATCATTAAAGTCTTTTAAAATAAAATAATGATCTGGTTTATGCCAGCTAGTTCCCTTTAATAACGAGTCATAAAGTTCTTTAAATAAACCTGTATTACCATCATCAAAAGTTCCATCTATTAATGTATCAACTACTCTTTTTAATCCTTTTACTTTACTATAATACTCATTAGGGTCATAATTATTATTTCTTTTCAATTTCTCTATTTCTTCTACCTTTGCACCGAATATGAAATTATTATTTTCCCCGGCCTTTTCAACTATCTCAATATTAGCTCCATCATAAGTTCCTAAAGTTGGTGTTCCATTAAGCATAAATTTCATATTTCCTGTACCTGAAGCTTCTTTTCCAGCTGTAGAAATTTGTTCTGAAATATCAGCAGCTGGAAATAACTTCTCAGCATATGATACTCTATAATTTTCTACAAATACTACCTTGATTTTTTTATTTACATCTTCATCATTATTAATTAAACTTGCTATTTCATTTATAAACTTTATAATTCCCTTAGCCCTATAATAGCCCGGTGCAGCCTTTGCACCGAAAATAAAAGTTTTTGCTAAAACATCCTTATTTTTGTTCTCTTTTAATCTAAAGTATAAATCAAGTATATAAAATGCATTTAATAACTGTCTTTTATATTCATGTAATCTTTTAATATGGATATAAAAAATTGAATTAGTATTTATTTCTATCCCTTCTACTTCTTTTATATAATCAGCTAATTGTTTTTTCTTTAGTTCTTTAATTCTTAAAAACCTTTTTAGTATTTTCTCATTATTTATATAACACTCTAACTTCTTTAATTTCGTTAAATCTTTTATCCAAGTTTCTGTTTCTAATAATTCAGTTATTAAATTAGATAATTCTTTATTACAAAGTCCTATCCACCTTCTTGGAGAAATACCATTGGTTTTATTTTGAAACCTTTCAGGATATAACTTATACCAATTCTTTAATTCCTGTTTTTTTAATAAATTTGTATGAAGTTCAGCAACTCCATTAGTTGTATTACTGCCATAAATTGCTATAAAAGCCATATTTATTAAACCTTTAGATGAAATTTTCATACTATTAATAAGTTCGTCAGAATAACCTTTATTTTTAAGATTTTTTACTAATTCACTATCAATTCTTTTTATAATTTCATATATTCTTGGTAATAGTCTTTTAAATAAAGAAACTCTCCATGTCTCTAATGCTTCTGCTAATATTGTATGGTTAGTATATGAAAAAGTCTTTACAGTAATATCCCATGCTTTATTAAAATTTAAACCTTCCTTATCCATAAGTAATCTAATTAGTTCAGGAATCGATACCACTGGATGGGTATCATTTAGCTGTATAGCAATAAATTTAGGAAATTTAGTAAAATCACTATGTTCTTTTTTAAATCCCTTAATTATATCCTGTAATGATGCAGAGGCTAGTAGATATTGTTGTTTTAACCTTAGTATTTTGCCTTCATCTTTTGAATCATTTGGATATAAAACCCTTGAAATATTCTCCGCCCTATTTTTTTCATAAACTGCCTCATCATACTTTTGTTCATTGAATAAACTATAATCAAATTCCTTAATTGGTTCAGACTTCCACAATCTAAGTGTATTAATATTTTTAGTTTTATATCCTATTATAGGTATATCATATGGAACTGCTCTTACTTTACTATCACTAAATTCTATTATTTGTGAATCTTCTTCTCTCCTTATAGACCAAGGATTTCCGTTTTTTAACCAATTATCTGCTTCTTCAATTTGAAATCCATTGATAAACTTTTGTTTGAAAATTCCATATTCATACCTTATACCATAACCCATTACAGGTAAGTTTAATGTAGCACTAGAATCTAGAAAACAAGCTGCTAATCTTCCTAAACCTCCATTTCCTAAACCAGCATCTTCCTCTGACTTTTCAATTTCATTAATATCAATTTCTAAATCATTTAAAACATCCTCTAATTCATCATATATTCCTAAATTAATTAGATTATTTCCAAAAACTCTACCTATTAAAAATTCTGATGAAAAATAATAAGCCATTTTACCTTTTTCATAAATTTTATTACTCTCTTGCCAATTATCAATTATAAACTCCATTATAGCCTTAGAGATTGAATAATATTTTTCATGTAATAAGGCATTTTCTAAATTTTTTCCATATCTCATTTTTAGTATCTTTAAGATACTTTTTTTTAAATTTTCCCTTTCAAACATATCTTTTACACCTACCTTCCGTATAATCTAGTTATATGTTTTATCTTTTCTATAAGTTCATCGGTTAAATCTTCTTTTTTAACCCTCCACTGCCAATTACCATTTAATGTTGATGGAGTATTCATTCTTGCTTTACTTTTCAAACCTAAGAAATCCTGCATTTGAGCTATGGCTATATTCCCAACAGAACTCCAAACCCCCCTTATAAAGCCCCAATTGTATCCTTCTTTATAACTTAAATTAAGATAATCTATTGCAAAACTTATATCTTTTTTATTAGCAGTTTCAAACCATCCATTGATAGTATTATTATCATGGGTCCCTGTATATACAACACAATTTTTTTCATAGTTATGGGGTAAATAGTTATTTGTTTCCTTTGCATTGAATGCAAACTGTAATACTTTCATACCAGGATATCCTGAATATTTTAATAACTCATAAGTATCTTTAGTTATAAATCCTAAATCCTCAGCAATAATATCTAAATCACTAAAAGAATCTTTTAAACTATCTATAAATTTTTTTCCAGGTCCCTTTATCCAATGACCATTTTCTGCTGTTATATCTCCAAATGGTATTGACCAATATGAATGAAAACCTCTAAAATGATCTATTCTTATAACATCATATAATTTTTTATTTCCCTTTATCCTTTCAATCCACCAGTCAAAATTTCTTTTTTCTAATATATCCCATCTATACAATGGGTTTCCCCATAATTGTCCTGTCTCTGAAAATGAATCTGGAGGACAGCCAGACACATTAATCGGCATATTTTCTCCATCTAACATAAATATTTCACTATTTGCCCATGTGTCAACACTATCTACTGCTACATAAATAGGTATATCCCCAATTATTTTTATCCCTTTACTATTAGCATATTTTTTCAGTTTATTCCACTGCTTAAAAAAAATATACTGTAAGAAGTTCCAATATTCCATTTCATCCTTTAATTCTTTTTTATATCTTTTTAGAGTTGATTTTTTTCTTAATTTTATATCTTTATCCCACATTATCCACGATTTTAGATTAAATTTATATTTTAAAGCCATAAAAAGTGAATAATCTTTTAACCAATTTTTATTTTCCTCTTTAAAATTATTTATTTCTTCTTCATATCTATTTTTACAATTTTTATAAGCAATCTTTAATACATCCAATTTATTATTAAATATTTTTTTATAATTAACCTTTTCTTTATAATGACCGAAATCTTTATTTTCTAAATCTTTTTTTACTAATAATCCTTCTTTTATTAATAAGTCAAAATCTATTAAATAAGGATTCCCTGCAAATGAAGATAATGCCATATACGGTGAATCACCAAAAGTTGTAGGCCCTAAAGGCAGTATTTGCCAGTAACTTTGTCCTGCTCTTTCTAAAAAGTCAACAAAATTATATGCTTCCTTTCCAAAGGTACCTATTCCATAAGGACTAGGTATACTTGTTATGTGCATTAAAATACCACTACCTCTATCTTTCATACTATCCCCACTTATAATCTTTTATATCTTTAATAATAATTAAGCCTTATTAAATTTTATTCTATTAACCTAGAAAACTTTCTTATTAATAAAAAAATCATAAAAAATAACACCTATAAAGGTGTTTAAAAATTACTTCTTAAATTTTACATAAAAAAAAAAAAAAAATAAGCATATAGTCGCCATCTTGGTAACCTTATGCTTTAAATCGTAAATTCTCTTTTTATATGGTGGAGGCGGTGGGAATCGAACCCACGTCCGAGAATACTTCGCCAAGAGCTTCTCCCGATACAGTTGTTATTTTAAATTTCGCCTTGTATGACGCCTAACAACGGGCTTCATACTCGACTATCCCCAATTATTCTACTCTAGGTCGGAGAAACCCTAAAGAAGTTCCCCACAGATTAATGACACTTACACTCTAACAGGTGGGACAGCTAGAGGAAGCGGCTGCTTTTATTAGGCAGCTAAAGCGTAATTTTCGTCTGCGTTTAACTTTAAGTGCTCAGCTATTTTACGTGGTACCAAGCGAAACCACGACCGGCTACTCCTGACTCTATATCCCCGTCGAAGCCTGTTCGCCCCCATATTATTTAATTATTAATAATTATATTTCTCACTCATATGTCTACGCATTCTTCTCTGCGCGTCCTTTTTAGCTATATCCCTTCTCTTATCATATGTTTTCTTACCCTTAGCAATAGCAAGATCTATTTTAATCTTACCTCTTTTAAAATATACTTTTAAAGGTATCAATGAATATCCCTTCTGGGTAGTATAGCCAATTAACTTGCTTATTTCTCTTTTATGAAGTAGTAGTTTTCTTGATCTTAAAGGATCTACATTATATCTATTTCCCTGTTTATAAGGACTTATATGCATACTATGGATAAATACTTCTCCATTATCAACCATAGCATAACTTTCCTTTAAACTTACTCTTCCCTGTCGTATTGATTTAACTTCTGTTCCTGTTAAAACAATACCTGCTTCTAAAGTATCCTCTATATGATAGTCATGCTTCGCTTTTTTATTTCTTTCTACTACTCTATTATTATTATCCATATTAATCACCACATAGTCCTTTTTTACCACGTCTTTATATTATAGCAAAATAATTTGCAGTTGTCAAAATTATTCTGTTGCATATTGTTTAACTATTAGTTTTTTCATATTCTCTAAATGACCATATACCAATACCTTATCTCCTTCTTTAAACTGAAAATTAACAGTAGGAAAGTGTAAAATATGTGAACCTCTATCAACATTTAAAACTTGTATATGTCTTTCAGATAATCCTGAATCTTTAAGAGTTTTACCTTCTAATATGCTACCTTCTTCAATTACAAATTCCATAACTCCATATTCATCATTTAATTTTAATACTTCCTCTACTGTTTTATACTTATTAACTTTTTTCATCCTTTTTAATAACTGCTTTTCTATAAACATCTCAAGCCTTCTTACTAACCATTTTTTTCTTATTAAAACCAGTGCTATCAACATTACCAACATAACAATGACAGCTATATATACTAATCTATTATCATTTTGTAGTATATTAACAACTAAGCCTAATAATATAGCATATGTTACATAACTAATTAACATTAGTGCCTGGGCTATTTTTCTTCTAGTTGGATGTTGAGATATTAACTCTGATTCTTTAGTTGTAAAACCTGTATTAGTTATTATTGATATAACCTGAAATCTAGCTTTACTTATATCAAGACCTGTTAACTTTAAAGCAATTGATAATACCTCAACGACAAATGCCAGAATAATAAGTATTAATAACCCTGTAACAACACTCATCAAATCCCCCTAAATTTAATATTTATATTACTCAGTTATAACAAAATCTATTTCCTTTTTAGCTATATCAGTTTTAACGACTTTTATATTTACGACATCTCCAATTCTATATGTTTTCTTAGTTCTTTCACCTATAAAGCAATAGTTTTCTTCATCATATATATAATAATCATCATCTAAAGTACTTACAGGTACTAATCCTTCTATGGTATTATCAAGTTCTACAAATACACCAAATGGCATAACCCCTGATATTATACCTTCATATTCTTCACCTATTCTTTTACTAATATATTCTACCATCTTTAAATCATTAGTCTCTCTTTCAGCATCTATAGCTACCCTTTCTCTAGCAGATGTTTGTTCAGCTACCTCAGGTAAAAGTTTTTCTAATCTATCTTTTCTTGTTTGGTCTATTTCTTTATTTATAAACTCTTTTATTATCCTATGAATCTGTAAGTCAGGATATCTTCTTATTGGTGATGTAAAATGAGTATAATATTTAGCAGCCAAACCAAAATGTGTTTCCCTTTCTGCAGAATATTTTGCTTTCTTTAATGATCTAAGCATTAAAGTATTTATAACGGTTTCTTCTTTTTTTCCATCAACTTTCTTTAATAATGTCTGTAACTCCTTAGGATGTATTTCTTGAATTCCTTTTAAGGTATATCCAAAATTATAAATAAACTTATTAAACTCATTTATTTTTTCTTCACTTGGATCTTCATGTATTCTATATAAAAATGGTATCTGACACCAATACATATATTCTGCCACTGTTTCATTACATACTAGCATAAATTCTTCAATAATTTTATTTGCTACTCTTCTTTCTGCCTTTTTAATATCAACTGGATTTCCCTTATCATCTAATATTATTTTTGCTTCATCAAAATCGAAATCTATACTTCCTCTACTTTCCCTATTTTTTCTAAGCAATTTACTTAACTCTTCCATAAGTTTAAATTCTTTAACTAAATCACTATATTTATCTTTCAATTCTTCATTATCATTCTCTAAAATATCAGATACATCTTTATATGTCATTCTAGCATTAGTATTTATAACACTTTCATGTATACTATGGTTAATTACCTTACCATTTTTATTTATTTCCATAAATACACTTAATGTTAATCTGTCTACGCTTGGATTTAAACTACATATTCCATTAGATAATTTCTTTGGTAACATAGGAATAACTCTATCAACTAAATATACACTAGTTCCTCTTTTTAAGGCTTCTTTATCTAGGGCTGAATTTTCTTTAACATAATGGGTTACATCAGCAATATGTACCCCTAACTTATAATTACCATTTTCTAACCTCTCAATAGATACAGCATCATCTAAATCCTTAGCATCTGCTCCATCAATGGTAAATATTTTTTTATTCCTTAAATCTAATCTGTTTTGTATTTCATCTGGATTTATTTCAGATGGAATATTCTCAGCTTCATTCAACACATTTTCTTTAAAATCCTCTGGTAAATCATATTTTCTTATTATAGATAATATATCTGTTCCCACTTCGTCTTTGTGGCCTAATATTTCGATAACCTCACCTTCAGGATTTCTCCTTTTTTCAGGCCATCTTGTTATTTTTACAACTACTTTTTCATTCTCTTTAGCACCGTTTATATATTTTTTAGGAACAAAAACATCCATACTTATCCTATTATCATCTGCTATTACAAAACCAAAGTTTTTACTTCTTTCAAAGACTCCTACTATGGTTTCATTAGCTCTTTGGATTATCCTTATTATTTCTCCCTCAGGTTTTCTTTTTTCTGTCCCCTTAACTTGAAGTCTAACTATAACTTTATCTCCGTGTAGTGCTCCATTTAAGTCCTGTGAAGAAACAAAAACATCCCTTAACTCTTTGTTTGTTGGAATTACAAATCCAAATCCTCTTTCATTTCCCTGAAGTTTTCCAACTACTAAATTCATTCTCTCAGGCACACCATAAGTATCTTTACTAGTTTTAATAATAGTACCTTCTTTTTCCATATCCTCTAATAGCTTTTCAAACTCACTCACTTCATCCTTCTTTATATCAAAAATTTTTGCTAATTCTTCCATCTTTAATGGTTTATAAGCCTCTTCTTTCATAAATTCAACTAATTTTTCCTTAGTGCTCATATTACTCCTCCTTATTCTACTAATAGTTATATTTTACCCAAAATTGTAATATTTAAATATCTATTTGCTTAATAAATGCATATATTTCTCTATAAAGCTTATCTTTCTCTACTCCAATGGTGGCAAGATGTCCTCCCTTTTCTAAAAAAACAACTTTTTTTATATCTGAATTAACCTTGTCATATATATATTCTATACTTTTTTTATCAATTGTATTATCATTATTTGATTGAATTAATAATATAGGTACTTTTACTTTTTTTAATCTCCATTTAGTAGCCCTAATTAGTCTTAAAACATCAGATATCTTAGAAACTGGAGTCTTTTCATAGCCAATACAATATTCAGATAAATATTTATTACTAGGTTTAGGTTTTTTTATATATTTTTTATAAAACTTTAATATTGGTGCATATTTTGCCTGTTTATTCTTTATTTTAATAGGTGTAGAAATACATATGGTACTATCAACTTCTAATTTAGATGCTAAGTTAAGAGCGATTATCCCTCCCATTGATAAACCAATTAAAATTATTTTTTCACATTTTTGTTTTAAATTTATATACTCCCTTTCAACAGAAGCTACCCAATCTTTCCATTTAGTATTTTCTAATTCCCTTAGGTTTGTTCCATGTCCCTTTAATAAAACTCCCTTAACTGTAAATCCTTTATTGTTTAAATACTCCCCTAAAGGCCTCATTACTGCTGCAGATCCTGTAAATCCATGTATTAATAAAAAACCTACATTATTTCCTTTAAAGTAAAAAGATTTAGCATTTTTATGTATATATTCCATCATCACACCTTCTTTTTTATCCTTTGATTTTTAAATTGAAAAGGCAGATAATACTTAATATTATCTACCCCTTTATTTAAGCCTTTAATCCTATGTTCTAAATATCTTTTTAAATAAGTCTAAACCATATGAATACATATTATTTTCTTTCCTTTTAGACTACCTCTACTCCTTATAATTATCTGGCAAGTCATTTTCAAATAATACAACATCGTTAGGTTTTACTATAGATTGTAATTTCTCTTTTGCATCCTCTAAAGAGTTTACAACAAATATATTTTCTTCATTAAACCCCTCTTTTACTAAACTTTCATATATAGGCTTTGTCCTCTTTTTTCCAACTAAAATTGAGTAATCACAAACCTTAGCTATGTTTATACCAAACTCTTTATTTTCCTTTTCGTCTTGTTCTCCTAGTTCAATAATTCCTGGAGTAATAATTATTTTTCTTCCCTCTTTAAACTTAGATATAACTTCTAAAGCTTTTTTACATCCAATAAGATTTGAGTTAAAAGTATCATCTATCATTATAAAATCAGTCTCTAAATTTTTAAGCTCTAATCTATTAGGTGCTGGTTTAACTTTTTTTATTCCCTTTGAAATATCTTTAAGGGAAAATCCTAGCGCTTTTGCTACAGATGCGCCTGCTAATAAATTTGATATATTGTGCTTACCTAGAAGTTTTGTTTCACATTTTATACTATCTTCTTTATCATTAAGTATGAATGTAGAACCCATTTCATTTACTTTAACATCAGTTGCATATATATCTAGTTTTTCTAAATTTTCCATTCCAAAAAGTATTTTTTCTTTGAACGTCTTATCTGCAAGCTTTTTTATATATTTATCGTCATAATTAAAGATAGCTATACCATCGGATGGTAATTCTTCTATTAATTCATATTTTGTTTTCATTATATTTTCTATATTATTAAAATTTTTCATATTGCTAGGGCCTATTGCAGTAAGTACTCCTATGCTAGGATTTGTAAGTTTCGCTTGTTCTTTTATATCCCCTATTTTTCTTGCTTTAAGTTCTACTACAAATGCTTCACATTCATTGCTTAATGTATTATTTATCGCTTTGCTTATCTCCATTTTAGTATTATGACCTTCAGAAGTTTTAAGTAGTTTGAATTTATCATTAATTATTGTTGATGTTATAAGTTTTGTTGTGGTCTTTCCTACACTTCCTGTTATACCGACTACTTTCAAGTCCTTAAAAGACCTTATTCTATCCTGTGCTAAATCAAAATAATATTTATTAATTTTATTTTCAATAGGTCTTATTAATATATTAGCAATATACATAACCTTGTCTGCTAATAAGTAATTAATTGTCATTAATAAAAGTAAAACTGGATAAAAATAAACATTATCAGTTAAAAGTCTTAGTATAAAAATATCTAATATAATATCTATTACATAAACTATCCAATTAGCAGCAAATAATCTTTTAGCTCTCAGAGTAAATACTAAATCCTTTTTTACTTTTTCTTTTTTAATATTAATAGTAAATACCATTAATATTAACCAGATTATTATAAAACTAATAAAAATACTCTTAGCTTTTATTATAAATGCTGAGATAACATATACTACTGTTAAAATAAATATTAACCCTGTATTTATTATTATTTTTTTTGGATAAATCTTATAACTAAATTTTTCAGTCCATTTAATAAAATTACTATTTTTATATTCTTCTAATTGCATCATATGTAAAAAATATTTACTTCTTTTATAAGCTGCTAATATGAAAACCCCCAAAGTACAAAAAACAATTGTAAAAAATAGGGTGTTGTTTATATAATCCATCCTATACACTCTCCTCTAAAACCTAACAATAATAAGTTTAAATCTGTGGTATTAGTCCACATAAGAACAATATCCTAGATTTTTAAGTACAATTAAATCACTATCCTTTATTTTATATTTTTTAAATTCTCCTATATATACTGAAGCTATTTTTTCATTCTCTTCTTATATAAATGTCTTTATTTTAATATTTTTAAGTAAAGTTTTAGATGCTTACTATCTATTGATATCCTTCCAGCATGGAATATTTCTCCACTCCATAAAAAAATATCACTTCCTTTACTTTATAAATAACTATACATTCATTTTTATATATTTTAATACTACCTTATTAGATTATAACAGAAGTTTTAGTTAAATGCTACAAACGTAGTGTTTAAAGAAAAAAAGTGCACTTATTTGTGCACTTTTATGTCTTTTATTTATTAAATTATAAATTAAAGAGACAATCCATTAAGAATTGTCCCTTAAATATCATGTTTATAATAATCCTCCACTTACAAACAATGGTGCAAATACTAACGCTACTATTGTCATAAGTTTTATTAATATATTAATTGAAGGTCCAGAAGTATCCTTAAACGGATCACCAACAGTGTCACCAACAACTGCTGCTTTATGGGCTTCACTTCCCTTACCTCCGCTATTTCCTTCTTCTATAAACTTCTTAGCATTATCCCAAGCACCGCCGGCATTAGCCATAAATATTGCCATTAATACTCCAGAAACTAATGCTCCAGCTAATAATCCACCTAAAGCTTCAGGTCCTAATAATAGTCCTGTTGCTAAAGGAGCTAATACTGCTAATAGTCCTGGTAATATCATTTCTTTTAATGCGGCTGCTGTAGAAATGTCTACACACTTTTTATACTCAGGCTTTGCTTTTCCTTCCATTATGCCTGGAATAGTTTTAAATTGTCTTCTAACTTCTTCTATCATACTAAATGCTGCCTTACCAACTGCCTTCATTGTTATTGCAGAGAATACAAATGGAAGCATTCCACCAACTAATAAACCTACAATAACAGTTGGGTTAGTAATATCTATACTAGATAAACCAACAGCTTTTGTATAGGATGCAAATAGCGCTAAAGATGTTAATGCAGCTGAACCAATTGCAAATCCTTTACCTATTGCTGCTGTAGTATTTCCAACAGCATCTAATTTATCTGTTATATCTCTTACTCCACTAGGTAACTCACACATCTCAGCTATACCACCAGCATTATCAGCTATTGGTCCGTAGGCATCAACTGCAACTGTCATACCTGCTGTTGATAACATACCTATTGCCGCAAGTGCTATACCATATAGACCAGATACATTATAAGCTATTAATATACCTATTGCAATTACTAATATTGGATATGCTGTAGATTGCATACCTACAGATAATCCACTAATTATATTAGTAGAAGTTCCTGTTTCTGATTCACTAGCAATTCTCTTAACAGGTGCATATTCTGTAGATGTATAATATTCTGTTATTTTTGCTACTATTAAACCTACAAATAAACCTGTAACAATTGCTCCAAATGGTCTTAAACTTCCTAACATACTATTACTTAAAATAAATGCTACTACTATAGTAATAATAGAGCTAACTGCTGTTCCCATATTTAAAGACTTCTGTGGATTAGATCCTTCTTTAGCTTTTACAAAGAAAGTTCCAATAATTGATGCTATAATTCCTGTAGCTGCTAATAATAATGGGAATAAAGCTCCATCTGCAGCATAAGAAGTAAGTAATCCTAATGTTATAGCTGATATTATTGAACCTACATATGATTCAAATAAGTCAGCACCCATTCCAGCAACGTCACCAACATTATCTCCAACATTATCAGCAATAACAGCAGGGTTTCTCGGATCATCTTCTGGTATTCCTGCTTCTACCTTACCAACAAGGTCTGCTCCAACGTCGGCAGCCTTAGTGTATATACCTCCACCAACACGGGCAAATAATGCTATTGATGATGCACCAAGTCCAAATCCTGTTATTATACTTGCTGCTTTAGATAACTCTGCTACTTCACTAACACCGTTAGTAAATACTAAGTACAAACTTCCTACTCCTAATAATCCTAAACCTACAACTGACATTCCCATAACAGAACCACCTGAGAATGCTACGCTTAAAGCCTTATTCATTCCTGACTTATCAGCTGCATTTGCTGTTCTTACATTAGCCTTTGTAGCAACCCTCATACCAAAGAATCCTGCTAAGGCAGAGAAAAATGCTCCAACTATAAAAGATACAGCTGTCTGTATATTAATTCCGAAAGTTAAAATGAAAAATAATACAACCACAAATATTGCTAGGGACTTATATTCCCTTGATAAAAAGGCCATTGCTCCTTCTTGTATGTGAGCAGCAATCTCCTTCATCCTATCATTACCTTCTCCAACCTTATCGATACTTGATGCTTTAGAGAAAGCAAATAATAGTGCTAAAACACCCACTATAGGTGCTATTATAACTAAGTTCATTATTTATTCCTCCTTTGCTATTTAATTTTCTTTATTGTATTGCTGCAAGAACTAGTGCAGATAGTATAAATATAATTGCTGAGGCCGTTGTAACTTTACTAAGTATAGCTTCATAGCTTCTTCCTTTATTTTTACCCCAAAGACTTTCAGCTCCACCTGCTATACTTCCTGATAAACCAGCACTTTTACCTGATTGTAATAAGATACTTGCAATAAGTATTAAACTAGATACTATTATCAGAACTGTAAAGACTGTACTCATATTTCCCACCTCCCATACTATAACTAACATACCTATTTTAACATAGTCATTTTATAAAAGCAATCAATAATTTTAACAGTACTTAAAGCCCTAAACCTATTAAACATTTAGTAAATAAAATAATAAGGGTGATATCACCCTTATTATTTATTATTACACATTTAACTATACATAATTATCTAATATTATGGAATACATCCATTCCTTTATATTCCCCTGTAATTCCTAAGGCATCTTCAATTCTAAGTAACTGATTATATTTAGCAACTCTATCTGTTCTTGAAGGTGCTCCTGTCTTTATTTGTCCTGCATTTGTTGCTACAACTAAATCAGCTATTGTAGTATCTTCAGTTTCTCCAGATCTGTGGGATACAACTGCTGTATATCCTGCTCTATTTGCCATTTGTATAGCTTCAAGGGTTTCTGTTATTGTTCCTATTTGATTTAATTTTATTAATATTGAATTAGCACTGTTTTCTTTAATACCTTTTTGAAGTCTCTTAGTATTAGTAACAAATAAGTCGTCTCCTACTATTTGTATTTTACTTCCTAGCTTTTCAGTCATTGCTTTCCAACCATCCCAATCTTCTTCGTCTAAACCATCTTCTATAGATACTATTGGGTATTTTTCTACTAAGTCACTATAAAAATCTACCATTTCTACTGCAGTTAACTCTTTACCTTCTGCATCTAAAGAATATACTTTCTTTTCTTTATCATAAATTTCAGTTGCAGCTACATCTAAAGCTAAGCTTACTTCTTCCCCTGGTTTATAACCTGCTTTTTTAATTGCTTCAACTATTGTTGATAAAGCTTCTTCATTAGAAGATAAGTTTGGAGCAAATCCTCCTTCATCCCCTACTGCTGTATTATAATTTTTAGATTTTAATACTTTTTTAAGATTATGGAATATTTCAGCTCCCATTCTTAGAGCTTGATGGAAATTAGAAGCTCCCACTGGCATTACCATAAATTCTTGGATATCTACATTGTTATCTGCATGGGATCCACCATTTAAAATATTCATCATAGGCACAGGTAAACATCTTCCATTTACTCCTCCTATGTATTGAAATAAATCAAGACCTACATAATCAGCTGCAGCCTTAGCTACTGCCATTGAAACACCTAATATTGCATTTGCTCCTAATTTTCCTTTATTATCAGTACCATCTAAATCTATCATAGCCATATCAACACCAACTTGGTCAGTTACATCATAACCAAAAAGTGCAGGAGCTATAATTTCATTAACATTTTCTACAGCTTTAGTTACACCTTTTCCTAAAAATCTATTTTCATCTTTATCTCTTAATTCAACTGCCTCAAATGCACCTGTTGAAGCTCCTGATGGAACAGCCGCTCTACCAAAAGCACCACTTTCAGTCATTACTTCAACCTCAACAGTTGGATTTCCTCTTGAATCTAAAATCTCTCTAGCATAAATATCTACTATTAAACTCATATTTTCTTCCTCCTTAATTTTTTATAATCAAACTTTTTCCTGTCATATCCTCAGGCTTTTCAAGATTCATCATTTCTAATAATGTTGGTGCTATATCTGCTAAAATTCCTTCTCTAAGTTTTATATCTCCTTCTCCTGCTACAATACATGGTACTTTGTTATTTGTGTGGGCAGTTAGTTTTTCATTACTTTCTTTATCTAACATCTTTTCAGCATTACCATGATCAGCAGTAATCATTACCTTTCCGTTTTGGTTTAATATTTCTTTTACTACCTCGCCTAGACATTTATCCACAGTTTCTATTGCTTTAACTGTTGCTTTTATATCTCCTGTATGTCCAACCATGTCAGGATTAGCAAAATTTAATACAATAAAATCATAATTTTTATCTTTAATTCTTTTAATAACTTCATCTTTAACCTTTAAAGCACTCATCTCTGGTTGTAGGTCATAAGTTGCTACTTTTGGTGATGGAACTAATACCCTATCTTCATTTTCATTTGGTTTTTCAACTCCACCATTAAAGAAAAATGTAACATGGGCATATTTTTCAGTTTCAGCTATTCTAAGCTGATTTAATCCCTTATCACTTATATATTCACCTAAAGTATTTTCATGCTTTTGTGGTTTATAAGCAACTTTTACATTCTCAATAGTTTTATCATATTGAGTCATACATACATAATAGGTATTAACTTGTTTTTCTCTATTAAATCCTTCAAATTCATTATCTACAATAGCCCTAGTTATTTGTCTAGCTCTATCTGGTCTAAAATTATAAAAAATTATAGAATCATCATCATCTATTGTAGTTACAGGTTTATTATTACTTTTAATTACAGTTGGGATAACAAATTCATCTGTAGTATCATCTTGATATGATTTATTCACAGCCTCTATAGCTGAGTTTGCTTCCCTTCCTTTAGCTAATACTAAAGCATCATATGCTTTCTTTGTTCTATCCCATCTTTTATCTCTATCCATTGCATAATATCTTCCTGAAATTGAAGCTATTTTACCTATACCTAATTCTTTTATCTTTTCTTCTAATTCTTTAATATCTTTTAAAGCGCTTTTAGGTGGAACATCTCTTCCATCTAGGAAGCAATGAATATATACATCTTTTAAATCATATTTTAAAGCTAGCTCTAATAAAGCATATAAATGCGAACTATGACTGTGTACTCCACCTTTAGATAATAAGCCCATAATGTGAAGTTTGCTATTTTTTTCCTTCGCGTTTTTCACAGCAGCAATTAATTCTTCTTTTTTAAAGAATTGTTCGTTTTCTATCGCTTTATTTATTCTTGTATAATCTTGATATACTATTCTTCCTGCACCTATATTTAAGTGTCCTACTTCTGAATTACCCATTTGTCCTTCTGGTAATCCAACTTTAAGTCCACTGGCTATAAGTTTAGTACTAGGGTAATTTTCTAATATTTTTTTATAATTAGGTGTTTTTGATTTACTAATAGCATTTCCATCATATTTTTCACCTAAACCCCAGCCATCTAATAGTATAATTGCTGTTAATTGGTCTTTCATTTTCACCCTCCTTATCTTGGGGTTTTAAAAGTTAATAATTTCTTTAAAGTCTTTAGCTTTTAAACTTGCTCCCCCAACTAAAGCTCCATCTATATCAGTTTCATTCATAATTTCTGTTACATTATGAGGCTTAACACTGCCTCCATATTGTATTCTCAATTCTTCTGATATATCTTCTCCATACTTTTCTTTAACTATATTTCTAATAAAAGAAATCATTTCATTTGCTTCTTTACTAGATGCAGTTTTACCTGTACCTATTGCCCATATTGGTTCATAAGCAATTACTATGTTTTTCATATCTTCTTTATCTATACCTTCAAATCCCTTAAGTATTTGCTTTTCAACCTTTTCATTAGCTTTTTTTGCTTCTCTTTCATCTAAAGTTTCTCCTACGCATACTATAGGTTTAATTCCATAATCTATAGCAGACTTTATCTTTTTATTAACTGTTTCATCTGTTTCGTTAAAATATTCTCTTCTTTCTGAATGGCCTATGATTACATAATCTATACCCATCTCACTTAACATTTCAGGAGATACTTCCCCTGTATAAGCACCATTTTTTTTCCAGTGCATATTTTGGGCTCCTATTTTAATATCTGTATTTTTTAATTCATTTTTCACTTCACTAAGATGTAAAAACGGAGGACAAACAACCACTTCAACATCAGTATTTTCTTCTACTCCCTTTAGCTCTTTTACTAAGTTTAATCCTTCAGTAACTGTTTTATTCATCTTCCAATTTCCTGCAATAATTGGTATACGCAAAATTAACCCTCCTTATTTATCTTCGATAGCTTCTATTCCAGGTAAAGACTTACCTTCAAATAATTCTAAAGAAGCTCCTCCACCAGTGGAAATATGACTCATTTTATCATTAAGTCCAGTTTTTTCAACTGCTGCTGCACTATCTCCTCCACCTATGATGGTAGTTGCATTAGATTCAGCTAAAGCCTTAGCAATATCTTCAGTTCCCTTTGCGAAATTTTCCATTTCAAATACTCCCATAGGTCCATTCCAAACTACAGTTTTAGCTTCTTTTATTACTTTTTTAAATGCTTTTCTTGTTTTAGTTCCTATATCTAGTCCCATCATATCTTCCGGGATTTCATTAACATCTACAGTTTTAAACTCTGTATCATTTTTAAATTCTTTTGCCACTACTGTATCTATCGGAAGTACTATATCTACTCCCTTATCCTTTGCTCTTTTTAATAATTCTTTAGCTAATTTAATCTTTTCTTCTTCTAATAATGATTTTCCAGTATCTAATCCCTTTGCTTTAAGGAATGTAAACATCATTCCGCCACCTATTAATAAACTGTCTACTTTATTTAATAGATTTTCAATAACTCCTATTTTATCTGAAACTTTCGCTCCTCCTAAAATTGCTACAAACGGTTTTTCAGGATTTGTTATTGCTTTACCCATAACATCAATTTCTTTTTTAATTAAATAACCCATTGATGTTGGTAAATACTCAGAAACTCCAACATTAGATGCATGGGCTCTATGGGCTGTTCCAAAAGCATCATTAACAAATAAATCAGCTAAAGCGGATAATTCTTTTGCAAATTCTTTATCATTTTTCTTTTCTTCTTTTCTAAATCTTGTATTTTGTAAAAGTACAATTTTACCTTCTTTCATTTCTTTAGTTGCTTTTTTTGCACTATCTCCAACAACTTCATCATCTTCAGCAAATAATACTTCTCTACCTAATAAATTAGCCAATCTCTTAGCCACAGGCTCTAAACTTAACTCAGGTTTAACTTCTCCCTTTGGCCTTCCTAAATGTGACATAAGTATTGGCATTCCGCCTTCTTTTATAATATGCTCTATTGTAGGTAATGCACTTTTAATTCTTCTATCATCAGTAATCTCTCCATCATCGTTCATAGGTACATTAAAGTCACATCTAACTAAAACTTTCTTTCCCTTTAAATCAATATCCTCTACTGATTTTTTATTTAACACATTTATCACTCCTCGCTCTAAGGATCATATTTAAAAACAAAATAAAAGGGCAAAGCCGGTTAAGTAGCTATGCTACTAACCGGTCTTTTTATTAAAGTCCTTTATTAGCTATATATTTAGCTAAATCAACAACTCTTGCTGAATATCCCCATTCATTGTCATACCATGAAACTATTTTTACCATGTTATCTATAACCATAGTACTCATTCCATCGATTATTGATGAATTAGGATCTTTTCTATAATCTATTGAAACTAAAGGTTCATCTGAATATCCTAAAATTCCCTTTAATTCGTTTTCAGATGCTTTTCTTAATACATCATTAACTTCCTCAGCTGTTGTATTCTTCTCAACTTCAAATACTATGTCAACAACAGAAACAGTAGGAGTCGGAACTCTCATTGCCATACCATTTACTATACCTTTTAGTTCAGGTATTACTAATCCAACTGCCTTAGCAGCTCCAGTAGTTGTTGGAATAATAGATTCAGCGCATGCTCTAGCTCTTCTTAAATCTTTTTTATGAGATGCATCTAATACATTTTGGTCATTAGTATATGAGTGAACTGTAGTCATTAAACCTTTATTAATTCCAAAGTTATCTAATATAACTTTAGCAAATGGTGCTAAACAGTTAGTTGTACAAGAAGCATTTGATATAATATTATGTTCATCTTTATTATAATCTTCTTCATTAACTCCCATAACAACTGTTACATCTTCACCCTTAGCAGGTGCACTAATTAATACCTTTTTAGCTCCTGCTGTTAAGTGCTTTGAAGCACCTTCTTTATCTCTAAACACTCCTGTTGATTCTATAACTAAATCTACTCCCATATCTTTCCATGGTAATTTTTCAGGATCTTTTTCTCCTAATACTTTAATAGTTTTACCATCAACTATTAAATTTTGACCTTGTACTTCTACTGTACCTTCAAATTTACCAAAATTAGAGTCATATTTAAATAAGTGTGCTAACTCCTCGATATTTGATGGATTATTGATAGCAACTACCTCGAAATCACTTACTTTATCCTCCATTACAATTCTTAATACATTTCTTCCTATTCTTCCAAAACCATTAATAGCAACTTTCATTGTCATAATATTTCCTCCTTAAATTTATTATTTTGCTACTTATAAGTAGCTTATTTAACCATATTTAAAATTTCTTTTGCTGCACCCTCATCTGTTACTAAAACAATATCTTTTTTAAGGGATGAGATTGCTTTTATCGCCTTTGCTTTTTCTGAACCGCAGGCAACTCCTATAACTGTTTTAATTTTCTTAAAATCATCTAAAGTAATTCCGACTGTACTAGATTCCCTAACTATCTCACCATCTATATCAAAATAGTATCCAAAGGACTCAGCAACAGCTCCCTTATTTAAAAGATCAGTAAGTAATTCTTCAGATAATTTTCTTCTTTTAGCCATTACATCTGCTCTACCTATTCCAAATATCAATGCATTCATCTTTTTTAACATATCAACTAATTCTCTAATTTCTTCAACTTGTAAAAGCGTATTTAAAGCTTCTTTATTTATGTTATCAGGTACATGCAATAACTTATAACTTCCGTCTAATCGTTTTGCTAATCTCGCTGCTATATTGTTTGATTGCATTTCTACATTTCTTCCTATTCCACCTCTTGCCGGTAAAACCAAAATATCTTTTAGTTTAGTATTATAGGGCATAGCGTCTGCTACAGATGCCATAGTGCTACCTCCAGTTATCCCTATTATATTATTATCCTTAATTGTATTTTTTATAAACTCTGCTGCAGTTTTTCCTACATCTTTTTTTATAAAATCATCTTTGTCAAAATCCCCTGGCACTATAATAATTTTTTTAATTTTCAGCTTTTGCTGTAAACTTTCTTCTAAATTTGTTAAACCTTTAAGTTTATGTATAAAGCCTTTTAATTGATCTATTATTATTTTTCCATCCTCAGTAACATTCATACCCACAGATTTTATTTCTAATAATCCTTGCTTCTTTAAAATATTAACCTCTGTTCTAATAATTCTTTCTCCAATACCTAAATTACCAGCTAGAGTTCTTCTTCCTATGGGTTCATTATAATAGATATTTCTTAAAATATTATACCTTTTTTCTAGAATTTCAGTCATCTCAGGTATTATCTTTTTTTGAAGTGTTAAAATATCTTCCATTATTATGCTCCCCTTATGGACTTTATTAGTCCCTCTTGTTATATTTTGTCCCGATAGTTACATATAAAAAACAATAAATATTTATTGTTATTATCCCTTACACTGTATTTTTTATACTAGGGACTATTTTTGTCCCTCTTGTTAGGTTGTGTCCCATGTCTACCAAAAAAATATTTCCAATCACCCTACACTCAACATTATAATTCACTTAGAAAAAAATATCAAGGGTTTAATTAAAACTAAATAAAAAAATCTGGAGTAAAATCCAGATTTTTAAGAATATCGTTTTCTTCTTGTTGAAGATGGTATATTTAACTCATCTCTATATTTAGCAACTGTTCTTCTTGATATTTTAATATTTTTCCCCTTTAAATTATCTGCTATTTTCTGGTCACTTAAAGGTTTTTTTGGATTTTCACTTTCTATCATGTCACTTATCATTGTCTTAACACTTGTTGATGCAACTCCTCCACTTTTACCCTTTACTCCGCTAGAAAAGAAATATTTAAGCTCAAATATTCCTCTAGGAGTTTGAACATATTTACCATTTGTAGCTCTACTTACTGTTGATTCATGGACATCAATATCTTCTGCTACTTCTTTTAATGTTAACGGTTTCAATGACATTTTACCCTTTTCAAAAAAATCCTTTTGAAATTTTAATAATGATTTAACTACATTGTATATAGTCATCCTTCTTTGTTCTATACTTTTAATTAACCACATTGCAGAGTTTAATTTCTGTGTAATAAATTTAGAAGTATTATCATCTGCATTATTATTAATCATTTGTTTATAAAAGCTATTTACAGAAAGCTTCGGGGCTGTGGAATCCTTTACCATTATTACAAATTCTCCATCAACCTTTTCTACTACTACATCGGGAGTGACAAATTTTACATCATCCCCTTCATGATAAAATCCCCTACCAGGCTTAGGTTCTAAAGATTTAATTAAATCACAAGCCTTTTGTACATGCTTAATATCAGTATTCAATTTTTTGCTAATTTTAGAAAGCTTATTCATTGCAATATCCTCTAAATACTTATCTACAATTTCAAAAGCAATGTCATCCTTTATTCCCTTAATTTTTAACTGATTTATCAAACACTCACATAAATCTCTAGCAGCTACTCCGGAAGGATCAAAGGTCTGAACTACTTTTAAAACCTTTTCAACTTCTTTTATATCTACATTAAGTTGTTTTGCTATATCTTTAATAGGATTACTCAGATAACCATTTTTGTCTATGCTTTCAATAATTAGTTCTGCTATCTGTTTGTTAATTTCATCGAATATTGTTAAATCCATTTGAAGTAACAAATGGTCCTTTAACGTTTTTTCTTCAGAAACAAAGTTTTCAAAGGAATAATCTTTCTGTTCACTTTTTTTAGTACTCTTATAGCTTATATCGTCATATTGACCTAGATATTCTTTCCAATCCTCTTGATCCATTTCTTTAGTATGATCCTCTATATCATCATGGTGACTTTTAGAATCTATTTCAAGTAAGGGATTAGACTCCATTTGTTGGTCAATATATTCCCTAAGTTCTAGACTGGTAAATTGTAAAAGTTGTATAGCCTGTCTAAGCTCTGGTGTCATTATTAATTTTTGTGCTTGCTCTAAAGATAAATCAAAACCCAGTCTCATCTTTTCACCCCAAACTAAAATTTAAACTTCTTTCTTTAATATATGAAATTAGACCTATATTTATTATATCAAAAGTACCATGATAACCACAAATACTATATTTAGAAATACATTATATTACATTTAAAGAAAAAAAAGAACACATTGCTGTGTTCTTTTTAAGCTTCATCTTTTTCATAGGGTATACCATCAGCCGCTGGACCATTAGCTCTTCCTACAAAGCCTGTTAATATAACTAATGTTAATACATAAGGAAGCATTGCTAATATTTGTGATGAAACTTGTAAGTCTGTTCTTCCTATAAATATAACAAGTCCTTGGGAAGCCCCAAATAATAAACAAGCAAGCATCGCACCTTGAGGTTTCCATTTACCAAAAATCATTGCTGCAAGGGCAATAAAACCATGACCTGATATTAATGTAGGTCTAAAGTTAGAAACAACTGCTAAACTCATTGCAGCCCCTCCAAATCCTGCGAAAATACCTGATAATATAACACATAAATATCTAATCTTATAAACATTTATTCCCAAAGTATCAGCTGCTTTAGGATGCTCTCCTACAGCCCTTATTCTTAATCCTAACTTAGTTTTATATAATAAAAACCACATAATTAGTACTAACAAGAATGCTAGATACACAGTTGCATATTGATTAAAAACTAAATCTAGAAATGAATTTTGAGCAAATACTCCATTTAATGGTCTTGGCATTTTAGCATTAAAATCAATCGATTCTGTCATTGTAGCTCCATCGAAAAATAAACGACTTAAAAACAATGCTAATCCAGGCCCTAAAAAGTTAATAGCAATACCTGAAACTACTTGGTCTGCTGCAAAGGTTACTGAAGCTATAGCATGTAATAAAGCTAAAATTCCAGAAGCTATACCTGCTGCTAAAAATGCTAGCCAAGGGTTTCCAGAATAAAATCCAACAGTAGCACCTGTAAATGCTCCTATGGCCATCATTCCCTCAAGTCCTATATTAACAACCCCTGAGTTTTCAGAAATTACTCCACCAAGGGATGTAAACATTAAAGGCGCTGAATATAATAAAGTTGTTCCTAGTATAAATCCAAGATTAGCCAACATTTTTATCACCTCTTTTGTTGCTTCTAAAATCTAGTACCATTTTAATAAATTTAGGGATTGCTATAAAAAATACTATAGTACCTATAACTATATCTATCATCTCAGATGGAGCTCCTAAAGTTGACTGTATTTTAGGACCTCCATATTTTAAAGCACCAAATAATAATCCTGCAAAAACACTACCAAAAGCTGTATTACTACCAATAAGGGAAACCGCTATACCATCAAAGCCATAACCCTCCATTGCAGCTAATTTAGTTACAGCCTTAGTAACTCCCATAACTTGTAAAGCTCCTGCAGCACCAGCTAAAGATCCTGCTATAAACATTGATCTCACCATACTTTTTTCAACTGCTATTCCGCCATATTCAGCTGCATGCTTATTAAATCCAACTGCTCTTAATTCATATCCTAAGGTAGTTTTATTTAAAATATACCAAACTACTACAGCTAATAATATAGCTACTAAAAATCCCCAGTTAGCCGGCGTTTTTAATATATCTTGTAAAATTGGATGATTACTCAACCACTGTCTTCCTTCATCTGTCCATTTCCATTTCTCTAAAATTATAATTCTTGCTGTATCTAATATTTTATAACTTGACTCACTTTCAGGTCTTCTAACACCTTCAGACATAACTATAAAATTATTTAAATAAAGAGCTATCCAGTTAAGCATAATAGTTGCAATAACTTCATGTACTCCAAACTTAGCTTTTAAAAATCCTGCTATACCTCCATATAGCCCTGCTGCTAATGCTGCTAGTAAAAATACAAAAATTACATGTATTACTGGTGGTAAATGAAGGAAATATCCAACCATTGTAGCAACTAATGCCCCTATAATGTATTGTCCTTCTGCTCCTATGTTAAACAGTCCTGTTCTAAATGCAAAAGCAACAGAAAGTCCTGTAAGAATAAGAGGAGTAGAATAAAGGATAGTATAAGCTATATATTTTGGTCTTCCGAATATTCCTTTTATTATAATTCCATAGGCTGTTATTGGATTATAACCAGCTATTAATAATGCAATAGCACCAACTATGAGTCCAATAAAAATAGATATAAAGGTAAAACCTACTTTACCTTTGAGAAATTTTTTAAATGAAAACTTACTCTTGGCCATCTGTAGCACCTCCTCCAGCCATCATAAGACCTAGCTTATTTTCATTTGCGTCTTTTTGGTCTATAATACCAACTATTCTTCCTTCATATATGACAGCTATTCTATCTGATACATTCATTACTTCATCTAATTCTAGAGAAACTAAAAGTACTGCTTTACCTTTATCCCTTTGTTCAACTAAAGATTTGTGCACATATTCTATGGCACCAACATCTAAACCCCTTGTAGGTTGTGAAGCAATAAGTAAATCTGGATTATTAGATACTTCCCTTGCTATAATGACCTTTTGTTGATTACCACCTGAAAGTGCTTTAGCTTTTATCTTTTCATTAGCTGGTCTAATATCAAATCTTTTTATCAGTTTCTTAGCATAATCGTTTATGCCTTTAGGATTAAGTATACCGTTTTTTGAAAATGGCTTTTTATGATAATTTTCTAAAATCATATTCTCTTCTACCGAATACTCTAATACTAAACCTCTTTTTTGTCTATCTTCAGGTATTGTAGATACTTTATTTTCAATGATATTTTTTGGCTCTTTATTAGTAATATCTTTTCCATTCATTAATACTTTTCCATTAGAAATCTTTCTAAGACCAGTAATTCCTTCAACTAACTCTGTTTGACCATTTCCATCTACTCCGGCTATTCCTAGTATCTCTCCAGAATGAACTTCTAAAGACAAACCATCTACCGCTTCAATACCACGATTATCCTCAACAACAAGATCGTCTATTTTTAGAACTACATTCCCTTTTTCTTTATCCTCTTTATCTACTTCAAAGCTAACCTCTCTACCTACCATTTTAGAAGCTAACTCATCTTCATCTGTTTTGGATACATCCACAGTATCAATGTGTTTACCTCTACGAATTATTGTACAATAATCTGCAACCATTTTTATTTCTTTTAGTTTATGGGTAATTATTATTATACTTTTACCCTCTTTTGTTAAATTTCTTATTATTTCAACTAAATCCTTAATTTCCTGAGGAGTTAAAACCGCTGTTGGCTCATCTAATATAAGTATCTCTGCTCCTCTATATAAAGCCTTTAATATTTCTACTCTTTGTTGCATACCTACTGTTATGTCTTCTATCTTTTGATCAGGATCAACATGAAGTCCATATTTTTCAGAAAGTCTTTTTACTTCCTTAACTGCTTTTTTCATATCTAATTGACCCATACCCTTAGTCGTTTCCATTCCTAGGATAATATTTTCTGCCACAGTAAAGGGTTCAACTAACATAAAATGCTGATGGACCATTCCTATTCCCTTTTCTATTGCAACATTAGGATCTTGTATTTCAATTTTTTCTCCATTTATAAAAATTTCTCCAGCAGTAGGATTATAAAGTCCATATAATACATTCATTAAGGTTGTCTTTCCTGCACCATTTTCCCCTAAAAGAGCATGTACCTCACCTTTATGGACTGTTAAATTAATATTATCATTAGCTGTAAAATCTCCAAATTTCTTAGTTATATTTTTCATTTCCACGACTTTTTGGTCAAAATCAATGTTACTCAAAAAAATGACCTCCTATCTTATATATCTAAACAGCTCAGACTTTAGTCCGAGCTGTTTAAAATAATTTATTTTATAGATTGTTATTGCTTAAAAACTCGTTATATGTGTCTTCATTATATGGAACAGATATTTCTCCATCTATAATTTTTTGTTTAAGTTCTTCAACTTCGTTTAATAAATCTTCTGGTACGTGCTTATCTGATGTTGGTGCAATTCCAACTCCACCTTCAGCTAAACCGTATACAACAGTTTGACCACCTGGGAAGTTTTCTTCTTTTAAGTCTTTAGCTATATTAAACACTGCATTATCAACACGCTTCATAGCTGATGTTAATACATTTTCTGGTGCTAAATGATTTTGATCTCTATCAACACCAATAGCCCATTTATCTTGTTCTTTAGCTGCTTCTATAACGCCGTCTCCAACTCCACCAGCTGCGTGGAATACAATGTCAGCTCCCTGTTGATACATTGAGTTTGCAATTGCTTTACCCTTAGCAGCATCTGTAAAGGATTCAGCATATTGTCTAATAACTTCTACATCTGAATTTGCATATTTAACACCTGCATGGTATCCATAGTCAAATCCATCTATTACTTCACCTCTCATACCACCAACAAATCCAACTTTTTCTGTCTTAGTCATCTTAGCAGCTATGTATCCAACTAAGAAAGATGGTTGTTCAGCTTTAAATACAACTCCAACTACATTTTCTGGTGTTTCCTCTCCATAAGCAAAATCGATAATTGCATATTTTTGCTCTGGGTTTTGCTTTGCTGCTTGTTTTATTGCATCTCCCATCTTAAATCCTATACCCCAAATAAGGTCATTACCTGCATCTAATAATGTTTCCATATTTGGCTTATAATCAGCTTCTTGATTTGATTCTTGATAAGAAATGTTTACTCCTAATTCCTCTTCTGCTCTTTGTAAACCTTCCCAAGCAGATTGGTTAAATGATTGGTCGTTAATTCCACCAACATCTGTAACCATTGCAATACTTGTCTTGTCTTCATTTGTTCCACCATTGCCTCCTGCACATCCTACAGACAATGTAAGCACTAATACTATTGATAAAACTAATGCTAAACTTCTTTTTAACATAAAAACCCTCCTCTAAATTTTGATGTCACTGCTGAAACATAATTTCAACAACATACTATGTTTTCTACAAATCTTTGATTAATCCTTCTTTTTGTAAAAAAAATATGTTTCTGTAATAAATATGTTAGCTGGTGAATTTATATTATACAATATTTTACTTAATTTTTCTAATTTATTATCAAAAAGTAATAAAAAAGACCCTAATAAAAGGGTCCTTTACATAACAAAGATCAGTTTCTTTAACATGGATCAGATTCTTTACTTACATATCCTTCCTTAGCTAAAATTTCAATAGCCTTATCTAATCTGTCTTCATTAACCATGACTATTGGTCCAGTACAGCCCATTCCACTTTCTGCATATATTTTATTTTTCCAAAGAACCTTTACTGCAACCTCTAAATCCATAATATCAATCCCTGATATTGAACCAGTTACAACTTCCTTTGGTGGTTGAGCTACTTCTTCTTCATCATCACTTTTTTTATTTTCTTTATTTAATTTAGCTAATATATCTTCATATTTAGCTTTTTTTGCTTTTTTATGCTCATCTTTACTAACTGAAGTAATATCACCCTTAGCTACCTTGCCTGCATAATTTAAAGCATTTGCAACAACAGGAGCTCCTGATGCTCTTGAAAGTATTAATATACTTCTTTTATAGCCATCGCCTACACCTGGGCCATATCCATATCCTAAAGCTTCATAACTACCTCCAGTAGTATAGGATGAAAATACTTTCATTAATAAATTACCAGTTAAACTATCTGTAACCATTACATCTGGAGTTCCTGTTAATAAATCATTCCCTCTCATAACAGAACCACCATCTGCTCTCATAGATTCAGCAAAGTTTATATCATAACCATTTTCTTTAAGTTCTTTTAATGATCTTTCAACCTGTCTAGCTCCATCTACATTTAAGATACCAACAGTTGGATTCTTAACTCCCATAGATTTTGCAGCTATAATTCCATATAAACCATTTTTAACCATAGCTTCAACTCTATTAGGGGATGAAGTACCTGTTGTTGTAGCTATAAACATCTCTTTACCAAATCCTGGTGTAACTACTCTACCTACAGTTGAAACACCTATTGGAAAGTTATAATGCATTGTTACTGCACTTTGTATGTTTCCATTATCTAATAGTTCTTCCATTTTTCTATGTTGATCATCTTCATCAGTAGCTTCAACTACTTCTAAATTAGTTTCAACTTTTGGTCCTATAAGTACAACTTCAATAGAATCATCTTTACTTTGAGCTAACTCAGCACCCTTTACAATATTTTCAACACCATGTTCACTTCCAAGTAAAGTTATCCCAACTCGTGCCTTTTGACCAAACTGACCAGTTTCTAATGCATCTGCTATATCATTAAATACTTTTCCGATCATATTATTAACTTTATCAGTCATCCAACTCACCTCTATTCTTTGGAATTTTTTCTTAATCTACTCATCTGAGAATTGTGATGCAAAGTCTCTCATAGCTTTAGCTACCATTTTCTTAATAGTTTCTTCTGATGCTCCCTCAGTTTCTTCAGTTTTACCATCATTTTTCTCCATTACTATTGAAACACCATCAAATAGGTTTGTCATACGTCCAAGGAAAAGACTTCCTTTACCAACTATCATTGCACTATTTATTTCGCCTTCAACCATTGCATCCCTAGCAAATCCTACATAAGGTACTCCTGATGGTATATGACCTTGAGTTGGAGCCCATCCTGGCATACCATGATTTTTAACAAAGTTTAGTAATTCTTTTCTTTCTAATTCTTTTCTCTTAACTCCCAATGCTCCGATCATTTTATAATTTGATGTTGGAACATCTCCTGCTCCTGCTGGTTTTGTAATATCTGGATTTTGCATCTCAACAGAATATTTATCTATATCAGTTATTTTTAAGTCACCTTTATCTAGAGGATTTGTTATTAAAGAAGTTATAACAGCTTGTGGTGAAGATCCAGTTCCAACTGTGTGTCTTCCAACTAAGTCTGTTCTTAATACTGGATTAATTCCATCATTTTTACTAACTAATATAGCAAAGCCACCTAAAGTATCCTCTAACACAGGCATATCCTTTTTAACATGGTCTTTACCATTCATTCCAAGTTTTGCTGTTGCACCTCCGGCAACTACTACTACATTATCATAAGTTCCTGCTTGAACTAATGAAGCAGCTTCTATTAAAGAGTGAGTTGGTGCTGCACAGAATCCTCTTGTATCTGAACCTGTAGCATTAATACAACCTGTTATTTCACCTATAGATTTAGCGAAGTTTCCTCCACCTCTTTGATTCATATCTCCACAGGCTTCTTCTGAACATTCAACTATATAATCTATACTTTCTGGATCTATATCATTTTTATTTAATAAGTTTAACATAGCTAATGCACCAGATGCTTTAACAACAATATTTTCATATATTGTATGGGCATTTAAATTAATATCTACATCATGAGCTCTATTTACACATCCGATAACTTTCCCATCATTATAGATAGGCTCAGCTTCATATTCTTCAATGTGCTTTTCTATATCTTCTAATTCTTCTCCCTCTTTAAGCTTATTAATTAATTCATCAGTTATCAAAGGATGATTTTCTAACTTTTCTTTAACATCACTAACAAAGGATTTCTCTAGTGATACTAAATCAAAAACATCAACTATTTTCATTAATCCTATAAACTCATCCTGTGGCATTATTTCTCCATACTTACCAAATCTATCAGCATCTTCTATGTTTTTATCATACCAAGGCATTTTATATTCACTTAGTTTTTCTGGAGTTATATTACCTATGTATGTTTGATTTGGTGGATAACTTACCGTTTCTTGATAACTTCTTAAATGATTGGGTAATTTTTTTAAGTATTCTGATTCTGGGTTTACAACCCTTTCTGTAGTTTGTGTAGTACCATTATGAAGTACCATATCCGGAGTATGTACTAAAACATATCCAGATCCTTTTACAACTGAAAATGACATAATTTGACTCACCTCCATGAATTTTAAAAAACAAATAAATATTTTATGAACAAGTTAGTAATTAACACTAAGGTTATGTTGATTTTTTAAGAGGGTGATAAAATTATCACCCTCTTTATATATTAATTAAGCTTCAAATACAGTTTGGCCATCAACTTCAGTTTCTAAAGCTTCTAATGCTTTTTCTACTAAACCTCTTCTTAATTGTTTTTCTTCATCAGCATCTAATGCTGGGTTTCCTAATGGATGAGGAATAGCTATTGTTGGTACTATTCTATTAGCTCCAACAGTTTTTGAAATTGGTACCACTGTACACATATGAACAACAGGAATACCTGCTCTTTCAATTTCTTTTACCATCGTTGCACCGCAACGTGTACAAGTACCTCAGGTAGATGTTAATATAACTGCATCTACTCCATCAGCTACTAATTCCTTTGCAAATTCCTCTGCAAAAGCTTTAGAGCTTGCAACTGCAGTACCATTACCTGTAGTAGTATAGAAGAATTTGTGTAACTCACCTATTCTTCCTTCTTTTTCTAAATCTCTTAATACATCAACTGGTAATACTCTATCTGAATCTTCATTTGCATAAACTGGGTCATAACCACCATGGGCAGTTTCATGAGTTTCCTCAGTTAAATTATTAAAATCAGATATATCATACTTACCATATTTTGAAGCACTTGAAGACTCAATATGATCAGGGTTATCCTTAGGGACAATACCTCCTGATGTTACTAAAGCAACCTTTGATTTAGATAAGTCCTTAACAGCTGGATTTGCATCTACTCTATCAAAATCTGGCATAGCAAATTCTGTTTTGAATTCTTCGCCTTTAAGTTTCTTTACAAGCATATCAACTGCTCTTTCAGCACCTCTTTTTTCAGCGAAATAATTCTTTCTAACACCCATTGGCATATAGTGTTCTTCTTCCGGAGAACCTATTTCTTCACCTTTAGCTAATTTTACCGCTAGGGGTGCCATAGATTTAACAGCTTTTCTCATACCTGCTGCACTATTTCTTGTTTCAACTATATGAACGCTTTTCTTAAACATATCCGCTCCAGGGTTTTCTTCATACATTCCTGTTATAACGGGGATATTTAACTCTTCTTTAACTGCATCTGTAATAGTACCACAAGCAACTCCATATCTTCCTGCATTAAAAGCTGGGCCTGCCATGAATAAGTCAGGGTCATATTCCTTAACCATTTCAATAACTTTAGCCTTTGCTTCTTCTAAATTTTCATTAAAGTAAGAATCACCACATATAACTGTAGCAACTATTTCAGCATCATCACCAAACTTTTTATTAAAAGCCATACCTGGTCCTACGACACCTTCTCTTACTTCTGGTTTATAATCTGCTTTCTCTTCTCCACCAATACCGGCAAAGAACTGATTTATATAATGTACTACTTTCAGTTTACTCATTGTTTCCCCCCCTCTCTTATTTTCGGGTGTATTTATTAGTCATCAAATTTACAGAACTCTTCTCTTATATCAGTCATTTCTTCTATTATTTCATCTACATCAAGTACCATTTCCATCATACCTATCTGCTCATCATATACATCTGCGTCTACTTCATCTTTAAATTCTGGTTCAACTGCATGATATACTCTTAGTCCTAACTGGACTCCTGCTAATGGACCTGCGAAAGTAGGGTCACCTGCTGTTACAGTTTCAGCTGCTAGTCCTGCTGCTTCGCCTTCTGCAGCACCTAAAACAACTATAACATTTTCAGCTCCGTGTTTATCAGTTAAATCTTTAACCCTTCTTTGGTTTTCTAAGTCCATAGCACCTGCAGCAGTTCAGACAAAACACTCAGTTGATGAAAAAACTACTTCAGCTTCAGTTGATTTAAGACATTCTTCCATAGCTGGGCCTGGAATTCCGTCTCTATCACCGATGATTATTACTTTCTTACCATCGTATCTTCCCATTTTAACCATCCTTTCTTTTTTAATATCCTTTTGCACTTAATTTATTAAATCCAAGTTCATTTGTTGCTCCTGTTATAGCCTGTAATTCAACAACAATAGAACCATCTTTTTCTAAACTTCCATCAAATCCTCCGGCTATTGAATCTACTGGTTCAATATGCCCTATTATCTTATCCATTGGTGGTAATTTAATAACTTCGTTTGCATTACCTCCAGTTACAACAGCATTTGCCTTCGGATCAGCATCTGCTAATGGTTGACTTGCTCCATCTCTTCCTGCATACTCATCTGTAACTATAACTGTTTTAATACCTTTTTCTTCTATCTTCTTACAGTTCATAATTAAATCTGTATCAGGATTTCCAAAACCTTCTTGTGATATTATAACTCCATCTACTCCTAGATATTCTGCTAATTTAGCTGCCCAATTAGAAGATCTCTCTTTATCAGCTAAATAAACATTTTCATTTGTTATAATCATACCAACAAAGTTAAATTCCTTACCATGCTTATCAAATAAGTCATGTATAACAGGGTTATTTAAATGATGATATGTTGTATTTTTATCACAAGCAGATACACAGTTACCACTTATAATTGCACCATCCATTATCTCAGTAGGTCCAATTAAAGTTGATAGAGTTTTCTTTGCATCAACTCCATATACATAAGTGTCGTGTAATAAACCTTGACTTTGTAGCATTTGTACATAGGCTACCTTTGGTAATTCAGGATATTTTTCAACACTCTTTAATAAAGGTAGTGATTCATAAGACTTTACCTCATCTGGTTTTATATCCTTAGCTACTTCTCCAAAATATCTTGCTGCTTTAAGTCCTGCCATTCTCACAGCTTTTTCATGTTCATGCTGTTTTAAATCATCCTTTGGTTCACAGATTAAAACAACATTATTTAACTTAGAAAATGGTGTGTAATCAGCTCCTGGGCCTGTCATATCAATTATACCCTCTTGGAAACCAACTATCTTACCAGTTGTTACAACTGCTGCTCCCTTTAAAACATTTGTTTTTCCAGTTCCAACAGTGTCAACTTTTGATAAAACTCCAGGGAATATCCCTCCTGGTCCATCAACTTTCACTCTAGGTTCAATTACATCCTTTACAGGTGTAATTCTTATACTATCACCTGGTTTTGCTAACTCAACATCAACACTTTTTAGATGCTCATCTTCACTTATAAGTGAAATAAGCTCCTCTTTGTTTACTATTAAAGTGCCATTTTCAACTTTAGTATCTTCACCAAATTTTACATCTTTGATGAATATATTACCTAATTCCAGGTTCATACAACTCACCTCCCTTTGATATTGGCAATTATCTTAGCAAATTAATTTGCTAAGATAACTACAATTCCTTAAAGTATATATTAAACATACTTTTTTATCATTTTTTCAATGTTTGCTGCTGTTGCTTCTTCCTTTGTTACTTCTTCAACTTTTTCTCCATCTTTATAAATTACTATTGTAGGTAAACCTAAAACTTTTTGCTTTATAGCAAGTCTTCTTGCTTTTGCAGTATTAAGTTTACAGAACTTGATACTGTCATATTTCTTTTCTAACTCTTCTACATGTGGCATTAATGCTTTACAAGGCTCACATCCATCACTCCAGAAGTCAACTAATACATATCCTTCTGCATTTAATACTTCTTCTTCAAATGTTTTCTTATCAACTTGTAACATTTAAAACCCTCCTTATTTTTATTACTCACTAAATTTATCTTCTATATACTTCTCTGCCTGTGTAGCTGCTATAGCTCCATCGGCAGTAGCTGTAACCACTTGTCTTAAGGACTTAACTCTACAATCCCCTGCTGCAAACACACCATCAATATTAGTTTTCATATTATCATCAGTAGGTATATATCCTCTTTCATCTAAAGTGATTTTATCTTTAAATAAAGTCGTTTGAGGAATGTATCCTATGAATACAAATATTCCAAATGTTCCATCTTCTTCATCTGCTTTTATTTCTGTTTCTTCTCCTGTTTCTCGGTTTCTTAATACCATTCCTTCAACTATTCCATCACCTTTAATTTCTTTAACTTCGCTATTCCAAATAAAATCTATTTTATCATTGTTAAAGGCTTTTTCCTGAATAGACTTAGCAGCTCTTAATTCATCTCTTCTATGTACTATAGTTACTTTTCTAGCAAATTTAGATAAGAAAAGTGATTCTTCAACTGCTGTGTCTCCTCCACCTATTGAATAAACTTCAAAGTCTTCAAAGAAAGCTCCGTCACATGTAGCGCAATAAGAAACTCCCTTACCAGTTAATTCTTTTTCGCCAGGCGCTCCTAATAATCTTGGTTTAGCACCAGTAGCTACTATAACACTTTTAGCTTTGTATTCTCCCTTTTCTCCCTTAAGTACTTTGATTTTTCCTTCTAATTCAACATCGTTAATTGTATCTGTTACCCTTTCAACACCAAAACTTTCAACTTGTTCAACCATTCTTGCTATTAAAGATGGTCCTGTTGGATCTTTAACTGATCCTGGGTAATTTTCTATTTCCTCTGTAGTAACTATCTGTCCTCCAGCCTTCTCTTTTTCAAGCACTAAAGTTTTCATTCTAGCTCTTCCTGCATATAAACCAGCAGTTAAACCAGCTGGTCCAGAACCAACAACTACAACATCATAAACATTTTCCATTTCATTCACTCCTTTATATTTATTTAATTGCATTTTTAATTAAAGTTAAGTCAATAGTTTGAAAATCAAAAAGTATTTCTTCTGACCAGTCAGGAGTTTTTAAATCCTCAATAAACTTTTTAGCTGTATGAATACTATTTTCTATTGTAATTAAAGAATCAGTATCCAAATCACCTTTATCCATAGAAACCATAATTGACTTGTATGGAGTTTCATTAGGTTTAACACTTCCTGAAAGTGGATGAGTTAACAATTTATGTCCTTTATGAATTCTGTCCCTAACTTTTTTTAGTATTTCCATATAATCTGTATTATAATACTCTACTTCAATTATTTTCTCTAACTCTTCTTTTACTAAAGGATTATTTGTTATTATTATTTCTTTCATTAGCACCACTCCAAAGGTAACGTTTTCATTGAAATATTTACCTGTTCTCTGTAAGAATATATAACCTATTACGAATATTTAAATAATTTAAATGTCTTATTTTAAACAATATAAAGATAACAAAAACAGAGCATCAAACACCTTAAACTAAGGTGCCGACGCTCTGTTTTTTTAACCTGAGAGATTCTTCTTTTATTAAAGAATTGCTCCTTCGGTAAACTTTCTTTTCCAGAGCACTGTCCAAACACGGTCCTTTTGCCTGAGATTTTCACTGAGAGCTGGCAAAACTCAAAGCTTATCCCTTCGGCTCCAATATTTAAATTGGTATCTTCCGCATTCTTCATCCAGTACGAGTTAAATTTATTATCTTTTGTTTGTTCTGCTCTATGGTCATTATAATATATTGTTATTTTATATACAAGACTTTTTTTCTAAAAATTTTATTTTTGTTAACTATTTATCAAAAATATGCTTTAAAAAAATTTCTATCAATTTCCTCTATATTTACATTATAATATATAGATATCTTTTATACAACACTTTTTTGACGTTTTTTGCTGATTTTTGTTTTATTTTGTATTATTTGCTAATCTATTTTTATTAGTTCATAATTTCTACTACCTAAACCTATGCTTTCTCCATATTCTAAAATTCTCTTTGCCTTTACATTTTTATGCAATCCAGCAAATTTATCTTCCCCAGCTTTATGATTACACTTTAAATCGCTATGTTCATTTCCTAATTGTTCATCTATTAAATCTAAACTTGCCTTATCTATTGCTATAGGATCAAAGGATGCTAATATTCCAACATCATTTACTATAGGCACTCCACTCCAAGGTACACAATCACAAAGAGGAGTTACATTCATCACAAAATTTATGTATGCAACTTTTTTATTTTTATTAGCCACCGAACCATAGGCATACTCAGCCATTTTTTCTAAAAATAAATCTACATCTGTTTCAAACTGTACTTTTATTGCCCTCTTAGGACAAACTGTAACACACTCTCCACATCCTATACATTTATCTTTATTAATTTTAGCTTTCTTATTTTCTAAAGAAATTGCATCAACCGGACAATTTTTAGCACATATTCCACAACCTATGCATTTTTCTTTTATTATATCAGGTTTTGAATCAGAGTGTTGTATTTGTTTACCAGAAGCACTAGCACAACCCATTGCAAGATTTTTTATACTTCCTCCATAACCAGATAAAGCATGGCCTTTAACATGACTTAAAACAATCATTGAATTTGAATGATAAATATCTCCTGCTATTTTAACTGTATCAAAATGTTTTAAATTTACAGCTACATCTATTGAGTTTTTACTATATAAACCATCTGCTATAATTATTGGTGCCTTTACTACTGAAGGAGCAAACCCATTTTCTATTGCAGTTTGTATATGGGATATACTATTAGTTCTACTTCCAGTATATAATGTATTTGTATCTGTTAAAAATGGTTCTACATTACTCTCTTTTGCCTTCTCTACTACTTGTCTTACAAAAATTGGGTTAATAAATGCATTATTACCCTTTTCCCCAAAGTGAAGTTTAATTGCAGTTGCATCATCTTCACTTAAAACTTCTTTAATCCCAGCTTTATCATATAATCTTTTAATTTTATTAGGGATATTATTTTTTTTACTGTCAGATTTAAAATCAATAAAATAAACTTTACTACTCATTTTACCAACCTCCTATATAAATAATACCATATTATATTTCCTACCCAAAACAAAAAATATTATAGCATTTTTCTAAAATAAAATTCCCAGCATACATATGCTGGGAGTTTTATTTATTTTAAAGCATCTAAAATTGATAATGCAACATTTGATGAGTGGTCAGCTATTCTTTCTAAATTACTTATTATATCTAAAAATACAATACCTGCACTTGGGTTACATTTCATTTTATTAAGTCTGTCTATGTGACTTGATCTGTTTTCCTTTTCAAGTTTATCTATATACCCTTCATATTCAATAACCCTATTTGCTATGTTTGTATCAGCAGTCTTAAAGGCATCTAATGATGTCTGAAATGCTTGTTCGACTTGATTAAACATATCCATAAGTTCATCAAGGGCTTGATCTGAAAAGTCAACTTTATTTTCTATTCTATAATAAGCAAATTCAGCAATATTATCAGCATGGTCTCCAACCCTTTCAAGGTCATTTATTGTATTAAATAAAGTAGTTATTGTTGCATGTTGTTCATCTGTTAATGGTGCATTTGAAAGTTCGACTAAATATTTAGTAATATCACTTTCTAAATCATTAACAATTTTTTCTTGTTTAAATACCTCATTTGCAAGTTTTTCATCTTGATTATAAAATGCTTCCTTTGAATTTTTCAATTGTTCTAATACTAATTTACCCATTCTTAATACTTCCTTAGAAGCTTGACCTACAGCTATTGAAGGGGTTTCTATAATTCTTGAATCAAGATATTTAAGACCTGCCTTTTGTTCAATTTCTCCTGGTATCATTTTCTTAGCTGCATAAACTATAAAACCTGCAAATGGTAATTGTATAAGCACATTAATAATATTAAAGAAAGTATGTGCATTTGCTATTTGTCTAGCAGGATCATCTGTCATTTGAGTTACAAATGCTTCTATTGGATATCTTAAAATAACCATAAATATAATGGTACCTATAATATTAAATAATAAGTGCATAACTGCAGCTCTTTTAGCTGTTTTATTCGCTCCTATACTTGATAATAATGCTGTTACACAAGTACCTATATTATCACCAAATAGTATAGGAAATGCTATATCCACACCTATTAATCCAGCTGATGCTAAAGCTAATAATAAACCTATAGAAGCACTACTGCTTTGTAATATAACAGTTAAACCAAATCCAACTAATATACCTAATACTGGATTTTCTAAGCTTATTATTACATCTTTAAAAACTTGACTTTCACTTAAAGGTTTTAAGGCATCCTTCATCATATCCATTCCCATAAATAGAATACCAAATCCTATTAAGGCTTCTGCAATTTCCCTATTTTTCCTCTTTGAACTAAATATCCATATTCCAACACCTATTGCTATAACCACAGGAGCAACATCAGTTAATTTAAAAGCTATAAGCTGGGCTGTTACAGTAGTACCTATATTAGCACCCATAATAACACCTATAGCCTGGGTAAGTTTCATTATTCCAGCATTAACAAAACCTACAACCATTACAGTAGTTGCACTACTACTTTGTATTAACATTGTTACACCAGCACCAACAAAAACTCCCATAACTCTGTTGTTAGTTAATACTTCAATTAATTTTTTAAGTCTTTCTCCAGCAACTTTCTGTAGGCCTGTCCCCATTAGGTTTACACCATATAGGAAAAGACCTAAACCTCCTAATACACCAAAAGCTATATTCATCTCAAGATCCTCCTATTTCTTTATTGTCTTATAAACACAATTACTATGATACAATAAATTATATTTACTTTTGTTAAATCTATGTTAAATTTGTTGATTTATTTTTAATTTTGTTAAGATTTAGTTAACTAAACTAATCCTGGATAGTCAATTTGCCTAAGTGCTTCATACATAATTATTGATACTGAATTAGAAAGATTTAAAGACCTTGCTTTTTCATTATTAAGCATTGGTATTCTTATACATTTATCCTTATTTTCATTAAGTATTTCTAAAGGTATGCCTCTAGTTTCTTTTCCAAAGACTAAATAACAATCATCAAAAAATTCCATATCACTATGTCTATTACCACCCTTAGTTGTAGCATAAAAAAACTTATCCTTTCCTACCTTTTGAACCAATTCTTCAAAATTATCATAAAAATGGACATCTAATAAATGCCAATAGTCAAGTCCAGCCCGTTTTAGATGTTTATCATCAACAGAAAAACCTAAAGGCTTAATTAAGTGTAAAGATGACCCTGTGGCTGCACAACTCCTCGCTATATTCCCTGTGTTTTGAGGTATTTCAGGTTCTATTAATACAATATTAACCCCCATATAATCACTCCATTCTAAAATTTGTCTAGTGTAAGATTTATTACTAAATCTTTTTTATCTTTAATAGGTATAGATAAAATTTCTTTTTCACTTATATATTTAATATCCTTCCCTATTAATATGTTAGTAAAAATAACTTTTAAACTTATGCCTTGATTAATAAGTTTTGCTACTGCATTTGCTACAATTAAATTAACTATTTCAACAAGAATTTCTTCTGTTGATTTATCAACAGTTACAATAGGATAGCCCTTATTATTTGAAGCAATTTTAAGGGCTAAATCTTTTGACATTTCAAGTATAAATTGACCTTCATAAGTTCCCGTTAATCCCACCTGTAACATTATACCATCTTCAATTGTAATTGTCTTTATATTTTTTCTTCCCTTTAAATCTATTTTAATATTACCTAATCTAAGTAATATATCCGACGCTTCTTCAATAAAAGGATTAATTATTTCTTTTATTTTAACCACTCCTACTATGTGAAATTATACCATACATTTATACTTAGGTTAAACTATCGATTCCCATGAAAGGGTTTTAACTTACCCTTATCAAGCACAACTTCAGTATTATATGCACTAGTGCTAAACATTTTTTCACAAACCTCTAATTCAAGTCCCCTAATATCCACATTTTCAAGTGAAGCTTCTCCTATCCTTTTTCGATGTAGTGAATATAGATAATTAACTGCTTGAGGTAAAAATCCTAATAATCTTGCACCAACTGTATCCACAGAAACTGGATCTGTTCCTGCTATTATAATTCCTTGTGTATCTATAGCCTTTCCTTCGGAAGGACCTGTAGCTAACATAGTCTTATCAGCACTTAGAATTGTTAAATCTATAGGCATTTTTTCGATCATAGCTACAATGAAATTATGAAGATCTTCATGGATACCTAATCCTTTTTTAGGAAACCCATGTATTTCAGCCGGTGGCCATCCTAATGCAATGTTTTTAATACCACCACTCATGGTTGCTTCTTCATGCATTTTCAATTGGGAAAATGAAATTAACACATCCATCTGTTCATATAAAGTATTTATTTTTGTAGAAGGTGGCATCCAGTGATTTAATTTAAGATTAGTATATGGACCATAATTTAAATCTATAAACTCTACATTATTATCTTTTATTACTTTATCATAACCCACATATTTCATTACCTTATCAGTAGAATCTCCTCCTGAACCTGTGGCTATCACTACTCTTTTAGGATTATATTTTTTTACTATTTTTATAAGTTTATCTAATGTATTTGGTCCTACTACAGTAGCCGATGAAGGTGACTTTGCTTTAACCCAATTTGGTGTTATAACTACGTTATCATTCTTTTTTATTATATCCTCCATGGGTAAATTATTTAAACACTGTTCTAGGGATTTTTCTTCTGAAATATTTTCTGATATAGAAACTAAGGGTTTTTTTATACGTCTATCTTTTCTCATAATATCATCCTTTCAAAAAAAATAATAAACTTAAGGTAAACCTTAAGTTTTATTATTTACTCTTAAATTTTAATTATCCATTTTAAAAAATCTTTTTCCTATCTATCATTATCCTATAAACCAGTTATTGTAATTATTTTCTTATTATTCAGGTATGTTAGGTAGTGTTGTATATTCGCCTCTATGATTTCTAAGTTTATATTCCTTTTCATTTTTATCAACTATATAATAATCTGGCATTAATGGAATCTTTCCAACATTAGTTGCAATAACATACATTGGCTGTGCTAATCCTGTTGTATGTCCCCTTAATGCATCTCTAATTAGTTCTGCCCCTTTTTCTATAGAAGTTCTAAAATGGTCTATACCCGGTGCAGGTTCACAATAAAATACATAGTAAGGTCTTATTCGAATAGTTAAAAGCTTTTGATGTAGTCTTCTAAATGTTTCAACATCATCATTGATACCTTTAAGTAAAACTGCTTGATTTCCTACATTGACACCGCAAGTCATAAGTTCATAAACTGCTTTAGATGTTTTTTGTGTAATCTCTTTAGGATGATTACATTGAGTATTTAACCAAATAGGCACTCGGTGATAACCACCTAATACTTTTTTTAGTCCTTCAGTGATTCTATGGGGCAATACTATAGGTGATCTGCTTCCTATTCTAATCATTTGTATATGGGGAATTTCTCGTAATTTAGAAATAATATATTCAATTTTTTCATCAGAAAGTAAAAGTGGATCTCCCCCTGTGACAAGAACATCTCGGATTTCTTTATGTTCTTTTATCCATTTTAATCCTTCATCAACATCAAATCTTAAATCATAACTTTTATCAACAACAACTTCTTTTCGAAAACAATGTCTACAATATATACCACACTGATCTAGTACAGTAAATGCTACCCTATCTGTATATTGTCTAGCTATAGTGTCAGGTCTTTGTTCTTCGTTATCACGATTTTCCTTCCATATCAAGTAATCGTTTATACCATAAACATTTTCTTTTTCTTTAAGTGAAGGGACGACCTGTCTACGGATAGGACAATTTGGGTCATCAGCATCCATTAAAGAAGCAAAGTAAGGTGTTGTACCCCATTTAGTATCTAAAGATTTAATAGCTTCTTCTTCTTTAGAAGTTACATTAATAACCTTCTTTAACTTATCAAGAGTATCGATGTAATTATTTAGTTGTTCTTTCCATTCTTCCATCTAACCTCTCCTTATGAAATGTGTTTTATCTAATCTAGTATAGATAATTAAGTGCAGATATAATATTAAGTAAAATATTATATAAAATAAAAAACTTAAGGCTCGCCTTAAGTTTTATTATTTACTCTTAAATTTTAATTATCCATTAAAAAACTAAATCTTTTAACACTTTAGAAACACCATCATTATCATTTGTATCAGTTATTATTTGTGCTTTTTTCTTAACATCTTCTTCACCATTTCCCATAGCTACACCTGTACCTGCAAAATTAATCATTGATAAATCATTATAATTATCACCTATTGCTATTACTTCTTTTCTATCAATATTAAAAGAATTACATAACTCTTTTAAAGCTCTACCCTTAGACACTCCCTTTTTCATTATATCTAAACTCCCTTTCCATGAGCTTACTACTTCTAAGTCTTTATTTTCTTTTAATATTTGTTCTACTTTTTCTAATTTTTCTTTATCATTTTCCATAGTTACAAATTTAAATAACTTTGGTTTATTTTTATTTACAAACTCTAAGGGTTTATCTAATATTTCAATATTTATTCTATCACCGGGTTTTTGTTTTTTATTCCAATTATGATATTTTAATGAATTGTGATTAAGTTCTCTAGTATAGAAATCTTCCTTTCCATAAAAATGATAATACATATCATTTTCTTCTAAAACATTAATAACATTTTTACAACTTTCTGTATCCATTGGATTTTCTAATAAAACATTTTTTCTATGATATTCAGATACTAACCCTCCATTACAGGCTATTATCGGTGTTATAACTCCTAATAGCTTTGCATAGTACCTTGCTGAGGTAAATATTCTACCTGTTGAAATTACAACCTGAATACCCTTTTCTGTTGCTACTTTTAAAGCCTTTTTATTTTTTTCAGAGACCCTTTCTTTGCTATTTAATAATGTCCCATCCATATCTATTGCTATTAACTTATACTTCAAAGGTTACACTCCTTTATCCTTAGTTTATTTTTTATACATATCCATTATTATAAATCTATGAATAAAAAATTTTAAAACTCCTAATTTCATTCTAACATTTCTTTCACAACAATTATAATAATTTTTTATAATCTCTACATCTTTATTAGATACTTCATTTAAACTATATCTAGCTTTATTAAAAATATTAGTAATTTCTTTAAAACTATAACTTGAATCTATTTTTATCTTTACTCTGTTTGAAAACTCAGTAGTCGTTTCATCATTTTCTTTTTTATTATTTATTAAATCTAATAAGTCTAGTATATGCTTATAATAAATTACTATTTTGTCTTCTTTACTCTTATTAGATAATTTATTAAAATATTTTTTAATTATGATATATCCATAAATAATACGTAATAATAAGAAAATACTAACTATTATTAATAATATAATTATATATTTAAATACATTATTTTTTTCATCTGATTTATTTATATCTTCTTCATCTTTAGGTAAAATCATTCTCTGAAGTTCTTGTAATTTCCCCATGTTTAACTCTCTATTGCCTAAATTACCATCATACTCTATATTATTATCATCCTTTTCTTTTTCTTCTTTTTTAGCTTTTCCTTCAGCATAATCAGGTTCATCATACTTTGGTGTAGCTTCAAAGGTCATCCACCCATAATTTTCTATATAGCTTTCAACCCATGCATGGGCATTCTTACTATATACATAATATTTACCATTTTTCTTTTCTTCTGGAGTAATATATCCTTCAACATATCTAGTGGGTATGTTTATACTTCTTGCCATAATAGCAAGGGAGGTAGCAAAATACGTACAATAACCTTCTTTTTCTTCAAATAAAAAGTAATCGACAAAATCTCTATTATAGGGTGTCTTCTTAGGCTTAAGGGTATACTTATAATTATTTCTTAAAAATGCTACTAACGCTTCTAGCTTTTCATAATCACTCTCTAATCCCTTTGTAATTTCTTTAGAAAGATCTAATACCCTTTCAGGGGTCATTTCAGGAACTTGTAAATACTTTTCATATTCCTTTTTAGGTTTATATTTTGACTTATATATTAAATCCCAATATACGTAAGGTTTTATAGATTTAACAGTATATTCTTCTTCCTTTAGTAAAAGTCTTTCACTAAATAATTCATACTCTTCTGTTGAATAAAAATTATCTATATGTTTAACAATATTTGGAACATAACTACTAAAAATTGTTGATGTTAATAAGTTTGCATGTTCAATTTTCTGAGTTATATGTTCCCCATAGATTTTTTTATCTTTTAAATCTATAGGCTGATTTTGAATCTTTTCATGATATACATCTTGGGTATTTTTCCAGTAGGTACCTGTATAAAAGTTACTAACCCTTCCCCTTAAATATACTTTTTTTGGACTTTTTACTTTCATAACTAAAACATTTTTTACATCAACAGGTCCTCCTAATCTTCTTTTATCCGATTGATAATCAGTCAAAGTCATATCAAATTTTATTGTTTTTCCATAACCCATTGAGCTTTTTTTAGAATTTCTCCACTCTGTTAAACCTGGAAAAATTCCCTGGGCCTTTTTATCTAACCACTTCCAAGTTATTGGAGGAAAATCCCTAGGTAACATGGCTGAAAAACTTACTATTAATATAGAGACTATAATTGAATAAATAATCCAATTTTTTATTATGTTACCCTTAACTATCTTTTTTTCTTTAATCCATATACTTTTATTCTTTTTATAATTTTTATAAGTATACAAAAGCAATACAGGAATTATAAAAAACAAAAAGTATATTAATGCTACATCAACATATAAAAACCATCTATATAAAAATATCGGAGCTTCTAACAATAATAATAAATATATTTTTTCTGCTTTAAAAATGAAAATAAAATTAATTAAAGAAACTAAAAAAGTTAAAATACTAACTAATATATATATATATTTATCAATTTTAAAGGTAAGCCCTCCAATATAATCTATCATCCAACTTAAATATTCATTTCTTATATTATTTAAGTTTAAAAAGGTTTCTGTTTGATATTTATTTAAATATATCATTATAATTAATGCTAAGCTTATAAATATTATAATACTCATAGGTTTTTTAAATACATAAGTTAAAAGTAATATAGAAACTAATGAAACAGTAAATATAATTAATGATATAAAAGAAGTCATTTCTATATCTAAAGCTTCAGTAATTAATCTTATTACAAAGTAATTTATTATTACACTTAATATAGTTTTATAAAAAAAATCTAAAATATTTTCTTTAAACATGTAATCACCTCAGGACATGCTTTATATTATCTTCAATATCTAACTTATAAGTAATGATTTCCATCTTATTAAGTATATCTATATTTTCATTATGGGTTTTATCATTTTTAAAATCTCCCACAACAACAAATACTAAGTTATAACCCATTTTCTTAAGTGTTAAACTAGAAGAAAGTATTTTTTTATCTACTTTAGGTGTTACTATTATTATAGTAGTCCCAAGGGGTAATATCCTTGACTGATGTAAAATTACATCCCCCATATTTATGTTAGATTTAGGTCTTATCCTAGCTAAAGTTTCAAGAAAATACTTAAACTCTCCACTATCTTTACCATGTATTTCTATCTTTTTTTCAGTATAAGTTATTAATTCACTTTCAATACCTTCTTTTAAGAAGAAATGTATAATACTTATTACACATTCAGCTACTTTTTCTTCTATTAAACCTTCTTTATCCTTTAAAAATTTATTTAACTCAAAATCCATATAAACCCTAATTTGAGCATTTGCTGAAACTTCATAATTTTTTACAATAAGTTCATTTTTCTTAGCTGTTACTTTCCAATGTACTCTTTTCAAACTATCTCCATATTGATATTTTCTTAGATTTTTAATACTTGTATAATCCTCATAGTGCTTTTGATTTGTCGATAAAGACCCATAAAAATCTTTACCTTCAATATTGAAGTTTTCTAACTTATACACCTTTGGATAAACAGTTATAAATAAATCATCCTTAATGACAAATTCTTTTTTTATAATTCCAAATATATCCCCTGTAGTAATTTTCACTTTCCCTATTTCATAAAATCCCCTATGCTTACATTTAAATCTCTTTTTTATATTTTTTGCTTCATAGGGTTTTATAAAAAAAACCTTTTGATTTTGACCATCTTTTGAAAGTCTTTCAGGTATTCCATCTTCTACAATAGCATAAGGTAAGGGTAATAATCCCGAATTATAAAGTTTGTAATTAACCTCTGCGTATTCATCTTTTTCAACTTTATCTTTATCACTCCAATATATACCTAGTAAATTCTTATTTATTTTATTAATAGAATTATAGGAATAAATTAACATAATAGCTATTATAAATAGAAGTAAATAAGGAAAACTTCCTCCAACTAAAAAAGCAAAGGCAATTATAAGTATTAAAAAAACTAAAAAAGAAATTCTATTAATCATTTCTTTTCACCACTGGTACCTTTATCCTGCGTAAAATATCCTTTAGTATCTTTTCTGAATTATTTCCTTGAATTTTTGATTCAGGCTTTAAAATTATTCTATGACCAAGCACCGGTAAAATAAGTTCTTTAACATCATCTGGCAATACATAATTTCTTCCCTTTATATATGCATTACCTTGGGATGCTTTAAATAAAGCTAAAGATCCTCTAGGACTTACCCCTAAATTAATATCTTCATGTTCCCTTGTTTTTGATACAATATCAATAATATAATCGTCTATTGATTCATCTACATGTACTTTTTTAACTTCCCTCTGCATCTTAATTATATCTTTAGTGTCTAAAACAGAATTAATCTCTTCTAAAGGATTTTTTTCTTTAAATCTTCTTAGAATTACTTTTTCACTTCTTTTATCAGGATAACCTAGAGATATTTTCATCATAAATCTATCTAATTGGGCTTCTGGAAGAGGAAATGTTCCTTCATATTCAATAGGATTTTGTGTAGCAAGTACTATAAAGGGGCTTGGTAAAGGTAATGTATTACCATCAGTTGTTATTTGATTTTCCTGCATAGCTTCTAATAAACTAGATTGGGTTTTAGGAGATGTTCTATTTATTTCATCAGCAAGAACAATATTACTAAAGATAGGTCCTTTTTTAAACTCAAAATCCCCATTCTTTTGATTATAAATAGATATACCTGTTATATCAGATGGTAATAAATCAGGAGTAAATTGTATTCTTTTAAATGTCATATCCATTGATTTAGCTAAGGTATGTACCATAGTAGTTTTACCAACCCCAGGTACGTCTTCTAAGAGAACATTTCCTTTGCATATTAAACATATTAAAACCTTTTCAATGGTATTTTCTTTACCTACTATAACCTTTTTTATATTTTCAATTATATTTGAAACATTGTTATTCATACATATCCCTCCATTTTAAAAATATTGTGAATATTTATAATCTTTCTATATTTTTATGCCTTTTCCTCTAAATATTTTATTAACATTAGTTAACAACAGATTAAAAGAATTTAACACATTAAAAAACTAAGCATCTCTGCTTAGTTTAAATCATTAATTAGTTTATCTATATCATTATAGACTCTTAGCCCGTTTTTTTTCATTTCTTTTAAAATCTTAGTAGCATTCCCTTTTACAAAGTCAAATTTCTCATATTCGTTATACTTATCAATAAGATAAACCTCTTTATTAATTTTTAATGCTTCATAAGCTGCTTCTAAATTTTTAATATTTCCATTTCCATAGGGTACACTAGTTAAAATTACAATATCACTATTATTTATTTCTTTAATATTTTCTTTAAAAGATTCTTCAGTTATGCCGTTAAAAGGCATTTCTTCTATCATATTTAATGATAATTTTTTTCCTATATCCCAATCTGAATCTCCCCTATTAATAACTCCCATGGAAACTTTAAATCCTTTCTTATCTAATTTACTTACAACTTCAACACCACTACCTCCACCCGATATAACATGAACTTTCTTTCTTTTTTTCTCATATATTCTTTTACTCTCAAGGGGGATAATATAAGGACTTGCCGTATAAACATTAGTACTTATAACCATATCTAAATTATAAACTTTTTCTAGATTTTTATAGGTTATTACCTCTTCAGGTATCCCTTTAGCTAATATTGTACCTTCATTTACTAAAACAATCTTATCACTAAATCTAGATGCTAAATTTAAATCATGTAAAACTAATATTATCGTCATATCCTTTTCTTTATTTAATTTTTTTAATAAACTTAAAATTTCTATTTGATGATTTATATCTAAATGGGAAGTAGGTTCATCTAGTAATAATATATCCGTATCTTGGGCTAATGCCCTTGCTACTATTACCCTTTGTCTCTCTCCTCCACTTATATAATTTATATTTCTTTCTGATAAATGAAGGGTATCTGTAAGTCTTAATGCTTCCTTTGTCTTTTTATAATCAATATCCCTTTCTCTTTGAAATCTAGATAAATATGGACTTCTTCCCATTAAAACTACATCAAATACACTAAAGTCATAGGCAATATTTGTATTTTGGGGCACTAAAGCCATTTTTTTAGCTAAATCCTTTGAATTATAATTTTCTATATCCTTATTATCTATCTTTATTAATCCATCTTTAGGTCTTAATATTGAAGCGATGTTTTTAAGAAGAGTTGATTTTCCTGAACCATTAGGTCCTATTATACTTACAAAATCTCCTTTTTTTATTGAAAAGGACACATCTTTTAAATTTAAAGTTTCACCATAGCCAAAATTTAAATCCTTTATTTCTACTGCCTTTGTCATCTTAAGCTCACCCCTAAATAGACTTTTTCTTTTTTTTCAATAAATATATGAAAAACGGACCACCAAATAAAGCTGTAATAATACCTACAGGTATTTCAGTAGGGGATATAATAGTTCTTGCTATAGTATCTGCAAAAATCATAAATATGCCTCCAACTAATGCAGATGATGGTAATAATATTCTATGGTCTGGTCCTACTATGAGTCTTACAATATGGGGTATAATAAGTCCAACAAAACCAATTATTCCACTTACAGATACAGCCATTGCAGTTGTAAAAGAACATATTATTAATATTAATATTTTAGTTTTCTCTACATTTACTCCTAGACTTTTAGCAGATTCCTCTCCAGTTAGCATAATATTTAAATCACGGGCAAAGAAATTTATAACTATTATTGATAATATTATTGGTATACTTACAGGTATTAACTCATCCCAGCTCTTTGCAGAAAAGCTTCCTAAAGTCCAATATATAATCTTAGTAAGATCGTTGCTAAATATTACCATAATAAAGGACATTATAGCAGTAAAAAACTGTCCTATTGCAATTCCAGATAAAAGTAAAGTAGTTACTGGTATTTTATTATTTACCCTAGCTATAATATAAACCATAAAAGCAGTTATCATTGCACCTAAAAAAGCCCCTACAGAAATGCTTTTTATACCAAATAAGCTTAAATTTAACCCTGTAACTATAATTATTGTTGCTCCTAAAGCAGCTCCTGAGGATATTCCTATAACATAAGGGTCAGCCATAGGGTTTTTAAACATACCTTGAAAAGCAGCCCCTACACTTGAAAGGGCTGCTCCAACTAATATTCCAAGTAGCACTCTTGGTATTCTTAAATTAAGTATAATTACCCTATGGGCATTTTTAATACCTTCTAAAGATATAAAACTTTTAATAAAGGGTACCTTTGATAGTCCTATTTTAAAGGCTTCAACTATATTTATATCAGCAGTTCCTATAGTTGAAAATAATATAATGCTAAAGAGTGTCAATAATATTAATAAAAATATAATTAAACTGTAGTTAGACTTTGTTACTTTTAATTTCATATTTTATACCTACTTTTTAAATGTTTCTGGATGTAATTTTTTAGCTACTAATTCTAAAGCATCAACTATTCTTGGTCCTGGTCTTGATAACATATTTCCATCTAATAAATATACTTTATCATCTTTTACTGCTTTAATTGCTTCATATCCTTCCCTTGATTTAATAGATTCAGCTGTCTTAGATTTTAAATCATTTGCAGTTAAATAGACTTCTGGATTTCTTTCTATTAATTGTTCAAAATCAAACTTAGGATATTTACCCTTAGCATCCTTTGCTATATTTTCTCCTCCTGCTAAAGTGATAAGCTCGTCTACGAAAGAACCTGGTCCTGCAGCCATTAAAGGTTCATGCCAAATTTCATAAAAGACTTTTACTTTCTTTTCATCCTTTACTTTTCCTATAATATAATCTTTTTTTGCTCCCATTTCAACAGTTAAAATTTTAGCTTTTCTTCTTGAATTAGTTACATCTCCTAATTCTTTTATTACATTAAGTACTTCATCAATTGATTCTGGTTCGTAACTAAGTAATTTTATTCCAGCAGCTTTTATACCTTTATTAACTTCTTTTTTACCTTCGCCATATTGTATAACTAAATCAGGACTAAGCTCTATTATTTTTTCTAAATTTACATTTTGAGAATCACCAATTTTAGTTACTTTTTTAGCTTCTTTAGGATAATCACAGTAAGTAGTGTTTCCTATAACCTTACTCCCTACATCTAATGAGTAAAGTATTTCTGTATGACTAGGTGCTAATGATACTATCTTCATAGGTTCTTTTTCAAATTTAACTTTATTTCCAAATCCATCTTCAACTGTTAATGGATAAAGTTTAGATACTTCTTGGTTTTCTTTTGAATCCTCTTTATTATTTTCTTTTTTCTTTTCTATACATCCAGTAAACACTGTAGTTATTAATACAAATGTTAATAATATTACTATTAGTTTTTTATTTCTTATATTAATCATTTTCAGCCTCCTTAGTATTCTATCCCATATCTTGCGTGTATTCCCTCTTGAAATGGGTGTTTTATCATTTTCATTTCTGTTACCAAATTAGCTTTTTCCTTTAGCTTATTTGGGATATTTCTTCCGGTTAAAATTATTTCCACATCATCAGGCTTTATTTTTAATAAATCTAATATTTTATCTAGTGATATTAAATCATTATTTAAAACACCTAGTATTTCATCTAGTATTAAAATATCACAATTATTACTTTCTACTTCTTTATAGATAAAATTATAGGCTTTTTCAATTTTTCCTTTTAATTCATTTATTTCCTCTTCATTCATATTCCAAATGAATTTTTTTGACTCTTCAAACCTATGAATATTAAAATTTTCAATTGCTTTTACACTTTCTATTTCTCCTGTATCTCTACCCTTTAAAAACTGAACCATGGTCACTTTAAATCCTCGACCTGCTGCCCTTAAGCCTTGTCCTAATGCAGCTGTTGTTTTTCCTTTACCATCTCCAGTATAAACTTGTATTAATCCTTGAAATTTTTCCATATTACACCTCCTAAATTTTACATAAAAAAAACTTACCTACAAAGGTAAGGGAGAATTTCACTATTATAAATAGGTTTTCCTTCCCTCCGAAGGTCTTAATACTCATAGGCAGGTCTCCTGACTTGTGAATCATTTTACTTTCAACGTCTTCCCATTAAGGTGACTAAAGGTTGATTTCATCCTCACATACAGTAGCGGGGGCTGTAGTGGACTCTCACCACTTTCCCTTTTTAAGTTATTAATTTAAAACACCTAAGATTATTCAATTTCAATACGATAATATCAAAAATATGTCTATATTACAAGATTATTAACTAAATTTCAATTTTTAAAGTGCTTTTTATAATGCTTTTATTAACACTTAATTTACCCTTTTTTTCTTTATCTATAATTGTTACTTTACTTAATATATTATCAAAGGGTTTTATTTTAAGGGTTATTTTCTTATTTTTATTTACTAAAATCCAATAATCATTTTCTAATTTAACTATACATATGTTTTCAAAATCATTAAAACCGTTATCTAAGTTATCATTTAGGGTAACATTATCCACTATAATATCTTTTAAATTCTCAGCCATTATACTAAGTATATTTTCTTCTTTATTATCCCTTTTACTATAATTTGTCCTTCCCTTTAATATGCTTCCTACTATTGGCTGTGACTTTTTTAAAATAGAAGTATGATCTCCCTTTAAAAATGTGTCTTTACTATATAGTACACATCCACTTTTTAAAGTTACTGTACCATCTCCTCTTATAGTTTGAACACTGTATAAAGGTTCTCCATCTACCCATATATCCTCATTATCATCTTTTTTAACAGAGATATAAGCATCTGTCCTTTTTCCGTAGGCTAACACTTGATAAATATTTACACCCCTAGTATATAAAATATCTCTATTATCATTCAAATCATCTAAAAATTCATTTTTAATCTTCATTTCATTAATACTTAAAAATTCTTTAAAACCATCGGAGTTTTCTACAAACAAGTAATCTCCATAATATTTACTTGGTAATAATTCTTTTATAGATTGAAAATAGTTATGATAAAACTCTAAATCATTATCAATTTTATAATATTTTTTTAAAATCCAAATGAATCCTTTCCATAACATTTTAAAAAATATATTTTCATCAAGTCCTTCATAGGGGATATCTCCCCCCTCCCAAAAGTAATATGCTTCTACTGCACCTGCATTAGGAGTTGCTAGAAGAATAAGCTTATCTATGTCTTTTTCATAAAAATCACTCTCTATATAAGCTCTAGCTACTAATCCCCCCATACTATGACATACTAGGTTTATTTTTTTATCACCATTAATATCCTTTACTCTTTTTATTAATGGATAAAGATAATCAACGGAGCTTTGATAATTTTTATTTCTCCAATTATAATAACAGATAAATAAATTTTTACCCTCTTGATATCCTAAACTCTTTAAATACTTTATCATTGGGTTATATACAAATCCTGCTGGCCCAAATTTTAACTTTCCTGTTCCTGGTAAAATATCACTTCCAAAGGTACCGAAAAGTCCAGGTATAAAAATAATAGGATTTTCAACTCTTTTAAATAAACGATTAAAAAACATAGCCACACTTCCCTAATATTTATTTATATTATTTTATGTAAATTTTTAAGAAGTTGTGTTTTCTAATTCATTATCTTTCTCATTTTTACCAATTTTGGGCCCTTGCCTTATTATATACTTTCTAGGCTTATAGTAATCATTTGAAAGTTGTTCTTTAGATTTCATCTTTCCATTTTCATATTTTACTCTTATTGTTTCTACTTTATAACCATTACGACCCTTTTGGTCAATTACCTTTTCACCGGGTTTTAATTTTTTATCTATACTACTATCTGTTTTAGCTTTTATAATTTCTAAAACTTTTGTTTTTATTTCATATTTTTTATTCCCTTCCTTCTTTCCATATATATCTATGTTTATACTGTTACTACTAACCTTTGAATGTATATATATAGGATAATCTAAATTATTTCTAAATTTAAAATCTAAATAATTATATGCAACAGTAGCATCTCTACCCTTTTCTACATACGTAGAAGGTATAGAGTGATGATGTCTTTCAACTACTTCAAGTCCTGATAAAAGTATAGCATTGTAAAGTGTAGTTGAAACTTGACACACTCCCCCTCCAACATCAGGTACTAATTCTCCATTTATTATGACCTTTGCTTCTTTATAACCTGCTTCTTTATCCCTAGGTCCTGTAGCTTTATTAAATGAAAAAACATCCCCTTTAAATAAAACATTACTATCTATAAAATTAGAAGATAGTTTAATATTACTAACTCTATCATCGTTATTTACATTAAAATATGTTTTAAAACTTCCAAGTTTATCTTCTATAGGTTCTAAATCTTCTTTTATAATATCTGGTTTTAATATACTGATAGGTATCTGAATTATTTTTTTATTTTCTAAGGAATTAAGTATTCTTTGTTTTAATAATTTCTTATCCATCTTTCTACCTAAAACTTCAGGTGTGATAATAAATCTATTGTTTTTTAATTTAATCTCTGCATTTTTATATTCTTTATTAACATCTTTAGCTAATTTATTAAAATAAAAATAAAGTTTAGAATCATCACATATGTAATCCATGTTTACGTTATATCCTAAAAATCTAACCTTTATTATATCCTTAATTCTAATAAATACATTTCCCCTTCTCCCAACATTATAGGCATTTTCTACTGCATTATAATAATCATAGGATATACCTATATTTTTATATTCCTCTTTATAAAAATTATTTTGATATTTTAGTATGACTATTTCTTTGAGACTGTTATCTAGATTATTTTTTAATTTTTCTAAAGCTTCATTTCTATTTAAATTACCAATATCAATACCATTAACCTTTATGCCTTTATATATTTTATCTTTACTTAAAGTAAAACCTATTATAGTGATCATTATAGTAATAAAAAGTATTATTAATAATATTATTTTTCTATCTATATTTTTAATATTCATAACTACCTCCACATTAAAATATTTCTTTAATAATAATTATTAATATAATATCCTTTTTATGAAGGTTTGTTTATAAGAAAAAAAGGCACATCCTGTGCCCTAAATTTTAAAACATTAATAATTAGATTGCTCCTCGATCATAAGTCTTCTTTTTTCATCACTTAAATCAAGGGCTAAAGTTCCTCCAGGATTCATAATATTATTAGGATCAAAATGTCTTTTTAAAGCCCTGAAAACCTCTAATTGATTCTTTCCTATTTGACCTTCTAACCAAGGTGCTGTCATTTTACCTATACCATGATGATGACTCATTCCTGCCCCATATTTTTGTATATTATCTAAGATACCATACTGATAACTTCTATATTCTTTTGCTGTATCCATTTTTCCAATAAATATAAAATATAAGTTAGCGCCCTGTGGATATGCATGGGATAAATGGGTCATACATATTGTATTTGGTCTGCTTTTACAATACTTTCTTACCCCTTTATGAACTTTCTCCATATTATCCCAGGTTACAGAACATTCCAATGTATCTATTATAATTCCAAAATCCTGTAAAGCATCCCTTAAATACGGATCTCTAAATCTTCCTTTTTCCCAACTTTTCGTTGGATAACCTGTTAAATACATAGCTCCATACTTTTTACATATACTATGAACCCTCCTTTTAACATTTTTAGTAAACTTTTTCTCCCCATCTGTAAAACCTAAAAATAGACATCTCTCCATCTTTTTAAATCCTCTTAAATCCATTATTTTATCAAGAATAGTATCCTCAACTCCATAAAGTTTTAAAACCACATCGGTTTCTTCTGGATCCGATAATCTAAAAACTGATGGATATCCAAATTGCCCCTGCATGATTTCCCTACTAGCATTTCTTGCATCCTTCCAACTTTTAAATATATAACTAAATTTCCTTTGATTTTTTAGCATATATCTAAATATTTTTAATGTTACATGGGTTAATATTCCAAAGGCACCTTCGCTACCTATCATAATCTGATCAATAGAAGGTCCTGTAGCAGCAGCTGGAAACTCATCACTTTTAATTATCCCTATAGGTGTGGCATATTCCTGGGATATAACTATATCTTCAATCTTACCAAAATATGTTGAGTTTTGTCCTGCCCCTCTAGTAACAACCCATCCTCCAACGGCTGAATATTCAAAGGATTGTGGGAAATGTCCACAGGTATAAGCTCTTTTTGCATTAAATAATTTTTTAGCTTCATTTAAAACCTTTTCAAGCTTTGGTCCTGACATTCCTGATTCAACTGTTATTGTTTGATTTGTCTCATTAAAATCTATAACCTTATTAAAATGAACTCCTAAATCTAAAGAAATCCCTCCCTTTACACACTCTAAACCTCTAGTTACTGAAGATCCTCCGCCTCTTGCGTATATAGGTATCTTTTCTTCATTACAAAATTTAACAATTTCTTCTATGTCTTCTTTGTTTCTAGGATATATTACTGCATCGGCAACATTTTCTATTTTCTTTTCCCTAAGTCTCATTAAGTCATACATTGTATTACCATAGGAAATATCTAAACGGGTATAATCATCTGTTTTTACGTTTTCTTCTCCAACTATATTTTTAAATTTTTCTAATTGCTTATCTGTTAGTTTTATAGGAATATCATATGAAACCTCATCAAGCCCTAATTCCTTTGGCTTTTTAAAATCCTCATCTGTCATGTCAAATGTCTCTTTCATCAGTTTATATAATTTTTCATTTGGATGCTTAAATTCATTAGGATCACCCCATTTAGAAATGGATCTATAAGATCTTTTTGGCGGCGCCTCATTTTCCCAATCCGGTCTAAACCCCTTATATTCTTTTGACACTTTAATGCCCCCCTTTTATTCCCTTAAATTTTTAATATCCATGACTTAAATATCTATTATAAAACATTTTATATATCAGGATATTTTGTTATATCGCTAATTTCTCTATATAATTTATTAAGTCTTGAATATATTTTCTTATAAACTCTTTTATACAATTTATTATAGATTTTAACATTTTCAATATCAGGTTCTATTGCCCTTTGATAATGAACCATTCTTTTTACAGCTTCTTCACAGGAATTATATACTCCTAATCCTACAAATCCTGATATAGCAGCCCCTAAACCAGATGTTTCATATGTTTGGACTCTATATACCGGTCGATTTAACATATCAGCTGTAATTTGACATATTACATCACTCTGAGACCCTCCACCTGAGACCATAATCCTTTCCATTTTCACCTTTGTTTTCTTCTCTATTTTTTCTAAACCTTCCAAAAGTGCATAGTTTATTCCTTCAATAATAGCACGGTAAATATGTATCCTAGTATGTACATCCCCAAATCCAATAATAGCCCCCTTTGCCCTAGGCATTTTAAGACTTGGTCCCCAATAGGGTTGTAATATAAGTCCATTAGAACCTGGTGGTATATCCTTAAGCCTCTTATTTAATAAAGACTCAGGAGAAACTTTTTTCTCTTTTGCTTCAATTAATTCCTTCATAGAAAATTCATTTTTAAACCAACTTATCATCCAATACCCTCTATATATTTGTATTTCAGGATTATAGCAATTAGGAATTACCGACGGATAGGATGGTAAAAATCTTTTTGGCTCTAAATAGTTCTTTGAAGTTGTTTGTATAGTTGCTGTCGAGCCAAAACTTATACTTCCGCACTTTGGAGTTAAACATCCACTTCCCAATGTTTCACAGCCCTTATCTGAACCTGAAGCTATAAGGGGTAAACCTTCCTTTATTAAAGTTAGCTCTGAAGCTTTTTTTGTTATATTTCCAAGCACTTTCCCTGGTTTTATTATCTTAGGTAATTTATCCTTTTCTATTCCAAAAATGTCCCATTTAAAACTATTTTTCTTTAACCACTCTTTATTTTTATAATCAAAGGGTATATGACCTATTTGACTTGCAATTGAATCAACAAACTTATCTGTTAACTTATAGGTAAGATAACCAGATAATAAAAGATACTTATTTGTTTTTTTCCAAATTTCAGGTTCATTTTCCTTTAACCAATTTGCTTTACTTTGTTTTCTAAATATATCTATTGCTTTTTTCATTCCAACAGAATAAAGAATTATATTATCTATAGGTGATAAAGATTTACTACATTGAGCAGTTCTTTGATCAAGCCAAACTATAGCAGGCCTTAATATATTTCCTTTACTATCTAAGTTAATATAAGTATCTCTTTGGGTTGTTAAAGATACTCCTATAATTTTATTCCATATGTTTTCATTTTTAATTTTTAGCCTTCTACAAGCCTTAGAAAGACTATTAAAATAAACCTTTGGATTCTGTTCAGCCCATCCTGGATAAAGAGAAAAATATGGTTTGAATTCAACTTTTTCTTTAGATATTAACTTCCCCTTAGTATCAAATATTAATCCCCTTACACTCTGTGTTCCACAATCTATAGATAGAATATATTTATCCATCCTCTTCAGTCCCTAATAAGTAAAATAAATCAGATGTAGTTATTACATTAACCCCTGTTTTAAAAACATCTTCTATAATTATTTCTCCACTATGAATTGGTTTATTTATCACTACTTTATTAATTAATTTCATAAGGGGAAAAATATATTCTTTTGGTATATCATCATCAGTTTTCACAGGAAGTCTTGGCACTTTTGAATACCTTGTTTTTACAGTTGAACAAACAGTCCTTTTTGGATTTTTAATCTCATCTATTGCAAATTTTCTTCCCTTAGTACATAGATTACCTTTTATAATCCATTTATCATTAGTGTTTGCTACTTTCATATAGCAACCATTAGGACAAAGAATACATATAATTTCCCTCACAAATCACCCCTCCATCATAATAAACTCTATACTTTTTTCTCCCTTTATTAATTCTTTATCTAAATTAATTTCTATCCTTTCCATCTCTGGAGGTCTTAAATATCTATATTTTTTGTGAAATATTATATTTTCTCCACACTTAATATAAATCTTTACATTTTCCTTTATATCCATAGACCTAAAATAAAATATAACTTTATCTTTTATAGATTTAATATCTATATATTGAGGAACTATATATGCAAAATCTTTTAAAGATTTTTCTACTGATATAAACTTTCTTTCATAGTTATCATTAATATATCTAGCTGCACTTAATCCAGCATATCTCCCACTTTCTGATACATAATCTACTAAATCATTAACATGTAGGGCATTACCACAGGAAAATATACCATTTTCTGATGTCATAAAATTTTGGTCAATTATAGGTCCTTTAGTTCTTTTATCTATATCAATATTTAATGACTCTGCAATCTCATTTTCAGGTATTAATCCAACAGATAGGATTACTCCATCACATTCAATTATTTTTTCAGTTCCTAAAATAGGTTCCATATCTTCATTAACCTCTGATATTTCTACAGCTTTTACTCTATCATCACCTATTATTTTAGTTATAGTATGGGATAAAATAATAGGTATTTCATAATCATTTAAACACTGAGAAATATTTCTAATAAGTCCCGATGGATGCTTTTTTGCTTCATACACTCCAATTACATTTGCTCCCTCTAATGTTAATCTTCTTGCCATAATTAATCCGATATCTCCACTCCCGAGAATTACACACCTCTTACAGGGTAAATACCCTAATATATTAACAAAATACTGGGCTGTACCTGCAGTGAATATACCAGATGGCCTTGACCCATGAATAAATATTTGTTTTTGTGTCCTTTCTCTACAGCCATTTGCTAATATTAAAGCCTTAGTTTCTATATTAAAGATACCTTCTTTAGGATTAATTAAAGTTAATTTGAAATTACCTTTTTTCTCTACATTTAAAACGAATGTTTTAGTTATAATTGGTATATTTTTATCCTTAATAATTTTTATATATCTTTCACTATATTCAGGACCTGTTAGTTTTTCTTTAAATTCTATAACTCCAAATCCATCATGAATACACTGCTTTAAAATTCCTCCTATTCTTTCTTCTCGCTCAACTATTAATGTTGAAGCTTTATTATCATAACAAGATATCCCTGCTGCCATTCCTGCTGGTCCAGCTCCTATTATGACTACATCATAATATGCCTTAATTTTCATATTAATTCTCACCTTCTTTATTACTACACTTTGTTTCTTCGACTAAAATAAAAGATGATTTTCCCTTTTTAGTTATATTTGTCATATGTGTTTTATTTTCTTCTTTTATAATCTTTGTAATTAAAGGCATACAAAAGCCGCCCTGACATCGTCCCATCCCTGCTCTAGTTCGTCTTTTTATTGCATCTATTGAGCTTGCTGGTATTTTAGAATTTAATGCATCTATTATTTCTCCTTTGCTTATTTCTTCACATCTGCATATTATATCCCCATATTCAGATCTTTCCTTTACTAATTTATTTCTTTCTTCTAAGGTTAATGAATTTAGTTTAGGTGCTTTTTTTCTCTTTGGATTCCAATCTATTTTCATTTTTAAATTCATTTGTTTTTTTAAAATATCTATAGAGATTTTTTCTATTTCCTTTGCTATAGCAGGAGCAGAGGCTAATCCTGGAGATTGTATCCCTGCAGCATAAACTAAATTTTTTACATATTCTGACCTTTCAACTATAAAATCCTCTTCATATGTAGCTGCCCTAGTTCCTGCAAAATAAGTTATTACATCGGATTTTGAAAGCTTTGGAATAATCGATAAATGACTATTTAACATTTTATCTACGCTTTCCTTATTAGTTATATAATCCTCTTTAAAGGGTTGTTCATAGGCATTTGGACCAACTAAAATATTTCCCTCAATAGTTTTTACTAATCCTCCTCCCTTTGTTTTACTATTTTTTATACTTAGATCTAGATTTGCTAAGACACTTTCTATAAAAGCTCCTCTTTTTTTATCAAGTAATACAATTTCTCCCTTTCTAGGATGTATTGTAAAAAATTTATCCTTAGCCATTTCTGCTATATAATCTGCATAAACCCCCGCTGCATTTATTACTAATTTGGGATATACTTTACCTCTATTAGTCTTTACTGAAACTATTTTGTCTTTTATCTTATCAATTGATTTAACTATGGTATTTAATGAAATTTTTACACCATTATCTACAGCATTTTCACCATATGCTAATGTCATCTCATATGGTGATAAAACTCCAGTACTTGGTATATAAATAGCCCCTACTACCCCTTTTGAAATGTTTGGTTCTTTTCTAATAAGTTCTTTTTTAGGTAATAGTTTTACTCCCTTAACTTTATTTAATTTTGCCCTTCTTTTAATAAGTGGCCACGTTACTTTTAAATAGTTTTTATCTAATAATATTAATGAGCCTATCCTTTTAAAGGATATATCTAATTCCTTTGTTACCTTAGAATATAATTTATTTCCCTTAACATTAAAATATGCTTTTTTAGTACCTGGCTTAGGAACTAACCCTGGATGTATCATACCATCGTTTCTAGATGAGGTATGCATAGCTAAATCTTCTTCCTTTTCAACTAATAAAACTGAACAGTCCCACTTTGAAAGTTCCCTAGCTATAGAACAACCTATAACTCCACCACCAATGATTAATATATCTACAAATCTATTTTCTAAACTATTATCCTTAACTAAGGGTCTTTTAATTTTGGGTATATTTAAACCCTTCACTTTAATTTTATTAACTACTCCTTTATAGCCTTTATTTGCTGCTAATCTTCCTGCAAGTATTACATCCTCCCATTTATCTACCTCTCCTTCTAAAACAACCGATGAATGCCACTTAAAACACTCAATATCTTCAGTAATGTTCTTTTTTATATTTTTTTTAATCTTAGTTAGGGTTTTACTCATAATTATCCCCCCTTATTAGGATGTTCGGACATCTTCTTTATATATGTATATGCTTTTAAAGCAAAAAATGACCTAAAAAAACGACCAATAGAAATTGGTCGTTAGTTAAATTCACTTAACTTTTTTTAATATGGGTAAGGATATAAACTTCCTGGTATTATAAATTTTAGATAATAAAAAGGATTCTCTTCTCCTTTTATATATATCCATCTTTCTAAATCAAATATTAAAGTATCTTTATTAATATTTAATTCCTTTATCTCATTAGCCTTTGGTTTTCTTGCAATAGTAACTTGTTCTACTTTAGTTATACTAACTTTTAAATCTTTAAGTATTATTTTAGCTAAAGAACTAGTTAAATCTAGTTTATCTATTTCTGAAATAGCCTCTTTAGAAAAATATGAATGCTCTATAGCAAGTGGCTGATTTTCTATAAATCTTAATCTTTTTAAATAATATATTTCTTTATATTTATTCCACTTTAATTTTTTTAATAAATCCTTAGTAGGTGTAATAATTCTTTTATCTTTAATATGATTTTTAGCATCAAGTCCCCTTGCCTTAAGGGGATAAGATAAACTTATTAATGATTCAAAACCAAGGGTGGGATTTTTCCTTGCTACAAATGTACCTATTCCTCTTTTTTTATATAAGTAACCTTCATTAACTAATAAAGATAAAGCCTGTCTTACTGTTGCTCTTCCAACATCAAATTCATCCATCAACTCTTTTTCTGTAGATATCTTTGTCCCTACATTCCAAAATTCTTTCCTAATCCTATTTAATATTTCATCCTTAAGTTGAATATATAAGGGAATATGATTATATCTATCTAACATACAAAGACCTCTTTTCCTTTTAAACTTGTCTATATTTAATATTATTGTCAAAGTATATAAGATATTCGATTAAATATTTACAAATTTATATATATTTAAGATAAGTCTTTAAAACATCTAAGATAACTTTAATATTACCATTAAATAAAAGGGAAAATTCTACTGCAAATAAATATCCACACTCTTCACATAAACCCTCTTCTTCTACACATCTTCCACAAACATACCTTTTATTATCTTCTGAAACAATACATTGATTACAGGGTCTTTTCCAATTATTTTTCAAATAATTATCCAAAGTGCTATTTAAGTTAAAAACAGGTATATTATCCTTTATCATTTTTTTAATTTTACCTATAACTTCTCTTTTTTCGCTTTTTGTTAATGCTAAATATTCAGTTCCCTTATAAGGAGTATGAAGGTTAAATGATATAGAATTTATATTAGGATGATTTTTAGATAATTTTCCTACCTTTTCTATTTCCTTATAATTTAATTTATTTACTGCTAAATAAACACATATATTACTATTGTTAGCTTCATTTAAATTTTTCATTATAGTATCATATGTGTCTCCTCTAATTAAGTTATGTGTATCCTTTAAACCATCTAAACTTAAAAATATTATATCAGCTTCCTTTATATCTAGTGTTATAGTTCCGTTAGTAACCACATTTACTATATAAAAACCAATTTCTCTAGCTTTTTTAATTAAATCCTTTATATCTTTTCCATCATCTTCCCAAAGAAGGGTTTCTCCCCCACAAAAGAATAAAATCCTTATTCCCTCTTTATAAAAACTTTTCATCTCTTTTACAATACTTTCATAGGAGTATATTTCATTATTAATATTATTCACAGCACAATGCTTACAACTTAAATTACAATGATCTGTAAGTATTATAGTTCCTAAAATAGGCTTTTTTTGTTTAAATAAAATTGTTTTTATTCCAAACCATGATAAAGAAAAAAAGTGTCCTAATTTCATAAATATACCCCTTTATAATGTTAGTTTATCTATCCAAGGTTCTTTCATTGATCTTTCCCATACCTTATTTAAATAATGTATTGAGTATTGCTTTTCAATATAGTGATATATATATCTACCCCAGTCTGTTAATACCACTTTAGAATCCTTCCACTTAGCTATTTTAAATAACTTCATTGTTAAAAATAATAATTTAAATTCCTTTTCCATATCTTTATTAAAAAGTTTTCTAAATCTTTCTTTATCTATAACTCCATCATAACATCTCCAAAACAACCAAAAAATCATTTTTTCTTTTTCTGACATAACATTTACGATATTAATTGGTAACTTATTTTTATTAACTATTTTTATATACTCTTCTAAATTAAAGGTATTAAGATAAAAGAAATTTCTAAATAAAGAACTAGCACCGGCTCCTATCCCTATAAAGCTCTCCCTAGTTACAGAAGTATACCGAATATCATCATTTTTTCCATAGGTCCAAACAGAATTTCTTTTATAACCATATTTATTAGATATTTTATCTATAAGATTAAGTATCTTTTTTTCTTTAAGCTCACCAAATCTAGTAAGTTTTTTTTCTTTTATTACTCTATCCATATCAGTCATTGGAAAAACTATTAAAGGATAAATAGAAATTTGGTCTATATCATAAGAATAAGCTTTTTTTAGATCATATTCTATATCTTTAATAGCTTGTCCAGGTATGTTAGTCATAATATCCACATCTAAACATTTAAAGTCATATTTTTTTATAAGTTTTATAGACTTTTCAATATCCTTTTTAGTATAATCTCTACCTAGAAATCTTAATTTGTCATTATCAAAGGTTTGAACACCTAAACTAATTAATGTTATCCCTATTTCCTTTAATTTTTTAAGTAATTTATCATTAACCTCAGTGGGATAAATTTCAATACCAATATCTTTAATAAAATCAAATTTTTCTTTAATATATCCTATTACTTCAGTTAATTCATCTACTAAAAGTGTAGGAGTACCTCCACCAATATAAATTGAATTTATACTTTTATCAGCTAATTTGTCTTTATAAAGTATTAATTCCTTTAATAAAGCATTTTTATATACTTTAGCTTTATCCTTTTTATAAACTACTTTATTATATGGACAATATGGACATATAGTTTTACAAAATGGTATATGAATATATATTCCTATATCTTTATCTATATTATTAAAATCAATAAGTCCATCATTATATCCTTTAAATATAAACTTCTCCTTTTTTCCTAAAACTAGTCTTCGTAAAATATCTGTAACCATATTATCCTCCATTTTCACATAATTCTTCTAATCTTTTTTTTATATATTGTTCATCAAATGAAAAACATACTCTTCTATCTTTATCATCAAGTATTCTAAAATGCTTTGAAACTATATTCTGTTGAATCTTAAAGTTATCCCTAATATCTATATCTTTCCACCAAATTTTTCCTCCCATTGTATTTTTATAACTTTCTTCATATTTATTAAAGGCAAGGGATAAAATAATATCCTGTGAATCCCCACCAAGGGTCATTTGCAATATTTCACTATCTTTAAAAATTGTACACACTGCCACTGCACCAGTCCAGCCTATACTTGTTCTTCCCTTTTCTATCTGGACTAAAGTCTTTTTACAAACTCCTATAATTTCAGCCATTTTATCCTGGGTAAAATCATTTTCATTTCTTATAAGCTTTAATTTAGAATCTATCTTTTTTATAAATTCGCTTCTATCCAATTTATCACCTCGAAAAAAATTACTATTTAAGTGTAATTTTACACTAAAAATACTCATTTGTAAATAAAAAAAGTAAGTGCATCTTTTTTTCTAAGATACACTTACCTTTTTTAATATCTATCAATTATTTTTATCCCAATATATTTCTATTACATCACCATCTTTTAATACCTTATAATAATCTGCTTTCTCACCATTAACCTTTAAAACTAAATACCCCTTTGGTTTAGATAAATCGAAATCTATATGGTTGAAAATATCTATAAACACAAACTCTTCTTTATCATAATTAATAGTCCTAGCTTCACCGTTAACTATTAAATTAATAGCATTAGATTCATCTTCATTATTAGTTTTAATAACATCTCCTTTTTTTAAGGTATCATCTATACTACTAATCTTTCCATTTTTATAGATCGTTTGTTGCTTTTTTAAATTGTACTTATCTAAAAGTTCGCCTATATTTTTTATTTTTCTTATATATATTTTATCCCCATCATTTAATTTTTTATTTTCTGTAATTTCATCTTCGTTTATATAAACATCTTTTAAAAGATTTACCCTTTTATCATTTAATAAAACTTTTTCTATATTTAAAACATCATATAAGGAAGGCTCTTTAACTTTTCCCTTCGTAGCTTCTTTTATCTTTACTTCATCTCCATTTTTCAATTTACATTCTAAACTTGTCCTTTTATTGTTTACATATATTTCTGCTGGATTTCCGGATTCTCCTCTTATTATCTTTTTCTCTTTATTTATGTAATATGTAAAGTCTTTCCCTTTTTTAGGAATAAGTTTTCTAGGATTAAACCCTAAAAGTACTAACGCATCAGATACTTTAATTTGTTTTGAATTAAATAGTTTTATTTTTTGACCATTAACTTTAACACTTAAAAAATCTTTATATCTATTTTCAATAGCAGTCATAGCTATTCCCATAGGGGTTATAGCTTGTGGTCCACTTAAAGTGTCTTCTAATCCTTCAATATTTTCTATTATGTTAGTTCCTCTTATTACTACCCTTTCTTCAGGTAATTCTAAAAAAGAAGCTATGTAGTTAGATAATCTTGGTATTTGACTTCCTCCTCCAATAAGAAAAACTGCACTAGGGGATTTATCATTATACTTAATTATATTTTCAGTTATTTCCTTTGCTAAATTTTTAATAGAAACTTCTACTCCATCTAAAATTTCTTCTGTACTTAATTTATGATTAATTCCAACAACATCTGTAAACTCATGTTTATCTCCGTTATTTAATTTAATTTTAAGTTCTTCTGCACTATTATAATCTAGTAAATATTTCTTAGCTATATTTTCTGTTATTTCATCCCCTGCTACTGATGCCATTGCATAAGCAACTATTGTACCATCCTTTGTTATGGCTATATCTGAAGTTCCAGCACCAATATCTACTAATGCTAAATTAAGTAATCTTAAATCTTTTTTTATAGCTACATTGATTGCAGCTATTGGCTCTAAAGTAATATTTACTACTTCTAAATCTACTCTACTCATAACAGTATATAAACTATCTACTACCACATGGGGTAAAAATGTAGCTAACACATCTGCTCCTATTTGATTTCCTTTATGTCCTTCTAGGTTTTCTATAAACCTACCATCAAGATAATAATTAACTACTGTATAACCTATACAGTAATATTTAGAATCTTTTTTCTCCCTTTCATTATCTAACATTTCTTGAGCCTTTTGTATTGCCTCCATTTCTAAACTTTCTATAATTCTTTGGCTTATTTCCATAGATACATCTATATCTCTATCTATTCTAGCTCTATAGGTTTTTAATGCTCTACCTGCAGCTGCAATTGCAACTTTCTTTAGTTTTATATCTAGTTTTTCTTCTAAAGTTTCTTTCACCTTTTTCACAGCATAGGAAACTCCAGTTATATCATGTATTTGACCATCATACATGGTCCTTTTTTCATGTTCTACAATTTCACTTGCTAGTATTTTAAATTTATCCTCTTCATATGTACCTACTATGCCTATAACAGTCCTAGTCCCTATATCTAATGAAAAAATCAACTCATTTTCATCATCAATATTAGCTAGTTGATTATTTTCCACCCTAACACTCCCTTTAACGAATTAAGTTTAGTCCCTTTCAATATTCTCTATATGTATACATTTTTCCTTCAAATTAGACAAATTTAACTTAAGTTTAACTATTAATAAACTTTTTTCTGTATTAATTTTTCTATGTTTTCTTTTATCTAAATTTTTAAAGACTTCCAAAATTTTATCATTTTTATGTTTAACTTTTATTTTAAGTTGAGATTTATCCTTTGAGTATTTTCTAAAACTATAGGATTTAATTTTTTCATAATCAATATATTTTCCCTTTATAAAAATTTCTTTATCAGTTATTACTAAATCATAAATATAGAACGTATTAACCATAGGGGATAAAGCCATAGCTAATATAAAGGGGTTTTCTGTCTCTGTGAAAAATACTAAATAAAATGAAACTATTAAAAATATTAAACTAAAATACCTCAAAATCTTAGGTGCTTTTAGAAAAAATAAAACCTCATCTTCATTAATTACCTTTCTAAATTTAATAACTCTATAAATTATTATACCAATTATAAAAGTATATACTGCTATTGTTAATATCTTCATCATATGCCTATCCTCCCTTAATTTAAGAATTGTTATTTTTATAAAAAATACAAAGTTCTGTTAAGGGACACTCTTCACATTTTGGTTTTCTAGCTTTACAAACTCTTCTTCCATGAAAAATCAGCCAGTGATGGGCATCTGACCAATCAGTTTTAGGTATGTTTTTCATTAAATCCCTTTCTGTATCCTCTACATTTTTACTATTAGCTAACCCTATTCTATTTGAAACTCTAAAAACATGGGTATCAACAGCTATTGCATCTTTATTAAAGGCATTACTAATGACCACATTAGCAGTTTTTCTTCCTACACCTGGTAGTTTAATAAGTTCCTTTCTTGTATCAGGCACCTTTGAATCATACTCATTAACTAGTATTTCACAAGTTTTTAATATGTTTTTACTTTTATTTTTATAAAAACCACAACTTCTAATAATATCTTCTAATTCTTTTCTCTCCATTGATAAAATTTTTTTTGGTTCATTATAGTTTTTAAAAAGCTCTTTAGTTATTTTATTGACTCTAACATCTGTACATTGAGCTGAAAGAATTGTGGCTATTAAAAGTTCAAAAGGAGTACTAAAGTTAAGTTCTGACTTAGCTTTTGGATATAGTTTTTTTAATATATTTAAAACCTTTTTCTTTTCTTCATTACTAATTTTCATATGTTCACCACCTTATAATATTTCAATATTAACGTTTGTAACTTCTACTTTATAATCCCTTTCAATAAATTTTAATACCTTAGATATCATTTTATTAGCATGGGTAGTATTGTTAGAAACACAAACAAAACCAATTATTGATTTTCTCCATTTTTCATTTAAATCGACTTCAGCTATAGAAACATTAAACCTTGCTTTAATTTTACCTATTAAGCTTTTTATAACCATTCTTTTTTCCTTAAGAGAATTAGCCTCATATATCATTAATTCCACAGAACATGCACCAATAATCATTTTTTTCACCTCTATAATAAATATATTATTATTCTATCATATGAGAGTCTTTTTAAAAAAAATGTGTTAATATTTAGTGTTACTTTTTATAATCCCAAAAATAGGTTGTAATATTATTCTACTAAGTAATATATCTAATTTAATCTGAAATTTTAAATAGTTTAAAAGTGGCTAACTTTAATCGATAATTGACTAAGATAAACTTAAATAGACCATACTATTATTGTTATTATTTCTAATATATGGTACGATTTATCATATATAATACTTTTATTTTTAAAATACTTATTTTAAAGTTTTACTTAATAGTAATTATGACACACTGAAGTAAATTCATTTAGGTGGAGGGGACGAAATGAAAAGAGATAAAATGATTAAACTCATAACTATTTTACTGTTTTTATCTATAGTGCTAAATATTTATTTATATAATAGCGATAAAAAAGAGAATAATGTTCATTATATGGTTGATAAAGTAGTATCTTCTATTTATAAAAATGACATATCAGATATGGAGGATTTAATAATAGAGGATTATGATAGGGAACATTGGAAAAGAATAATTGAAAAATTTAACAAAAATCATGTTGATGATAATACAGATGGTCGATATTCATTTGGTACTTTTGTAACCTTAAAACTTCATAATGAAACTTATATTATAAATATTTATCCTGATATAAATGGAGATTTATATATTGATGATATATCTCCTATAGAAGAAAGTGAAAGAAAAGATATATTTATAAAATAAAAATTAAAAGGGAAACAGCTTAGCTGCTTCCCTTTTTTTATAACTTAAAGTATACCCATTTCTTTTCCTACCTTTTCAAAGGTATCTACTACTCTATCTAATTGTTCTTTTGAATGTCCTGCAGTAACCATACATCTTACTCTTCCTGTACCCTTTGGAACTGTAGGGAATACTATTGGTGATACAAATACTCCTTCTTCCTTTAGTCTATTACTAAATTCCATGGATTTTGCTTCCTCGCCTATAATAACAGGCGTTATTGGAGTTTCACTATGTCCTGTATCAAAACCTAGCTTGCCTAATTTTTCTTTAAAATACTTAGCATTATCCCATAGTTTATCAGTAAATTCTGTTGTTTCCATAAGCATATCTACAGCTTCTATAATAGCACCTACAGCAGCTGGTGGTAAGGATGTACTAAATAATATTGGTCTACCTCTATGATTTAACCATTCCTGTGCTGCTTTAGAACATGCTACATATCCACCTATAACCCCTATAGCTTTAGATAATGTACCTATACTAAAGTCAACTCTTCCATGTAAATTAAAATGATCCACTGTTCCTCTACCACTTTCACCTAATACGCCAGACCCATGGGCATCATCAACATAAGTCATTGCATTATATTTTTCAGCTAATTCAACAATTTCAGGTAATTTAGCAACATCTCCATCCATACTAAATACACCATCAGTAATTATTAATACATTTTCGTAATTATCTCTTTTTTCTTTTAACACTCTTTCTAAATCTTTCATATCAGAATGTTTAAATATTGCTTTATCTGCTTTACTTAATTTAACTCCATCTATTATACTTGCATGATTTAATTCATCAGAGATAATAAGATCTCCCTTTTCTGTAATTGCCTGTATAGCTCCTGCATTACAGTTAAATCCTGATTGAAAAACCATTACTGCTTCTTCTCTTTTAAATTTAGCAAGTTTCTCTTCTAACTCTTCATGAATATCCATATTACCAATTATAGTCCTAACTGCTCCAGAACCTACTCCGTACTTTTTAACAGCCTCTATCGCAGCGTTTTTAAGTCTTGGGTGATTCGCAAAGCCTAAATAGTTATTAGATGATAAGTTTATTACCTTCTTTCCATCTAGAATAACTTCAGCTTCGTTAGGTCCTTCTAAAACTGGAAGTTTTCTATAAACTCCTTCATCTTTAAGTTCTTGAATCTTTTTTTCTAAGTATGTAGGTCCATTTGACATACACAATACCTCCTTTAAATAGTTGAAAAGATTTAGGAAACCTTTTCATCAATATTAAATGTATTTCCTATATTCCCAACAATTATAAGTATAACATACCTATAAACATTTTTGTTTTTTGTAAATTTAATTTAATATTTTCTAGTTTTTATAAAATTTAATTTTAGTTTCCATATAATCCTCTTCTAATTTAAGTATTATATATGTATACCATTTTTCCCTTCTTTTATTAAAGGGAGATCCTGGATTTAATAATAATATTCCATTTTTAGTTTTTAATAAAGGTTTATGACTATGTCCAAATGTTATTATATCAACCTTTTCATTTTTAAATTCTTCTAAAACTCTTTTATTTGTAGTGGATTTGTCTCCATGTCCATGAAACAAACCTATCCTATAACCATTTAAACTTATTATTCTTTTTTTAGTTATACTATCTTCAATACCTTTATCATCTACATTTCCATATACTCCATATAATTTTTTATTTTCCTTTAAAAAATTATATGCTTTAATACTTTTATAATCTCCTAAATGAATCAAAGTATCTATATTTTTAAATTTAGTATTTAAAAATACTTTAAGCTTGTCTAAATCCTTAGTTATATGGGTATCAGATATTATCCCTATCTCCATAGATCCTCCTAATTAAAATATTTTAATAAATTCGTAAATTCTTTTTTTACTTTAATACTTTTTTCCTTTTTTAATTGGTTAATAATTAACTCTTTCCCTAGCTCTTTATCGATTTTTAATAACGCCCATGCTGCATATTCTCTTAACATTTCACTATCTTCTTTTAAAGCATCTTTAACTAAATTAAGATAATCTTTATTTTTAATATTACCTAATAATATTAAAATATTTCGCTTTAAAATATTTTTTCCTCTCCAACTCCCTGATATATGTCCATATTTATTTTTAAACTCTTTATTTGATAAAGCAAACATTTCTTTAATATCTAAACTCCCATTAGTTATTTTAGGTAAAAAATCTATAGTATCTCCAAAATATACATCCTTATTTTTAGGACAAACCATCTGACATGTATCACAACCATATACTTTAGCTTCCATCTTTTCTCTTAATTCATAAGGGATTTTTTTCTTAGTTTGGGTTAAATATGATATGCATCTACTTGCATCTACTTTATAATTTTCCTTTAAAGCCTTAGTTGGACATGCATCAATACATAATCTACAATCACCACATTTTTGTTTAACCTCATCATCTTTTTTAATATCTAAATCAGTTATAATATACCCCAAAAATATAAAAGAACCATAATAATCATTTATTATGGAGCAATTTTTTCCATACCAGCCTATTCCAGATCTTTTTGCAACCTCTCTATCTATTAAAGGTCCTGTATCAACATATATTTTATATTTAAAATTTTTATTCTTTTTTATACTATCAGTAAGTGATTTTAATTTTTCATAAAGTACATCATGATAATCCTTTCCCCATGAAGACCTAGAAAGCATGCCCTTTATTTCTTTGTTTTTTCTTATTTTATTATCTAAATTATAAGATAAACCAGCTACTATTATTGATTTCCCTTCTGGAAGTAGTTTTTTAGGGTCTATCCTTAAATTAATATCCTTTTCTTCAAACTCAGTATGATAATTCATTTTTTCTCTATTTTCTAAAATTTCTACTAAATTATCAAAGGGTACTGTATCTGTAAAACCTAAAATATCTATTCCTAAATTAACTGCTTCTTTCTTTATATAATCCTTTAATATCATTTTACCACCTCAATAAATCCATCTCCGTATTCTGGGTATTTTACAGAAAAAGTTGTAACATCTTTAAAGGGCCAAAGTTTTGTTGTTGCTTTTCCTATTATATTTTCTATAGGAACGTAACCAAAGCTTCTACTATCATTGCTATTGTTTCTATTATCCCCCATGACAAATATACTACCCTCTGGTACTATACCTTCTATAAAATTATAGTCTCTATCTAAAAGATTCTTATTAACAATATAATCTTCTTTTAACCTTTCTCCATTTACATACACACAATCTTTTTCTAGAAAATAATAATCTCCCTCTGTAGCTATAACCCGTTTTATAAATAATTCGTCTTTTCTTTTTTTAATAGGAGGTGAAAATACTACTATTTCTCCCCTCTTAGGTCTTTGAAAATAATAACTTAATTTATCTACTATTAATCTATCATTATTGTGTATAGTTGTAAGCATAGATTCACCACTTACAACTGTTATACTAAATAAAAATTTTTCTATAGCTAAGGTAATGATTAATGCAATTATAAAAGTTTTTAATAGATTAATTATATTTTTTATAAAAATCTTTATCATTTAACCACGTCCCATAAATAAAAGTATATTATAAAATTAAATATTTTAAAACTAATTAAGTAAATTTCCTCTTATAAACCTATATAAACTCTATGTAATATTAATCCCAACTTATGTAAGTTTTATTCTTCATATATAAAAAATGTGCTGAAATATTCAGCACATTTATCTATTCTCTCAAACTTTTAAGTAATGATATTTCTTCTTTATAACCTTCTAATTCATTAGGAGTTTCTAAAAGAAATGGTAACTCTTTTAATTGAGGATGGTTAATTATCTTTTTAATACCTTCAAGTCCTATTAATCCCTCTCCAATTTTTGCATGTCTATCCTTATTAGATTCAAATTCTTTCATACTATCATTTAGATGAATTGCCTTTAAAGAATCTATTCCTATAGTTTTATCAAATTTCTCTAATACATTATCTAAATCATTTACTATATCATAACCTGCTGCATATATATGACAAGTATCTAAACACACTCCTATTAATTCTTTATACTTTATTCTATCTTTAATTTCTTTAAGTTGTTCAAAGGTATACCCTATTTCTGTACCCTTTCCAGACATTGTTTCTAAAAGAATTGTAGTATTTTCATTTCCAGTTAATACCCCATTGATAAGTTTAGTTATTTTTTCAATACCAAACTCTACCCCTTTACCTGTATGACTTCCTGGATGAAAAGTATAAAGGTCACAAGGAATAGTTTCAAGTCTTTTTAAATCATCTTTAAACATTTCTTTAGCAAAATCCCAAACGTGTCCTTTATAAGATGCCATATTTAATGTATATGGAGCATGGGCTAATAAAGGAGCGAAATTATTATCTTTCATAATTTTTTTTAATTTCTTTATATCTTCTAAATCTAATGCTTTAGCTTTTCCTCCCCTTGGGTTTCTTGTGAAAAATTGAAAGGTGTTTGCACCTATATCTAATGCTAGTTTCCCTGCATTTTCAAATCCTTTTGATATTGTCAAATGACTTCCTATATTCATAATAATCACCTCTAATATTAAATTAAAACTTTTATAATAAAAACAAAGATTATAATACTTGCTATTATACTATCAAAAACAATTCCTAGTAAATATCCTATAAACGTAGCTAAACCTATGTTAACTGATTTTTTAAACTTATTATTAGATAATAATTCTCCTATTATTGCCCCTATAAATTGTCCAATTATAAGACCTATAATATTAAATAGAAAAAAACCTATTATTGCACCTAAACACATCCCTATTATTCCCTTAGTTGATGCCCCTACCTTTTTTGTAGTTATTATAGAAGCTAAGTAATCAAACACAAAGGAAAAAGAAGTCAAAATAGCAAAAATAATTACCGTTGTCAAAGTAATATCTTTAAAATTTGTCAAAAGTGCATATATAAATGTTACAATAAATATAAGACCTGTACCAGGTATAATAGGAAAAAAAACACCGAAAAAACCTATTATCATACATATAATAGCTATTATTGTTAATATTGTATTCAAATACTACCTCCTTCCATATTATTATACCCATTATTAATTATATAAACTTTAATTTTAAACTTAAGTTTAATACTCTCCTAAATTATGTTATAATCTATTATTATATAGTAATTAGAAAGGATAATTCTATGATAAATTTCGAAAAGAAGCTTTTAAGAAAGTTCGACTATATACTTTTTCTGTCAATAACTTTATTAAGCGTGTTTGGTTTCATTTCATTATATGCTTCTAGCATTGGTACAAAGGGTATAGCCCATATAGGAGATGTGAAAACTCAAGCAATTGCTTTTTTAATTGGTATTGTTACTATGCTTATATTAACATTTTTTGATTATGATGTATTAGGTAAATTTTATCTTCCAATTTATATATTTTGCAATTTACTTTTAATAGCAGTATTATTATTTGGAACAGGTGAAAAACAATGGGGAGCAAGAAGTTGGCTTGTAATTGGTTCTTTTAGTTTCCAACCCTCTGAAATTGTTAAGATAGGTACAATAATATCCGTTGCTAAATTTATTGAAAAAAACAGCGAAAAAATTAATGAACTTTTTACTTTAATAAAAGTTTTGACATTCTCATTCATCCCTGTTTTTTTAATATTATTGCAACCTGATTTTGGGACAGCAGTTGTTTTTATATTTTTTATAGTAGCTATGCTTTTTGTTACAGGTTTAGATATTAAATATTTTTTATATGCTGGAATAACAGCTATAGCTAGCATGTTTTTTATGTACTTTTTTACCTTTGATGATTATCAAAAGGACAGACTAAACGTATTTTTAAATCCTGAAGCTGATAATTTGAATTCAGGATATCATGTAGCTCAATCTAAAATCGCTATAGGTTCTGGAAAAAAATTAGGAAGATTTTTATTTGATGAAATTAATTTCACATCCGGTGGATTTCTTCCAGAAAAACACACAGATTTTATATTTTCAGTTATCGGTGAAGCCTTTGGTTTAATTGGTGGACTTGTGTTAATAAGTCTATATTTTATTATGATATATAGATTAATATCTATTGCAAAGGCAGCTAAAAATTTATTTGGCTCACTAGTTATTGTAGGAGTTACGGCAATGATGGTATTTCATGTTATACAAAACATCGGAATGACAATGGGACTACTACCAGTTACTGGTATACCCCTCCCCTTTATTAGTAAGGGTGGAACGTTTTTAATTTCAAATATGATAAGTATAGGATTAGCTTTAAGTATAGGAATTAGAAAAAATAAAATAAACTTTTAAAACAGTAGAAAACTTTTCTACTGTTTTTTTATAAGAAAAGTCATACATCTTTAAAAATGTATGACTTATAAACAAAATATTAAATTGATTTATTTTTTATATTTTCTAATACTAGTTTATAAACATCATCAGCATATGTTACGTTTTTTGGTAATTCATCGAATAATTTTACTAAATCAGTTTCACTATTTCTAGGTTTAGGTTCAAATTTATCAACAGTTGCCACATATATAGCAGTTTTAAATGGTCCTTTTTCTTTATCCACTGTATAATAACCTAAAGGCATAATATCAGAAAGTATACCACCAATTTCTTCATATGTTTCTCTTTTAGCACACTCTAATATTGTTTCCTTTGATTCCCTTTTACCTGATGGGAATTCCCATCCCCTTCTCTTAATATGATAAGTCATAACAAATTTATCACCATAAAAAGGTATCACTAAACTTCCATTAGAATCTTCTAAACTTAAAGGATCTACTCCTATGAACATTTTAATATCCCCATTTGTTCCTTTAAAATTATATTCTTTCAATAATTTCACCTGCTTTCTAAAAATATTTATATATTATATTATGAAAAAAAAGTTTAAACGATATAATTTTAATTTTTTAAATATTCTGTAATTTCAAAATATAAAAAAAGTGGCGAAACCGCCACTTAAGCAACGATTAAAATATACTTAGATTTATTTCTTCAGATAATTCTTTTAAAATTCCATATCCTCCTATAGAATTTCCTTTTTCATCTAATGAAGGTCCATAAACACCTATGCCCATGTTATTAGGTATTGATGCTAATATACCCCCTCCAACACCACTTTTTGCTGGGATTCCTACATTAATAGCAAACTCTCCTGAACCATTATACATACCACAGGTTACCATAAAAGTTTTTACTAATCTGGTTATATATTTATTAGCTAATACTTCATTTGTTTCTGGTACTACTCCGTCATTTGCTAAAAATAATCCTATATTTGCAATATCAACACAATTGACCTCTAAAGAACATTGTTTAAAATAAAGGTCTAATATTTCTTCAACATCTCCTTTTATAATACCTACATCTCTCATAAAATAGGCCATAGCTCTATTTCTATCACCTGTTCTTTTTTCAGATAAATATACTTCTTCGTTTATATCTATGTTTTCATTTCTTGTTATTTTTCTAAAAAAGTCTAGTAACCTATTAAATTTATCATCCTTATTCTTTCCTTTGATTAATGAAGAAATAACGATAGCTCCTGCATTTATCATAGGATTTAATGGTTTTGATGGCATTGTTGTTTCTAATTTTATTATTGAGTTAAATGCATCTCCTGTAGGTTCCTTTCCTACTTTCTTGAAAACCTCTTTTTCACCGTTATCCATAATTGCTAACATTAAGGTTACTGTTTTTGATATGCTTTGTATTGTAAATTTCTTATTGTAATCACCAGCAGTATAAAAGTTCCCTTCTAAATCAGCTAAACAAACACCTAAATCATCTTTTTTAGCATTTTCTAAAGCTGGTATATATGATGCTACTTCCCCTTTTTTTGTAAGTTTCTTATTACTTTTAACTAAATTCTCTAATAATTCATTCATATTAAAAAACCCCTTATCTCATGTCTATTAAAGCAATGTTAAATTTTTATCCCACTTATATATAAAATATATTAAATACCTTTATAAGTCAATAGGATTAAGGCAAAAAAAAAGCAGGAACTTAATCCTACTTTTACTTTAATCCTCTCTAAAACAGCTTCCACCTACAAACTCTCTTATTATTGATGTATTAGGTATATTTTCTTCTTCAGATATATCTTTAAAATAATTAAGAAATTTAAGTAATCTTTTACTTTCTGCATAATACTTACTTGAAGAGTCAATTTCCTTTAATAGCGGTTCTGCATATTTTTTTAATACTGCTAATTCATATACTAAGGCTGAGTTAAACATAACATCGGCTTCTTCTTGATATGGAAATATATTACTTTCTTCTCCCTTTCTAACAGAATCCCATAATTTCAAAGTCCTAACTGCATCATTTCCTCTATAATTATGATCTCTAACCATTCTTCTTAATAACCTTGTATCGGTTGTAGGAATTCTATTATGATAATCTATATTTAATTGGGTTAATGCACTTACATATACCTTAAACTTATTATTTTTAGGTATAGATCTAGTTAATTTTTCGTTTAATCCATGTATACCTTCAATTATTATTGGTTGATCTTTATTTATTTTAATAGGCTTATCTCTAAATTTTCGTTTTCCTGATATAAAATCAAATTTAGGTAATCTAACTTCATCACCATTTATAAGCTTTATCAAATCTTCATTAAACTTCTCAATATCTATAGCATCTATAGATTCAAAGTCATATTCTCCATTTTCATCTAGAGGTGTATCCTCTCTATTCACAAAATAATCATCTAAGGAAATAGATATCGGCTTTTTACCATTTACCCTTAAATGTATAGATAATCTTTGGGCAAAGGTAGTTTTGCCTGAAGAAGATGGTCCAGCTATCAAAATAATCCTTATATTTTTATCATTTGTTATACTATCTGCGATATATGATAGTTTCTTTTCATGTAATGTTTCTGAAACTCTTATTATATCTCCTATTGATCCATCTTTTACTTTGTCGTTTAAAGCCCCCACATTACCAACATCTAAAATTTCACCCCAAGTTTCAGTTTCTTTAAATATTTTAGCTAACTTATTCTGTTCTATAAAATCTGGTATATCAAAGTTACTATCTTCCCTTGGGTATTGTATTATTATACCTGGTCTGTAGTATTTTAAATTAAATTTATCTATAAAGCCAGTTGAAGGAGCTAAATATCCATAAAACTTATCGTAAAATCCATCTAAATTATATACATGAATATCCTCCTTTTGTCTATACTTTGATAACCTTAATTTATCTTTCATATTCTGTTTTTTAAATATCTTATCAGCTTCATTAGTTTTTATTAACTCCCTTTTTATATCTAGGTCTTTATCTATAATTTCTTTCATCTTTCCTTTTATTTTTTTTACATCTCTAGGAGTTATATATACATTATGTATTTCTACATATAACCCATTACTTAATGAATGTTCTATAGAAACCCTTGAGTTTTCATATAATTCTTTACATGCTTTAACAAATATGTATGATAACGTTCTTTTATAAACCCTTAAACCATCTTTATCTTTTATATCTAAAAATTCTACCTCTAAATTATTATCTATTTTATAATCTAAATGTTTTATTTCATTGTTTATTCTTCCACACAAAAAGTTTTTATCCTTAAGTTCACTTACCTCTAATAATAAATCTTTTAACGGTGTACCTTTTTTTACCTTTACTTTCCCTATTCCTTTTATGTTTACTTCCTTTTCAATAGTCATATTTTTCCCCCTTCGTTTTAAGTTATAATAAATATATACCCAAAACTTATGTATTATTACCAAATTATAATTAAAGCCCCTTTTAGGGGCTTTAGATTATCTTAAAGGTCTACTTGGTTGTGAAATGCTAGATAGAGCTGTTCCTGCTTCATTTACATATATATTTCTAACCGCTAGATCACCAATGGAAACTATACCTACTAGTTGATTATTTTCTACAACTGGAAGCCTTCTGACTTGATTTTGAGCCATTATATTTGCAGCTTCATGAATATCAGTTTCAGGAGATACACTCACAACTTTATCAGTCATAATATCTTGAATACTCATATTACTATCTCTACCTTCTGATACGTTTCTTAAAACTATATCTCTGTCTGTAATTACACCTACTGGCGTGTTAGTATTATTACATACAGGCATAGAACCTACATTTAAAGTTCTCATTTGAGATGCTGCCTCTTTTACTGTGTTATTTTCTTTTAAAAATGTAACATTCTTAGTCATTACATCGCGTACTTTCAAAATTATAACCTCCTTTAAATTTTAATCATTCTTAGGTTATGTAATTTTGAAATTTTTAAACATATATTTTAAACATATAATTATAAAGTTTTATACCTAGTAAAAAAACTTATTTATTATCTTTTGAGAGTTATTATCCATATCTGCAGTGAACTTTTTATCATTTAAATAGCTAAGTTCATCATCTAATCCGTGAAATACTATTTTATATGCATATAATATTTGACTTTCTAATTTAAATTCATTTTTGAATTTATTATTTATATGTCTATCTCCATACTTATAATCTCCTATTATAGGATTGCCTATTGAAGCTAAGTGGGCTCTAATTTGATGGGTTCTTCCTGTTATTAAATCTATTTCTAACAATGTATATTTTTCGAAATTATTTATTGGTTTAATTTTAGTGTTTATTTTTTTACTATCTCTTTTTTTAGTTTTACTAATTTCAACTACATTTTTATTATTATCCTTAATAAGATATCCTTCAATATCTTTTTCTTTATCAATTCTTCCCTTTACCATACACTTATAATATTTTTTTAATTCCTTATTTCTAATTGTCCTATTTATACTCTGTAAAGCTTTAAAATTTTTAGCTCCTATAACTATTCCACCTGTATTTCTATCTAGTCTATTACAAATAGCAGGCTTAAAGGTTTTTTCCCTTTCAGGATCATATTCCTTATTTTCATATAAGTACTTAATGAGTTTATCAACTAAACTAATCTCTCCCTTTTTACCTGTAGGTTGAGATAATTCACCTTTTTTCTTATTAATTAATACGATATTTTCATCTTCATATATTACATCTAAATTAATTGGGCTATCTATTATATTAATGTTTCCTTTAAATTTATTTATAGTTTGTTCACTTAAATAAAGTTGAATTATATCACCTTTTTTTAATTTGCTTTTAGGTTTAGCTTTCTTACCGTTTAACTTTATTCTTTTTTTTCTTAACATTTTATAAAGGAAACCTGCATTTGCCTTTGGCATAAATTTTTTTAAAAACTTATCCATTCTTTGATTTTTATCATTAGTATCTATCTTTATTTCTTTCAAAATTAATTACCTACCTTTCGTCAGAATAAAACATAATGTAATATTTTTCTAAAATATGTTAGCTTTACTAACATTATTAGTTGAAAATAACATTCACTATATGATATTATTTTCTTATAAGAGCAGGATGGAGGGAAGATATTGAAAAATCTATTCGAAGGTTTAAAAGACATTTTATATGATTCAATGGATTACTTAATAATTTTAGTAGTTGTCTTAGTTGTAGGCGGAGTAATTGGTTGGCGACTGGGCGTTTTATTCGATAGTGATATAGAAAAAACACCAATATCAGTAGCAGCTGAAAACAATGAAAATAATGAAGATAATATTTCTAACAGTTCAGATACTCCATCTGTTGATAAAGAAGAAGATACAGATGAAATTACCCCTTCTGAAGATTCAACTAAGGACGTAGCTGACATTTCATCTAAAGATTCAACTAAAGATACAGATGATACTACTAAAGAAAACACAGAGGTTAAAGAAGAAGTAAAAACAATAACTATTTCAATACCTCAAGGTTCCTTAGGACCTACTATTGCTAAGATACTTATTGACAATGATTTAATTGAAAGCAAAAGTGAATTCTTATCAACAGCTGAAGAACTAGGTCTTGATAGATACCTAAGATCAGGTAACTATAAAATTAAAACAAACAGTTCCTTAGAAAATATTATAAAAATTATTGCAGGAAGAAATTAAGGAGTCTTAAAAGACTCCTTTTTATTATGCCTAATATCTTACATTTACATAATCATCTATTAAAGATTTTTTTACTCCCTCAATGAAAACTCCTTCTTTTTTAAGTGTATCTAATATTTTAAAACTTTTTGAATGCAAAATAGCTTTATCGTAATCTTTTAAATTAATTTCATACAATTTACCCTGTAAATTTTCTGAATTCACCTTAATATAATAGGCTTCAATATTTTTAAACTTTAGAAATTTAAGTAATTTAAAAGTTGACTTATCCTTCTGTTTGTAATAATGATATCCTTCATCTAAGAAAGATTGACTATATTTTTTGTCTTCTTCTTTTTTATTAAGTTCTTTTGCTTCCATATAATAATACTTAGCTAACATATTGAAATATTGATAGTTATATATTCCTTTTTCAAAACTATCGATTTTTTTAAATGGTTTTACATTCATCTTTTGCATAAAATCCATATTAAGCTTTATATATTCCCTTTTAGTAATATCTCCATTTTTAAACTGAATGATAAGAGAGTCCCTATGATTAAAAAACTTATCAAATATATTTTCTTTCTTTACATAATTCAATTTTAACACCCTATCTAAATATATAATTTTATATTATTATACCATAATACATTCAATCTGTTAAAAATCCAAAAATTTCTATTTTGATAATAACTCGATTTCCTTTTTATTTAATTCCCTATATTCTCCTAAATTTAGATCCTCATCTAAACATAACTTACCCATTTTCACTCTCTTTAAGTAAATTACCTCCTTATCAACAGCCTTAAACATTCTTTTTACTTGATGAAATTTCCCCTCTCTAATCGTTAAATTAACTCTTGATATATTATCTGAAGTCAGAATCTCTAAATCGGCAGGCTTAGTTTTATAATCCTCTTCTATATATACGCCTTCTTTGAATTTTAAAATATCTTCTTTAGTCACTTTTCCTTTTACTTCAACATAATATGTTTTATCCACATGTTTGTTAGGGGACAAAATATTATGGGCAAGTTTACCATCATTTGATAATATTAATAATCCTTCTGTATCCTTGTCAAGTCTCCCTATAGGAAATGGATCAAAAATTTTATATTTTTCATCTAAAAGTTCAATTACAGTTGTATTTATTGGATCGTAAGTTGAAGATACAAAACCATCCGGTTTATTTAACATAATATATACATATTCTCTATATTCTACTACATTTCTACCTATTTTAATTTTTGAATCATAAGGATTAACTTTAAAAGAGTTATTTTTGATAATTTTTCCATCAACAGTAACAATTCCATTTTTAATTTTCTTTTTTACATCTTTTCTACTACCATATCCCATATTAGATAAAATTTTATCTATCCTTTCTTTTTTACTCATTATATCATCCTTTTTTCTTTGATTATTATTAATGTATATATATCTTTTAATTTCACAAAATATAGTTAGACGATATTTTATCGTCAATTTCTTTGAAGGAGGAAAAATCATGACAAACCATAATCCTATACAAAGAGTACAATGTAATGTGAAAACATGTAAATATAATAATGATGGTCATTATTGTACTGCCTCTAGTATTCAAATTCAACCTATGAATGCGAAGAATGTTCAAGAAACAGACTGTGCAACTTTTCAAAGTAATAACATGCAAGGATAACATTTAAAAGGCAGAATATATTCTGCCTTTTTTAAAATTTATTTTAGTGTTTTCCCTTTAAGATAATTATATTTTATCCCTTGTTTTATATTATTTTCATCCATTTTAGTTAATATTTGCTCCTTTATTTTCCACCAACTTGTGTTCCAATTTACAAATAAAGTACCTTCCTTAGGAGCTCTACCTGTAAGTCTTTGAATGACAATATCAGGCTTTATATGCTCTAGAAATAGTATTACCCTATCGATATACTCTTCTTTGCTTATAAGCTTAATTTCACCTTTCTGATACATATCTCCTAATGGAGTATCTTTAACAATATATAAAGAATGAAGTTTTACGCTATCTATACTTAGTGCTGATAATATTTTAGCATTTTCTAAAACGTCTAATTTATCATCCCATGGTAAATTTAAAATTAAGTGTGTACAGATTTCAAAGTTATACTTTTTTATTCTTAAAACAGCATCTATAAACTCTGCTAGAGTGTGACCTCTATTTATCTTTTCTAACGTATGATAATTTACAGATTGAAGTCCTAATTCTATAGTTATATTTACTTTTCTCTCATCTTTTATTTGTTTTAAAAACTTTAATTGTTCATCTGATAAAGAGTCTGGTCTTGTTGAAATTGATATTTCTACTATATCTTCTATTAATGCTTCTTTTATTACTCTTTTAAATTTTTCAATAGGCATATATGTATTAGTGAAATTTTGAAAATAAGCAATAAACTTATTTGCTTTATATCTTCTTCTAATATATCCCATATTTTTATTAAGTTGTTCCTTTACTGATAACTGATTTGATAAATTTTCAAAACCAGCTCCCTTTTCTCCACAAAATATACATCCTCCATATCCTAAAACACCATCTCGATTAGGACATGTAACTGAAACATTAATCGGTAATTTATAAACCTTTTGTCCATATTTATTTTTTAAATACGATGAGTAAATTCTATAAAAATTTTTTTCATCCATAGTTTATTGTTTTCTTTCTCCTTTCTATTTTTTCCTTAGTATTATTATAAGTCCAATAATAATTAGAGCTATTGAAACAATTAATGTGAAATCTAGTATATGAAAAGCATTCAATAAAAAGAAGGCAGATAAACCTCCTAATATTCCAACTGGTATTAATAATTCCTTATCTCTTTCACCAAATACATATAATTGAAATAAACCTATAGCTACTCCTAATATAAATAATGGCCATAAATAATTCATCCAATGCCATCCATAATATATATTAATATAAAATAATATACCATAAGTTGTAAGTATCCCCCCTGGGACTAATAAACCAGGATCTTTTTTTCTAATAAAATAACCTAATTCAAATAAAATACCAGGAACCAAAAGTACCAGCGGCCAGATATTATAAAACTCAACGTCTATTATACCTAAGTTAGTCAAAAGAAAAAATACCCCTAAAAGTATTATAATTATACCACTTATGTAATCTCTTTTCACATATATTCCCCCCTTTTTTTAAACCTACCCTTATTATATAATATTATTCTTATAACTCAAATTAATACAAAAAAAATAAAGAGACAGTCAAAAGACTGTCTCTAAAATATTAATATTCTTTAATTAGTCTCTGTTTGTGCTACACCGCCAGAGAATTTTTTCATAAATACTGTGATTGCTACTATCGCTACAACTATTCCTACAGGATAGGATATAGTTGTTGGTAACTTAAATCCTTCTGGTGCTTGTAATATATAAGTTGAACTTACTGCTGTCATAAATGTCGCAGGGATTGTTGCAATCCAGTGTAATTTTTCATTTTTAATTAAATATGCTGCTGTAGCCCAAAGTACAATCATTGCTAAAGTTTGATTAGACCAAGCAAAATATCTCCATATTACACTAAAATCAATTCTTGTTAATAAAAATCCTACTGCAAATATAGGGAATGCTAACATTAATCTATTTTTAGTCTCGCCTTGTTTGAAATTAACAGCATCGGCAATAACCAATCTTGCAGATCTAAATGCAGTATCTCCTGATGTGATTGGAGCTGCAATAACTCCTAGCATAGCTAATACTCCACCTACTGTTCCTAATAATGAACTTGATATTGTTTTAACTACAGCTGCTGGTCCGCCATTTGCTACAGCTTCATTTAAACCTAATATTCCTCCATCAAAGAATGTCATAGCTGCTGCTGCCCAAATTAATGCTATAATACCTTCTGCTATCATTGAACCATAAAATACTCTTCTTCCATATTTTTCATTAGGTAAACACCTTGCCATCATCGGTGATTGAGTTGCGTGGAAACCACTTATTGCACCACATGCTATTGTTACAAATAACATTGGCCAAACCTCTAATGATTTTGGATGCATATTAGTTAATTGAATTTCAGGAATATTATAACCTTTAATAACTAGCATACTACCAATACCAACTGCCATTATTAATAATGCTGCACCGAATAATGGATATATTCTACCGATAATCTTATCAACTGGTAATATTGTTGCTAAGAAATAATAAACAATTATAATCCCTAGCCACATAGTAACACTTGAAAGTCCACCTAATTCAAGATTAGCTAATAATGTAGCTGGTCCTGTCATAAATACTGTACCAACTAATATTAATAATACTACTGAGAAAACTACCATTATCTTTCTTGCATTCTCTCCTAAATAAATACCTACAATCTCTGAAATACTCTTTCCTTGATGTCTTATTGATAACATGCCTGAGAAGAAATCATGAACTCCTCCTGCAAATATACTTCCTAGTACTATCCAAATAAATGCTGCCGGACCAAATAATGCTCCCATAATTGCTCCAAATATTGGACCTAGTCCTGCTATGTTTAAAAACTGAATTAAAAATATTCTTCCCCAACTTAACGGAAGAAAATCTACACCGTCTTCTAACTCTACAGCGGGTGTTGTTCTCTCTTCTTCAACTCCGAAAACCTTTTCCACAAATGCTCCATAGGTAAAATAACCTACTACTAATACAACAATAGAAATTAAAAATGATACCATAGTTTGCCTCCTTGTGATTTTTAAATTGTTTTATTTTAATTACATTATACATAGTAAAATCACTAAAAGAGACATTTTTGTGTCGAAATGTATATATTTATGTCTAACTTGCAATATATTATTCTTTTTGTAATTAGTTGATATCCATTATCATTTTAAATTCCTTAACCTGACTTCTACTAACTGGCATTTTCTCCTTTATATTCTTCATCTGTATCTGATAAGTGCTATTAAACCATGGTTCAATAGCTTCGATATAATCTAGATTAATTAAAAAACTTCTATGACTTCTAAAAAAGTTATTTTTCTGTAATTTTTTTTCTAAGTTACTTAAAGGCTCTGAATATACATATCGTTCTTCCTTTGTTATAATAATCGTATTTCTATTTTCTATTGTTGCATATATTATATCCTCAGGGTCTATTGGTACTAACGTTTCATTTTTATAAGAACATATTTTATTTACCCCTTGCTCTTTATTAAGTTTTAAATCACCTAATAATTTTTTTAACTTTCCCTCATATTCCTTTTCATTTCCTAAAACTTTTTCTACTTTATTAAGTGCCTGGGTTAATCTGTCCTTTAATACAGGTTTTAAAAGATAATCGATAGCATTAACTTCAAAAGCCTTAATAGCAAAATCATCATAGGCAGTTACAAAAACAATTAGAGGAGTATGTGCACTTATAAGGATTTTTTCTGCTACATCAATTCCATTAATTTTAGGCATTTGTATATCTAAAAATATAATATCTGGTTTATATTTATTATTCATCTCTATGGCTTCTAGTCCATTTTTTGCCATATCAACTATATCTATATTACTAAAATCTTCTAATTGATATTTAAGTTCTTCTCTAGCTGGCATTTCATCATCAACTATTAAGCATTTCAGCATCTTTAAACTCCTTTCACTCTTTAGGTATTTTCATATAAATTTCAGTACCTTTATCAACTTCACTTTTTATAATAAGTCCATAGTCCTCTCCATACTTATTCTTTAATCTATTATTAACATTTAAAAGTCCCACAGAATTACTATTTTTATTTTCATTAAAAATATTATTTAAAGTTTCCTTACTCATACCTATTCCATCATCCTTAACAGTAAGCAATGTATTTTCTGAGGTTTCCTTTGCTGTTATCTCTATATTTCCTCCATCAATTTTTTCCATTATTCCATGTTTAATAGCATTTTCAACTATAGGCTGTAATATTAATGGGGGAAGGTAACATCTAATATTTTCATCTACATTAAAACTTACATTTAACTGTTCTCCAAATCTAGCCTGTTCTATTTCAACATATGATTTAACATGATCAATTTCTTTTAATAAATCAACTTCATCTTCTGTTTGCTGTAGATTTTTCCTAAAATAAGATCCTAAATGTATTAATAGTTCCCTAGCCTTATCTGGTTTAGTTCTTATAAAAGAAACTATAGTATTTATTGCATTAAATAAAAAATGAGGATTAATTTGTGCTTGTAAGGCTTTTAATTCTGATTTTGCTAAAAGTTTAGCTTGATATTCTAACTTACTTAATTCAATTTGAGTAGAAAATAATGAAGCAAGGCCTAAAGCAAGTTCTAAATCTATTTGTGTTATTGAATTTTCAGTTGTTTTATAAAGTTTTAAAGTACCAATAGTCTTTTTACCTTCTTTTAAAGGAACTATTATTGCTGACTTTAATTCACATCCTTTATAATCACATCCAATATCATTACTATAATATGCAATTTTATAGTTACCAGTTTTTATTACTTCCTTTGTAAGTCCAGTTTTTATATCATCCCCTATAACGTGATGATCCTCACCTATACCAATGTGTGCTAATATCTTTTCCTTATCAGTAATAGATACTGCTTTTACATCGGTCATACCATAAATAATTTGTGCTGTTTCATAGGCTGTATTTACATTAAATCCCTTTCTTAAATATTGTAGTGTTCTATTAGCAATTTTTAGTGCTCTTTGAGCCTGTATAGCTGCAGCCCTTTCTTGGTCTTTAAATATACTTTCTATTATTCCAATAAAAATTGATATTCCTAAAGAATTAGCTATAACCATAGGTATAGCTATTATTTCAACTAAATTTAATGCTCTAAAAAAAGGTTTAGCAACTATTAAAATAATAATCATTTGCACAACCTCAGCTAAAGCTCCCCAACCTAATGAAAATTGCCATTTATTATCTTTTTCATAAAACTTTTTACTAACATATCCTGCAATTATACCTTCAACTATTGTTGATATACCACAGGATAAACCAGTAAATCCACCAACTACTAACCATCTATGAAAACCTGCTATTATTCCTGAAAAAATACCAACAAAGGGTCCTCCTAATAAACCACCAACAAATACTCCAACTACTCTTGAATTAGCTAAAGCACCTTGTATCCATGTTCCTAAATAAGTTCCCATTATTCCAAAAAGTCCAAAAAATATAGATAAAAATATTTTATCTTTGTAACTAATATTATCCTTAGCAAGTAAATGTCTAAATAATCTTACCTTAGATAACATAAAAGCTAATATTGCAATTATTCCTATTTTATTTACTAAATTTAGTAATATTTCAAAAATCACCTTTTACACTCCCTTATAAGAGTATTATATATATTATTTTATATTAATAAACACAAACTGTAAAAGTAAAGTATTGGAAAAAACAATCCTTTAACATTTTTGTGTTAAAGGATAAACTTTATTAAAGGTTTTTAAATTTTTTATTTTTTTTATAATTTAAGTATATATTTAATACTGGTAAGTAATCAAGTACACCATTTGGACTTTTAACTATTAAAAAATCTTTATTTAATGCTTTATATGGTATAGATTTTCTTCCACCTTTTAAACTATTATTATAATAATGTAAAAGCACTTCTAAAGGTATCAAGTAATATTCATTATAATATTTAAAATGGGCTAAAATGAAAGCTAATCCATTTTGTTTGTCCATATCAACCATATAATCAATTTGATGTTTATGTATATTTGCTAAGGGTAAACTTTTTTTTTCTGTTTCTTTTGCATCGAAATATACTCCTATTCCCTGTATTAATCCATTAAAATCAACAGTACCCTTTTTTTCAAAGAAAGCTTTAGTAATTCTACCTTGATTATCTATCTGAGTCACTGTTACTGGAGTAGGAACTTTATCTATACGTCCTAAATTTCTTTTTCTATATTGTTCATTTGTAAAAATTATTAATTCCTCTAAAACATCTCCTCTATGTCCAAAACTTTTCCAAGTTGTCATATATTTTCTCCTTTCATAAAAACTTTTCCTATGTTAATAATAAAATATTATAAAAAAAAATACAAAAAAAATTCCACCTTAACTAAATAATCCTTTATATGATTAATTTATCTTCTACTATTTTAAACTATTTTGGAGAAAATAATAATATCCCTTAAAAATAAGGAGGTAATATTATGCAAGTAAGAGAAGGTTTAATTCCTACTGCTTTAGGTACTGCAGTTTCTACAGGTGCATATGCAGCAAAAAAATTTATGCCAGCAACCGTTGCATGGGGTGTAATAGGATTTGGATTGGCCCATGTTGTTTTAGGTTCAATAGATTTAGTTCAACACAGAGAAGATGGAGAGGAAAATTATTCAGTTCACTAAAAATTAAGTGGAATGTCAAAATGACATTCCACTTATACATAAAGTTAAATTATTTAACTTCTACACTATACTCTTCTTTAAGCTCATTAGCAGCATTTAAATATAATTTATTCTGCTTCATAGCCATTAATTGTTGAGTTAATTGATCTTTAACTTCATTTAAAGTCTTCTGAGATTCTGCTTGTTTATCTTCTACTTTAATTATGTGATATCCAAATTGAGTTTTTACTGGCTCACTAATTTCTCCATTTTCCATTTTGAATGCAGCTTCTTCAAATTCAGGAACCATTTTTCCTTTAGAGAATGATCCTAAATCTCCGCCTTTTTCTTTAGAAGGACATTTAGAATATTTTTTTGCAGCTTCTGCAAATTCTAATCCATCATTTAATTCTTTCTTTATTTCTTTAGCTTTTTCTTCTTCATCAACTAATATATGACTAGCCTTTACACTTTCTGGGCTTTTGAATTTTTCTTTATTCTCTTCATAGTAATCAGTAACTTCTTGTTCTGTTACCTTAGCATCACTTAAAAGCTTTCTTATTGCATATTGCTTTAAAAGATTTTCTTTTGTCTTTTCTAATTCTTTTTTATAATCTTCTTCTTTGTCTAAATCTTTTTTCTTAGCATCTAAGTAAAATAATTCTTGATTAATTAATTCTTGTAAAAGTTTTTTCTTTCCTTCTTCAGAATTAAATTGCATCGCTTGTTGTGGTCCTAGACCCTGTAAAAGCGCATTAACATCATTTTGTGTTATTTCTTTACCTTCAACTACGGCTAAAACTTTATTATTTTCCATTAAATAAACTCTCCTTTATTATCTATTCATTGCTATGATAACAGAAAAATAGACTATTGTCTAATTTTTGCCTCTTTAACCTTTAATGTCCTTTCTTTTTTTCCATAATAGTTTGTACCCCAGACTCCTATCAATATTAATATTCCACCTAAAACATGATACCAATAAAAATCCTCACCTAATATAATGACTCCAGCTAATATAGATATTATAGTTGTTATATTAGCGAAAACTGCCGATTTTGAAGCCTCTATTTTTGATAACATAAAATTAACCATAAAAAAAGCTATTACTGAAGATAGTATACCCAAATATAAAATTGATATAACTACTTTTATATTACCTATAGGCATTAAATAAGTATCTAATTCATTATTTAATGCATGTTGTGTAATTGAAATACCATTAAAAACAATAGCTCCAACCCACATCATTATGAAAGTTATTTCAACTGGTCTAAAATGAAGGGATGATTTCCTTGATAAAACATTAAAAAATCCAGCCGCTATAATAGCTCCTAATAATATTAACATTCCGGTAATATTTCCAGTTGTTTCACCCTTCATAATATTAATAAATAATACACCGGCCACTGAAGTTATAACAAAAACAGTTTGTAATAGTGATGGTTTCTCTTTTAAAAACAAAGCTCCAAAAATTGTAACAATTACAGGAATTAAAGCTATCATCATCCCGGCTTCTGAAGAAGAAGTCATTTTTATTCCTACGGTTTCACAAATAAAGTAAGTTATTGGTTGAAAAAGAGATAATAAAAATAATATATGAAGCTTCTTACCCTTAAAATTTATTTTTATTATCCCAAATATCATTAATATAGTAAGAGTTATTGCAGCAACAGCAAACCTAAATCCTAATAAATGAAACGGATCATTATCAATATTCATTAATCCTATTTTTGTAAACAAAAAAGAAAAACCAAAAATAATCGATATTAAAAATCCTGCTATTATGGGGAGATATTCTCTGTATTTTTCCATTTTTTTCACTTCCTTCATCATATGTTTAGAGTCCCTAATTAAATTTTAGCTTAAAATAATATTTTTTTCAACAAGAAAATAACCTAAGCATCTGCTTAGGTTAAAAAATCAAATACAAAATTGTCCATAAACCTGCCAATCCCACTAATATGTAAATCATTTTTGTGATTAGTGAATCTTTCTTAAATATTGATTCAACTAAATTGACCTTAAAAAGTCCAACTAATCCCCAATTTAATGCACCGATAATAATAAGTATAGAAGCTATAGCGTTTATTATTTTCATATATACTCCCCCTAATATAGTTGATAGTAAATTATATTAAAGGTTTTAAATAAATATGCAAAATAACTTTAATTGCTTATAAATTATAAATTCTTTTAAGTATAGAAGCTACCCCTGCTTCGTTATTATTTTTTTCTGTAATCATATCAGCAACTTTCTTTACTGGTTGTGAACAATTTTTCATCCCTATACCTAAGCCAGCATTTTGTATCATATCTACATCATTATTATCATCACCAATAGCTATTATTTCATCTATATTAATACCTTTATCTAAAGCATATTCTTTTAATGAAGTCCATTTAGAACCTAAAGGATTCATAATCTCTAAGATTGGTCCTACTGTTGGTGTATTATTCATAATATGGGAATTATATTTATTAGGAAATTTATTCTTTAAATTATTTTCAAATTTTTTTAAAATTTCATAATCTGACATATAACAAACTGATAATACTTTGGGATTTTTATAGTCTGATATTCTTTCTATCTGCCTAAACCTCTCTAGATTATTATGCATATATTTAGAATATTTTTCATTATTAATATCTAACTCTATAATAATATCATATCCTTCATCGTAATGATCTACATGTATAACAGGATATAAACTTTTATCTTTTCCTTTTTTAATAAGTTCATAGAAGTCATCCTTATCTAAATATTTACTAACTAAGATACTATCATCATCTATTTTTCTAACTATATTTCCATTGTTAGCCATTACAACTAAATCCATATTCAGTTCTTTAACAAAATTTTTAGCTGCCCAATATCTTCTTCCAGTTGCTATAACTATTTCAACAGACATATCATTTAATAAATTAAGAATTCTTTTATTTTCTTCTAATAATTTTTTATTATCAGTAAGTAAAGTCCCATCTAAATCTATAGCAATTAATTTATATTTCATTTTCAACACCTCTTTTTTACTATATCAGTTTTTATATTAGATTAACAAGTCCATTATCTATGCATATTATATATTGAATAAATTTGAAAGGAGTGTAGATATGAATAGTTATTATTGGTATTACGTTCCTAGATATCTTAATTATAGACCAAAATCATTTAGATATTCTAATAAAAATATGTTAAACACTAATAAATATTATGATTATTTTAACCTAGGAGATAAAGCTCCTGATTTTACATTACAAGGTATAGTAAGTAATCAACCTACAAATGTATCTTTATCAGATTATTTAGGAAGCTGGGTAGTTTTATTTTTCTATGGTTCAAATTTCACCTTTGTTTGACCTACAGAATTAGCAGCAGTTGCTGAAAAATATAATGAATTTAAAGATTTAAACACTGAAGTACTAGCGATAAGTACAGATAGTATATACTCTCATAAAATATTTAAAGAGACATCTCCCTCTGCAAAATTAATTAATTATCCTCTATTATCAGATAGAACTCAAAAAGTATCAAGAATGTATGGAATTCTCATTGAAAAAGAGGGTTTTGCATATAGAGGAGCTTTCATTATTGATCCTGAGGGTAAAATACAAGCTATAATTATTAATCCTCAACCTGTAGGAAGAAATATAGATGAAATATTAAGGATTATAGCAGGACTACAATTTAATAGAAAAACCGGTAGAGGAGCTCAAGCAGGATGGGTCCCAGGAGATCCAGGTATAAAACTAGGTTGGGAATATGTAGGTAAATATTAAAATGGATGGGGATAACCCCATCCTTATCTTTTAATTCCAACAACTCCATAGTGAGTATCTGTTAAATCTATATCCTTTATAATTTCTATATTATGTTCTTTAAATATCTTTAAAAGTTTCTTTATATCTATTCTTTCTTTATATGGAGGGCCTGATTTTGTTATAGTTTTTTTCCATTCAATAATAGCTAATTTGCCTCCATTTTTTAGCTTTTTAAGATAATTATTTAAAAATTCTTTCTTATCCTCTACTTCATGTAATACATTAGAAATAAGTATAAAATCAACTAAAGTTTCTTCAATATCTGTATCATATTCAAAGCCTTTAATTACTTTAACATTATCTTTTCTTTTTTTATGAAGTCTAATTTCTAGCTCTTTTAACATATCCCTTGATACATCAGTTGCATATACTTTTCCATTATCTCCTATAATTTCTGATGCAGCCATAGTAAAATAACCTATTCCACATCCTATATCTAATACATCTTCACCCTTTTTTAGATATAATTTTTTTAACGTTTCTTTTGGTGGCATTTCTCTTTCCCGTAATATATCATCTAATTTCCCCTTATTATTAGGATTAAATTTATGTGCCAAAATATCACCTCTAGTATGTATTTATTATTAACTTACCCCATAAATACAAATTTAAAAGGATACAGTAAAAACTGTATCCTAAAGTTTATAGGTTATAAAATTCTTCAAAAGATTTCTTAACATAGTAATGGTCTAATACTCCACCTAATTCTCTTACTGAATGCATCGCAAGCATTGGATTACCTATATCTATAGATCTTATATCTAGTTGACTTGATGAAATAGGTCCTATAGTACTTCCTCCCCTTTCATCTGAGCGGTTTACAAACTTTTGAACAGGTACTTCTGCTTTTTTACAAATTTCTTCATATACAGAATTAGAATCACTATCTGTAGTATAGGCTTGATTTGCATTGATTTTTATTACAGGTCCTTTATTTATAACCGGTTTATTAACGGGATCATGCTTTTCTGTAGCATTTGGATGTAAAGCATGGGCCATATCTGCTGATATTATAAAGGAATTATAAATAGCTCTAATAAATTCAGATCTATCCTTTCTAAGAGCTAAAGTTATTCTTTCTAATATATTTTTAAGCATAGGAGAACCTGCTCCTTGTTTAGTTCTACTACCAACTTCTTCATTATCAAAACAAACCATCACGTTTGTAGCTTTAGATACTTTACTATTAATTAAAGCTTCGATTCCAGCATGTACCATAGCTAAATCATCTAATTTTCCTGCTGAGATAAATTCATTATTTAATCCCATTATAGTTCCCTTTTCATATTCATATAAAAATAAATCAAAGTCAATAATCTCATCTATATCTACATTTAATTTGTTTGCTAATATTTTTGCTAGATAATTATCCTTTTCAAACTTTTCATTAATTAATGAAAGTAATGGTAAAGTATCCTTTTGTTTATTTATTTCTTTTCCTTCATTTACCTTTCTATTCATATGTATAGCCACATTCGGTATAATTAATATTGGTTCATCTATCTTTACTAATCGATTATCTGGACACATTATATTATCACTTTTTAAAGTAACTCTTCCTGCTATACTTAGAGGTCTATCAAACCAAGTGTTTAATATAGGTCCACCATAAACTTCTGTATTTAACTTTAGATAATTATTATTAACAACCATTTCTGGAGAAGGCTTAATTCTAAATGTAGGTGCATCTGTATGGGATCCAATAAGTTTAAACCCCTCATTTTCAATTTCTCCATTTCCTACAACAAAAGCAACCAGGGCTGATTCATTTTTCGAAATAAAATACTTGCCACCCTTATTTAAATCCCATTTATCTGTAAGTTTTAATTCTTTAAATCCTTTGTTTGAAAGATTTTTTCGTACATTTTCAACAACATGAAATGGACTTGGACTCTCATATATAAAGTCTATTAATTCATTTGCAAATTTTTGTTCTATATTCAAAATTACTCCCCCTATTCTTCATTAAATAATTCATTAAATCTATCAGAAACCATATTAAACTCTTCTTCACTCTCAATGTTTATTAATTCTATTCCTTCATCGTTTTTATTTTTATACTGATATAAAAATACACTTTCATCCTCAGTAAGTAAAGCTATATAGTCCTTTTGATTAACATCAAACTCTCCTATAACAGTACAATCTATTTCACTATTATCCTCTAAAGTTAAGTGTATTACCCTTTGATGGTTTCCATTACAATTACATCCACCATGATCGTGGTCATGACTATGATTACAATTACATCCATTATTATCTTTCACTTGACATTCTCCTTTATAATATAATCTATTATACTATTCAATATCTTTTTAATAAATCCTTTATAATAGCTTTTTTTCCATTACAAACACATTTCTTTTTTCATTTCCTATATTCATTTTAACTTTATCTATTATAACAAATCCTTGATTCTGCCAAAATATCATAGCTATATTATTTTCTTCAACAACACCTAATTTTATTACATTTCCATCTTTATTTCTTATAATATTTTCTACGGTTTTATAAATATTTTTACCATTTTGATTATATCTATGTTTGATATCAACCAACATCAAACCAATATACCAAGCATTTAAAGATGGATAATTATGAAGAATATCAAAAATGCACATTAACTTTCCATTTTTATATACTCCTATTAATATCTTATCTTTATGGTCTATATTTTTAGGTGTCTCATAATAGAATTCCTTCACACCTGTTAAATATGACTCTTTTCTTTCTATTTTTTCAAAGTAATCTTTATTATCTTTACAAAATTTATCAACTTCTTTAAAATTTTCTTTTTCATTTAATAGTTTTATATAATAATCATTATATTTTTTCTCAAACATAGTAATACCTATATCTTAACCCAGTAATATTTACAATCTTTATTTCTTTCCATAAACCCATACTCTATTAAATATCTTCTTAGTGTAACATAATCTTCATAGAAACTAATTAATATTTCATTTACTTCTTTTTCTGTATATCTTCTATTTCTATCAAAGTGTTTGATAATATGTTGTAGCACTATAATTTTTTTCTTTTCCTTACTTGGTATAGTTTTTAGGGTTTGTTTTTTTTCATCCTCAAAATAATTTTTTAAAACTTTCTTCTTTTCCTTCTTTGTAATAGCATATCTTTCATCAACCATTTTAGCGCCCTTATGGATGCTTATAAATTCAGTTTCGTTTTTATCTTTTTCTCTTAGTAAATCCATTATTGCCAGGAAAACCTTTGCTTGTTTTTCTTTCTCCTTTAATCTAAAACGATGATTTCTTATAGTAGAAGTACTTCCAGAACCATGTTTACCTACTATTTCTTTATCACTTAAACCTTCAAAAAAACAAGTTAATAATTCCTTTTGTACATTTGTAAGACCTGTATACTTTTTACTCATATTTACAAGATAATCAAAAGTACTTCCATGTTCATCTTTAATATGTTTTTTTACTGCCTTTTCAGCTTCATAAAGCTTACCTTCAAAAGGATATATTATACCCTTTGTATAACACTTACCACATATTAAACATATATATTCATCTTCTTTTTCATCATAACAGTACCCTCTTTTTATATCATTAATACCTGATTGCCAAAACATTTTATCAACAGAACGCATGTTCAAACATCACCTTCGCTTCGTTTGTAATTTTACAAACATTATACAAGAACGTTTAAGTCGTGTCAATGATATTTTATAGTAATAAAGCACTCGAATAAATCGAGTGCACAATATTACTTAATTTCCTTTAACACATCTAATAAAAATTCCCACGTTTTTTTAGTTGATGAAATACTTAAATTCTCATCAGGTGTATGTACATCATTCATTTCAGGTCCTAAAGATATCATATCTAAATCTCCTAATTTTTCTCTAAATAAACCACATTCTAGACCTGCATGTATTGCAGTTATCTCAGGTTCTTCTTTATATTTCTCTTTATATACCTTAACAAATAAGTCTCTAATTTCCGATTCAGAATTATATTGCCATGCTGGATAAGGATCATTTGTTACAAAGTTTGCACCTGTCACTTTTGCTGCTAAACTTGTTTTTTCAACTATACGGCTTTTTAAACTATCCATTGAACTTCTTGTTGCACTTTCTAAAACAATTTCATTTTTATAGGTTGTAACAACACCTAAGTTAGTTGAACTTTCAACTAATCCTTCTATTTCCATACTCATTGTTTCAATACCATTTGGTATTAAATTATATAAAGAAATTATACTTTCCTTTGTTATTTTATTAAATATCTTATTAACTTCTTCTTTACACTCATCCACTACAACACTTACATTAGGGTCAGCTGCTTTTAATTCATTTTTCAATATATTATCCCACTTACCTATTTCATCTATTAGTTTTTCTTTATTTTCTTTATCAACTAAAACTACAGCATCTGCTTCCCTTGGTATAGCATTCATTTTAGCTCCACCATTTACTTTGGCTAAATCAAAATCTAAACATCCATTTATACTATGTAAAATTCTTCCCATAATTTTATTAGAATTTCCTCTACCTTTATTAATCTCCATTCCTGAATGGCCACCCTTTAGACCTCTTATTTTAATTGTATAAGGATTTTTATTTTCATCTTTGTCAATCCACTCTATAGGAAGCTTAGCCTTAGTTCTAACTCCTCCTGCACAACTTACTAAAAATACTCCCTCTTCTTCTGAGTCTATATTTATTAATATATCACCATTAACAATATTCGGATCTAACTTTTGGGCTCCTCCCATGCCTGTTTCTTCTTCTGTAGTTACTAATACTTCTAATGGAGGATGGGATATATCATTTGAATCTAATAATGCTAAACAATAAGCAACTGCTATTCCATTATCAGCACCTAAAGTTGTACCTGTTGCCATTAATAAATCATCTTTAATTCTTAAATTTAAAGGATCCTTTGAAAAGTCATGCTTTGTATCCTTATTTTTTTCACAAACCATATCCATGTGTCCTTGTAAAATAACTCTTTTAGCATTCTCATACCCTTTAGTAGCTGGTTTTTTTATAACTATATTTAAAGCTTCATCTTGAATAACTTCTAAATTTCGTTCTTTAGCAAAATTAACTAAATAGTCACTAACCTTTTTTTCATTTCCAGAACATCTCGGTATTTTTGTCAGTTCTTCAAAAAACTCAAATACTTTCTTTGGTTCTAAATCCTTTAACACTTTACTCAAAACAAAAACCTCCTTTATATAATTAACATGACTATGTACATTATATTCACTATATTAACTTCAATATTCTATTTTATTATCCTTTAATTCTCTTTAAATGTTAAAAAAATATAAAATCTACCCATATGGGTAGATTTTTAGGCTACTTTCGTTTGTTTTCTTTTATTAGATTTTGATGCTTTTTTATCGTCCTTAGATTTTTTAATTAGACCTGTTGCATGCCCCATAGGGCAAACCATACACCAACTTCTAGGTTTAAAAATAATTCCCATTATTACTCCTATTGCTAATGACATTGTCATAAATCTAAATATACTAAAAGCTATTTTTGTAAAATTTAATCCTGCATGAAATAAAGATATACTAAATACTGTTATCATCAATCCAAGCAATAAATTCTTAAATATCTTTTTCTTTAAAAATTTTGGCATGTTTTTATCTAAACTTACATTTTGTAAGAATTTAGCTAATATTGATCCCCTTGGACAATATTTTGCACAATGTACTTTTCCTTCTCCTCTAACGGCATGATATATAGGTGCTCCCATACATATAAAACCTAATATCCCAAACCTAATATCTAATATTCCTAAGGTTAAAAATATAACCATAAATATCCATGACCAATTCATATGTGATTTCCTTCTCATTATTATTCCTCCTTATTTATATTGTTATATTAATATATTACGATATTACGATATAATAATCAAGTGAAATTTGAATATCCGAAAGATTCTGAAAACTCATTATTTAAATAACCTACTATAAATAATTTTTATAGTAGGTTTTATAACTACATATATAACCATTACAATTCATACATATTTTTTAATAATTATCTGTAATATGAAGTGGTGGTTTTTCTAACCATTCTTTATCTTTCATTAGTTTTAAAAGCTTTGATCCATATCTAGCAATATCTTGATGATGGTCTAAAAAAATCTTACTTATATCAGATCTAATACTTAACCCTATTATTTGACTGCAATTTACCAAATTTTTTGTTAAATCATTATAAACACAATAAGCTGAGTCTTTATCTTCCATACGAGCCCCCTTAGGTATTGATTCAAATTCAACTTCAGGTTTTTCTTGAGAGCAAGGAGGAAGTTCTATTCCATTTTCTTTTAAAATTTCGTCTAATTCTTTAATTTCTGGTTTAATCATATTCTCTATAATATCTTCAATAATTTTTTTTAAATCTTTATCTTCTACATGGTTACTTAGCATTTGAAATTTACCTACACACTCTTTTGACCCCATTAAATGAGTCCATATATGAAATATTTCCCCATAATGCATAGGATTAAATTTGTCTCTAGTTAAAAACCCCATAATATACCTCCTATTTTAGTCTTATAATTATAATAACCAGTATCTATAAGTTTATGCTATGAATTAAACTATTACAATTTCATATTATCAATTTCAATTTTTTTATATTCTTCTATATATCCAAGTAAATCTTTTTTTGAGTTTAAATATTCCTTTAAATGATTAACTGCTTGTTCTATCATATTACTAATTTCCTTTTTAGTATATAAAATCCTCATATAAAAAGGTAATATTTCATATACCTTTTGTATTACATAAGCATACTTTAAATCACCTGTTTTAGATCCTAATGTTTTTTCTGCCTGAACAACTAGTGATAAGATTATTTTCTTTACAATTTCTTTTTTACCTCTCTTGTATAAAAATAATAAAATACCAATAACAATTAAGCTTATTAAAATTTGACTTAAATTCATTTGAATTAAATTAAGCATTATCAATCCTCCACTATCGATTTGATTTTATTTATCTTTTCTTTTAATAACTCTATCTCATAATTTAATTTTTCTCTTTCCTTAAGACATTTTTCATAAAGTTTTTTATAATTAATTACATCGATTTCAGTATTTAATAGTTTATTTAATAAATTTTTTATAGATACTCCATAATTCTTATCTGGAGCCCATTTCCCTCCTAATTCTTCTACATATCTAACTGTTGAAGCCCAATCAAGGGATTTAACAATATAATATCTATCATGGGGAATACCTATTGGAGTTATTCCTACATAAGCACACATGTGATTGAAGTGAGCTCTTACACCATCCTCTATACTTTTAAAAGTTTCATGATCAGATATATTATCCCCTGTTGGATTTTTAATTTTTATTCCTGCAAAATTATTCATCTCTTCCTTAACCACACCTGTATATTTTCCAAAGTTAGTTTCCTTTGCACTTTGACAATATAAAATATCTCCCCTTAGTTTTGTTAAACTACCATATTTTAAATATAATTTTGCTGCATCTATAAACTTATAAGTTGCCCTATTATTTCTAGCCCACGTTTCCATTTGTAAAAGACTCGCTTTTGATGGTCCCACTAATTTTAATGAAGTATTAATATTATTATAAGGGTGATTAATATAATTACATACTCCCTTAACAACAGCCTCTGCATAGTCCATCCAATTATTTAATAACTTTTGGGTATCACTTAAATTACTTGCAAAACCATATTCAACTATTACTGTTTCAACACTTGCTGTATCTCTATTCATATAATAATAATCCCTATTAGGATTTTGTGGATTAGCTTTTGAAAAAACTCTTCTTCTAATAGCTCCATTTTTTACAAGTTCATTTAATAAAATATTAGCAAGTTCTCCATCACTATATATTGAGTGAATAATCTCTGCTCCTTGAACATTTTCATTAGAAAAACTATTTATATGATTTGATATACATATATCTGCTTTTGAATTTCTAATAATTTCTGTTCTATTTTTAGGACTTAAATATACATCTTCTTTTCTTGTTATATCAACATTTACTCCTAATTCTTTCAATCTATTATACTGATATATAGATATTTTAAGGGTCATATCCTTTTCTTTAAAATACTTATTATTACCTCCACCGGGATCCTTTCCTCCATGACCTGGGTCAATTATTATCTTCATAATACCCACCTCTTTATTTTCTTATTTATAATATTCATAAATTAATATTTTGTGAAACTAGCTACAAAATAATTTTTTTTACATAAAATATATTAATAGACTTTTTTTAGTTAATACTATATATAAATACTTATTATATTTTACTATCCTTTGAAAGGAAGATATTATGAAAAAATATAAAGAAAACATAACTGTTTATAGTTTTATTATTGGATCTATAAGTATTGTTATCGCCCTTTTTTTAAAATTTATATTATAAAAGGTCAGCTACATTAGTGTAGCTGACCTTTTATAAACTCTCTATTTTTAAATATTAATATTAATAATAAAATTGTAATTATATCAAAAAAGGTTAGAAGTAAAGGACCAAATTTATTAATGTTTTTTAGAATAAAAATACCCTCATTAGAAAAAAATATTCCCTTTCCCTTTATTAAACCCTCTGTGAAAAGCCATATAGCGTGAATTCCTATAGTTAAGAATAGTGAATTAGTTTTTAAATATATATATCCTATAAACAAGGCTAAAATAAAAAGAGTTAATATTTCTAAATTCAATTTAAAATATATTAATCCATATAATAAACTAAATAAAGAAGATGTAAATAAAACACCTATTCTCTCACCCTTATATTTTTTAGTTCTATCTAAAATAAAATATCTAAAATATATTTCCTCACATAATGCTTTTATTGATGAAATAATACTTATAAAAAGTGTAAATCCTATTATTTCTCCCACTAAAAATTTAGAAAACCCTATAAAATTAATATCCACTAACCCTAAAATATCAGATGAAAAATAAGTAATAACTTTAAAAGTTATTATAGTAATAGTAAAATATAAAAGAAGAATTTTGTTTTCTTTAGTAAGTTTATAATCTATATTAAATATAGAAAATTTCCCTTTTTCTACTATATTCAAAAATAAATATGTTATAAATAAAAATAATAATGCAACTCCTAAATAAAATATTGCTTGTAAACCTAAATCTCCCTTAATAATTGTATCAATTGTACTTTGAGCCATTTCTTTATTATGAAACTTTGTTATGAAAAATATAATTACTCCTACTCTGTGTAAAAATTTAAATAAAAAAGCACTAAATAGTGTTATAATAAAAGATAACAAAATATTTTTATTACTATCAATAGTATATTTATTTTCTCTAAGTCTGACCATATTCCACACTCCCCTTTTGTTTTAATAATATTAGTAAAGTGTTTAAAATAAATAAAATATATGTAAATATTCTGTTAATAAGACCCTTTAAAATACTATTAAAAAATGTAAAAGTTTAAATATAAAATATAAAGGAAGATTCTATGGATAATCTAAAAAAATATTTTTATTATTACTTAGGTCAAATATATTTCCCTGATAATATTAAAAATAAAGATAATTTACTTCTTCATATATCCGATACTCCTTCTTGTATATACGGTGCTATAAATAAATTAATAAAAGAAATAAAACCAAAATATATAGTTCACACTGGTGATGTAGCTGATAATATTAAATTAGAATTTCATCCTAAATTTATAAATCGCTATGAAAAATCAATAAAAAAGTTAATATATATTTTAGAAAATTCATCTGCTGAAAAAATCTATATAGCTATAGGAAATCACGATAATAAATCCATACTACAAAAACACATTAAAAAAAGCATTCTATTATCTAAAGAAAAACTTATAATAGAAAATAACAAATTTTATATCAGTCATTTTCCTAAAGATATTAAAAAATCTCCATCTCAGATTAATATGTTTGGACATAACTTAAATATTAAAACTAAAGAGGATAACAAAAAATTATATTTAAATGGACTTTTAAATATCCATGTATATGATTTAAATACTAAAGAATTAACATATTTATTATATCCCTATGGTACCGACTACAGCAGATTAAAAAAAAGAAAACCAGGTATATAAAGGAGGATAAAAATGCTTTCATTTTTAAGAAGTTCTGCTAATGTTTTATTAGTAGAAAGTTCAAAAGATCAACTGTTAGAAAAATATTTAATAAAAAAACATAGTGCTATAAAAACAAAACTTTCATCAGCTTTAGCTAATTCAAGTGAACATAATACTATCGTATTAATATTAGATAAAATGAAACCCTTAGTAGACTTTTCAGACCCAAAAAGTATATTAACAGTTCCCTTAGAAAGTGATATTCTTTTAGTTAATATCATAAAGGATAAGCAAAATAATTTAATTCAAAACATTAGATTAGCTCCAAAAACTTTAGTAATGAGAGTCTTTGGTGACGAAGAAAAGGTCATAAATAAGTTTAAGGAACACTATGATTGTAATATTACTTATATACCTAATATTTGGGAAGAATATAATTCTGGAACATTAATAACTTTAACTAAAAGACCCCTACATAATACCCTTTCTATTAATGACTTATATAAAAAATCTATTTATATAAATAAATCCTATACTGAAATAGAAAGAAGTTTAAAAATTCATGCCCTTGAATATTTAAATGCTGGATTAAACAAAAAAGATTGGTATGAACTAGATATTAAAATATATGATGCCTATGAAGAATACAAACTACATTATGAAAGATTATTACATATTGTGGAAAGTTTAGAATTGGGACTTATTTTAGGTGAATCTTGGGGAAAAGATACCATATCAATATTTAGAGCAGTTAAAATTTACAGAGTAAAATTATTTACCTTTTATCAACCTGAATATATAAAAAAAATACTAATAGGTCTTGAACATTTACAAGATGGTACTAGAATTGTAGATTATGATTTGTTTTATAAGAGAAAGAAAATATCTTGGACTAGTTTAAAAGATAGAAATAAAATGTCTAAGGATGAAATTGGCAAATCTATGAGATCTAGCATACTAAGTAAATTAAATGATGTTGAAAAAGAAATTAATAAAAAGTTAGAAGAAAAAATTAAAGAAACAAGATTTTAAACAGTTCATTTTTGAACTGTTTTTTTTTCACCAAATTTAATTTCATACCATATACTATATTAACTTATTATTTTTACTAAAGGAGGTAAATAAATGACTGAAATGTTAAAAGGTCTTTTTGATGGGAATAAAACAGAATTACTTTTCTTTTTCTTACTTATTGTTGTACTCTTTACTAATTACTATAGTTACAGATAAAAATTTCTATTTTAAATAATAATAGGAGGGATATTATGGCAGATGGTAAATGTGGATGTGGTTATGACAGTAGTTTACTATTTTTCTTTTTATTACTAATAGTGTTATTCTGTTCATATTGTCATTAAGAAAAAAGGGAGCCCTATTTTGGCTCCTTTAAGCTTTAAAATATATTTACTACATTAGACGGCATACCTATTGTTTCAATTATAACTTCACCTGTATAATCCTTTGCATTAGGATTTAGAAAACCCTTTTTATTTAATTGTAAAGTTACTGTTTCATTTGCTTTTATACATATATCATAAATTTCCCCAGTATCACAATTAAGTCCCGAGGGTATATCTATTGATAAAGTATGTTTACTATATTTATTTATAACTTTTATAGTTTCTTTATATTCACCTTTAATACTTTTAGAAAGACCAGTTCCAAATATTGAATCTATTACCATATCTCCTTGTTTTATCTCTTTTTTTAAATTATTAATATTCTTTTTATTTTTTATAACTTCAATATTAGCTTTCATATTTTTTAATATATTATAGTTTATACCAAAGCATTTGCTTGTTTTATTTAAAGAACCAAGTATAAAAACCTTAACTTTTTTATCCATTGTTATTAGATGTCTAGCTACTGCTAAGCCATCTCCTCCATTATTTCCTATAGAAGCTACAATTATATATTTTTTTAATTTATCAGTATGTAAATGGTCTAAAACTTTTAAAGCTGCATTTTCCATCAACACTATAGCTGGTATGCCTAAATTTTCTATACAATATTTATCTATTTTTCTCATTTTTTCACCAGTTACAGAATGCATTTATATCCTCCTAATTACTTTCTTTGTTCAAAACTTGAATATTCCATTCATAGATTTCACAAGTATAGAGTTTTCTAGCAATTAAAGGATCATTCTCAGCAATTTCTTTTGCTTCTTCTATACCATTTGCTTTGATTAAAGTCATACCACCATCTTCCTTTTCAAAACCTCCACCTATGAAAAATCTTTCATTAGCAATTGTCCTTACATAATTAATATGGTCTTTAAAATCGTTAGAACTTATATTAGAACCTTTAACTCTCTTATCAATTCTTACAAATAATTTATCTCCTTTTTCCATTTAAATCCTCCTTAAGACTTATTACATAATAAATTCTGTAATATTTAAAATATTCCTTCTTTTACTAAATAATTAGTATAATATACTAATTATCACAAAATCATATAGAATATTAGTTTTTTAATATCAAATAATATAATTATAAAACAAATTGGTGGTGATAAATTGAAAAAAACTTTAATAGTTGTATTAATTCTTTTACTACTTTCTACTCCAGTATTAGCTGAATCCTTTAGTTATACTGTTAAACCTGGAGACAGCTTATGGAAAATTGCTGTAAAATATGAAGTAGGTTTAAGTGAGATTATTTCAGAAAACCCTCAAATTAAAAATCCAAGTTTAATATATCCAGGACAAATAATAAATGTTCCAAACATTAAAGATATAAAAGCCTTAGAAAATGAAGTAATAAGACTTGTTAACATAGAAAGATCAAAACATGGACTTGAAATGTTAAAGGGAAATTGGCAACTTTCTAGATGTGCTAGATATAAATCTAAGGATATGGTTAATAATAATTACTTTGCACACTATTCTCCTGTCTATGGTTCACCTTTTAAAATGATGGAAAATTTCGGTCTTAAATTTACAGCTGCTGGTGAAAATATAGCAAAAGGACAACAAAGCCCTAAACAGGTTATGAATTCTTGGATGAATTCCCCTGGACATAGAAATAATATACTAAGCCCTTCATTTAGTGAAATAGGTGTAGGATTAGCTAAGGATAAGTACGGAACATATCACTGGACTCAAATGTTTATGAGAGCTACTAAATAAAGCTGGAAGTTATCCAGCTTTATTTTATGTTATTTAATTTTTTATAGATATCCTCAGCCGATAATCCAGATGCTTCTATTATTGGTGATGATGTTTTTAATTCTCCTAATGTATCTTTTTCTAAAATAATTGCTTCATAATCATTAGTAGTAATATCGTCTAAAGTACTATTTTTATACATAGTTCTAACATCATAACCCTTATCTTTAAAATAACTTCTTACATCTGTTAAAGTATTCTCTACTACTATTTTTTTATTCATAACAAGCCTCCAATAAAATATTTTATATTTAGTATTTACATACCTATAAAAAATATTTATTCAAGACTTTAATTTACTATTTTTTATATTCTTCTTTTAATATACTCATAATAATAGTATCAGTAAACTCCCCATCTATGTAAAATTCTTTTCTTTTTCTGCCCTCTTCTATGAAACCACATTTTTTATAACACTTATAAGCTCTTTTATTATATCCTCTAAGTTCTAATTCGAGTCTATTTAAATTTAAACTTTCAAAAACATATTTTTGTAATAGTTTTATAGCCTTTGTTCCATATCCCTTTCCTCGATTATTTTCAGTTCCTATAACTATCCCTAATTCACCTACTCTATTTTTCCAGTCTATTCTAATTAAATCAAGTTGACCTATATACTCACCTGTATCTTTATTTGCTATTACAAAATATATCTGCTCTTTACCAGTATAGTCTAAAATATGTTTTAAATATTTTTCAGTAGTTTGATATGTATGGGGTGTTAAAAATGCATCAGATAACCATTTTGTTATCTGAGGATTGTTAACCCACTTTCTCATATATTTTAAATCATCTTCTCTGTACTCTCTAAGTATTATATCTTCCCCATAAATTCTTGCCATACTTATGCCCCCTAATTTTTTTTAATCTCAAGCTACCTTATTTATTATATTTATTATATATCCCTTATCTTTTTGGCCCTAATAAATAAAAATTGTGGTTTTTTTGTTAACTTATTATAGGCTTTAGGAGCATTTTCTTTAAATTTATTTGTTGGCATAGGCTCATCTAGCTTTTCTATTGTAAAACCATTATCTAGAATTTGTGAAATTATATCCTTTAAAGGCCTTCTATAAAATTTTACTTTAGTTTTTCCTTTATGAGTATCCCATTCATCTTCTAATAATTCAGTTCGAAAGTAATTATCTCTTTTAAAATATGTAAAATCCATAAATGGATGGTGAACTGAAAAAACTAAATGTCCTGAAAGTTTTAATAATTTATTAAATTCTTTCATCACAATATTCCAATCTTTAATATAATGTAAAACTAAGGATGCTAATATAATATCAAAAGAACTATTTTCAATAAAATCTAATGGCTCATTTAAATCAGCTTTAAGTACTTTTCCTCTTTTACCTAATCTTTTTTTAGTCATCGTAACCATTTCTTCACTAAAATCTATTGATGTTACATCTGCTCCTTTATCTAAGAGCCACTTAGAATACCAACCGGCTGCACAACCTGCATCTAATACTTTTTTTCCTTTTACATCAGGTAATAAAGATAAAGTAGCCGGTCTTTCATAATAGGCATTATAAGCTTTGTTATCAACATGTTTAAAATAATACTCTGCCATAAAATTATATGAATCCAAGGAAATACTCTTTTTATTAACCATAAAAACCCCCTTTAGTAGATTAAGATATATAAAGTATAATATTTCTATATATCATATATTAAATACCATATTATATCAAGTAATTAATCTACTTTTCTTATCTCTTTTACTATGTTCTTACATATATTTTCATTTCCTGCTACTAAAGAAACACCTCTTTTATTTTCTAAATATTTAACATATCCATTAGCTTCTTTTATTATTAAAATACCTGCTGCAACATCCCATAAACTTAAATTAATCTCCCAAAATCCATCTAATCGACCACATGCAACATTAGCTAAATCAAATGCAGCAACTCCCATTCTTCTAAGTCCCCTTACTTTAGGTACAAAATGTGCAAAATAATTAGCATTATTATCTTTATTTATAGCTCTATCATAGGGAAAACCTGTAGCTAATACACACTGATTTAATTTATCTTTACTTGAAACAGTAATAGACTTACCATTTAAATATGCTCCTTTTCCCTTTATTGCTTCAAATAATTCATCTAACATAGGTATATAAATAACTCCTAAAACATAATCCTCTTTATATTTTAATGCTATAGATATTGCAAAAATAGGTAAACCTTGAGCGTAATTTGTTGTACCATCTAATGGATCTACTATCCATAGATAATCTGATTTGCAATTCTTTTTTCCTGCTTCCTCTGATAATATTCCATGTTCAGGATAAGTGCTTTTAATAGCTTTTATTATATACTCTTCTGATAATTCATCTACTTCTGTTACTAAATCAACATCCGTTGATTTTTTATTTATTAATAAATTAGCTTTTGTTAAATTATCCTTTTGCATCTTACCTACCTTTTTAGCCCACGATTTTACATTCTTTGAAGCTTCTCTCAAATCTATCATTTTAGACCTCCTTATTTTCTATTTATCTAAAAAATTCATTTGTTATTTTATAAAAGATTTCAATTCTCTTATATATATATTATCATCCTTTGTTATTTCTCCTATTAATATATTGAATACTCTTTAAAAGTGAAATGTAGAAAAATAGGCAACTTTAGCTATATCCTGAGAATTAATATCACTTCTAATATTTTTTTATATATTCTAAGACATTATTCTCATTATTAATCTAACTTATAACCAACACTTTTTAAACTTAATTCTAACTATTTAAGAAAAGAGGCCGCTACTCTATAAAGTTTTTTATCCCCATATTTTCTATGTAATAATATTATATGTTATTTTTAATGTTACCAATAAGAAAAGGGGCTAAAAAGCCCCTTCTTACCAGTGTAAAATTTTGAGTATCTATTTTATACTGATTTAATTATTTCTAATACTAACTTTGAAATATTAACTAAATCTTTAATGTAAATATGTTCTTCTAATGTATGTGGCTTTCTTTCTCCTATGCCTAAGTTTATTGCTTTTATTCCATTTCCATTTAGTATATTAGTATCGCTTCCTCCTCCAGTGGAATCGGTAAATGGTTTGATATCAACCTTTTGACAAGCTTTTTTAACAATTTCTACTATTTCATCACTTTCATCTACAGTAAATGCTCCATACATTCTGGTTGTTTCAATTTCTACCTCTGCTCCAAACTCCTTTGCAGCATCTTCAAAGCATTTTACCATATGTGCTGTTTGCTTATCTAACTTTTCATTACTTAAACTTCTAGCCTCAGCTTTAATAGAAACCTCTGGAGTAACTATATTTGTAGCTTTACCACCTTTAATTGTTCCAATATTTGCAGTAGTTTCTTCATCAATTCTAAGTAAATCCATTCTGCTTATGGCATTGGCTGCAACGTTTATAGAGCTTATACCTTCTTCAGGAGCTACTCCTGCATGGGCAGATCTTCCCTTTACCTTTACATTTATTTTATCTTGAGCAGGACCCTTTATTATTATTTGTCCAGGATCTCCACCACTATCTAGAACAAATGCTTTTTTAGATTCCAACTTACTATATTCTAAATTTTTGGCTCCAAATAATCCACCCTCTTCATAAATACTAAATACAATTTCAATAGGTCCGTGCTCTATATCTTTTTCCTTTAATATCTTTAGAGCTTCAATTACAGCAGCAATCCCCGCTTTATCATCAGCTCCTAAAACAGTTGTGCCATCAGAGTATATAATGTCATTCTTTATAACTGGTTTTATACCTACACTTGGTGAAACTGTATCCATATGGCAGCTAAATAATATAGGTTCCCTATCTTTAGTTCCCTTTAACTTAGCTATAACATTTCCAGTGTTACTTCCTACTTTTTTTCCTGCATTATCTATATACACTTCAAACCCTAAACCTTCTAATTCTTTTGTTATAAATTGTGAAAATTCCTTTTCATTTTTTGTAGGACTATCTATTTGAACATATTTCTTAAATTCATCTACTATTCTTTCTCTATTTACCATACAAAATTCCCCTCTCTATTCATTTTCTATACAGTAATACATTACAAATTTTTGGTAAAATTAAAGGGCGCCTAAAGGCACCCTTTTTATATTTTATTACATTGGCATCTTTATAAATGCATCGGGACCTATTGGCGCTCCAAGGAAATACCATACAGCTAATAGAATTGTCCAACCTAGTAAAAATACTATTGAATATGGAACCATTGTAGATATCAGTGTTCCGATACCTGAATCTTCATCATATTTTTGTGCAAATACAACTATTACTGCAAAGTATGACATAAGTGGTGATATTATATTTGTCGTAGAATCACCTAAACGATACGCCAGTTGAGTAAATTCAGGTGTGAATCCTAATTTAGCCATCATAGGCACAAACACAGGAGCCATGATACCCCATTTAGCAGAAGCTGAGCCTATAAATAGGTTTATACATCCTGCAACTAAAATAAATGCTATAATCAGTGGGAATCCAGTAAATCCTATTGATTTTAAGAAGTCTGCACCACTTACTGCTAATATAGTTCCTAGATTAGTATATGAAAAATACTTAATAAATTGAGCTGCAAAGAATGATAACACTAGATATCCACCCATTGTTGACATGGACTTAGACATAAACTTAACTACATGCTTATCATTCTTAATAGTTCCTGCTCCCATTCCAAAAGCTAACCCTGGTATTAAGAAGAATAACATTATTGTAGGAACTAATCCATCATGTGTAAATGCATCTAGACTTCCATCTACTCTTAATAATGCATTTTCAGGAACTGTTAAATATGCCATAATTCCAACAAATGCTATCATAGAAAGCCCTGCAAATAATAATCCCTTTTTCTCTTCATTAGTTACTTCCATTGAATCATCGGTATCTTGAGTTATGCCTTTATATTCCCCTAATCTTGGTTCAACTATTTTTTCAGTTACCCAAGTACCTAAGATTGTAATTAAAAATGTAGATACAAACATAAAATAATAGTTTGATGTTGGTAGTATTGTACCTGTCATTCCTCCAGCAGCCATCGCTTCATTTGTAATCCCAGTTAGTAAAGGATCTAAAGTACCTACCAGTAAGTTAGCAGAGAACCCTCCTGAAACCCCAGCAAATGCAGCCGCAAGTCCAGCCAATGGATGTCTTTTAAAGCTTAGGAAAACGATAGCCCCAAGTGGAACTAAAACAACATAACCTGCATCCGAAGCTATATTTGACATAACCCCTGCAAATACAACAACAGCCGTTATAAGCTTTTTAGGTGTACTTAATACTAATTTTTTTAAAGCTGCACTTATAAGTCCAGTTCCTTCTGCAACACCCACTCCAAGCATTGCAACTAACACAGTTCCCAGTGGTGCGAAACTTGTAAAGTTTTCAGTTGCTGTATTAATCATATACCTTAACCCTTCAGCACTCATCAAAGAAACTGCCTCAATTGTCTTCTCTGTTTTGTACTTTGCATCATAAAAACTAACTGTTATTCCTGAACGATATGCTATTTCAGATATCACTATAACAGCAAGTGCGAAAATAATGAAGATTGTCACTGGATGTGGCAACTTATTTCCGACATTTTCAATACCATTAAGAAACTTATTAAATAGTCCTTGTTTCTTATTAGATTTTGCTTTAGTACTCATTAATAATTCCTCCTCATGTAAAAGTTTTTATCTTTATAAGATTATTTCGACACATTTACATTTTAGCAAATTTTCGACAATTTGAGTGTTAAAATTTGTTAATGAGATTGAATATTATGAAATCAAATTATATTGAAAATAATTTAAATTTTCTTATTTTTAACTTCTAACTATTTAAAACTAAAAAACTTCAGTGAAAACACTGACATTTTACAGCCTTAACACTCACATATAACCTGTGAAGTTAAGATTTTATTTGTCATTTTAGGTGATATAAATTTATTATTCTTTAGTTCCTATATAAATTAAAATAGCTACAGTAGTAAATCAACTTTGCTTCTCTCCCTTTTTACTACTTATTAATATTTATAATACAATAGTTATCACTTTCTTTAGTCAATAAGCATAAATTATTATAACTAATTATATGGAGGAGAGATAATGCTAAATAAAAATATCATAGACATTATTGGTAATACGCCACTAATTTCTTTTAAAAAGATGACTAAATATAATATATATGCTAAAGCTGAATTTTTAAATCCTGGTGGAAGTATAAAGGATAGAATAGCTAAATATATGATAGAACAAGCTGAAAAACGTGGAGATTTAAAACCTGGTATGACAATAATAGAACCTACTTCTGGTAACACAGGAATAGGTTTATCATTGATAGGTGTACAAAAGGGCTATAAAGTTATTATAGTAATGCCAGAAAATATGAGTGATGAAAGAAAGAAAATAATAAAAGCCTTAGGCGCTAAGCTTATTCTTACACCTAGTAAAGATAATATTTATGGAGCAATAAAAAAGGTAAAAGAAATATCTAAAAATAGTAATTGTTTTGTGGCTCAACAATTTGAGAATCCAGATAATCCGAAATGTCATTACCTTACCACCGGTCCTGAAATTTGGAAACAATTAAATAGTAAGGTTGATATATTTATTTCTGGACTTGGAAGTGGCGGCACATTAGCAGGTGTGGGAAAATATTTAAAAGAAAAAAATCCTAATTGTAAAGTGATTGCAGTAGAACCTAAAAATGTTTCAGCTTTATTAGGACATGAACCAGGACTTCATAAAATTCAAGGTATAGGTGATGGTTTTATTCCCAATATTTTAGATACTTCCTTAATAGATGATATTATTGAAGTTAGTGATGACGATGCTATAGATATGGCTAGAAAAATTGCTAAAGTTCAAGGTGCTTTAGTTGGCACATCATCAGGAGCTAATATTTGGGCTGCAAACAAAGTAGCGAAAAAAGCTAAAGATAAAAACATAGTAACTATTTTAGCTGATAGGGCTGAAAGATACTTTAGTACTGCTTTAATATAAAAAAAGGGTGATGCTATGAATAATGTTATTGCTGATTTTAAAATAGGAGATGTTAACGGGGATCAAATACCTGATTATATTTATCTAACAGGTAAAAAAGAAGTTGATTCAAATTTTGTATATAATTTAAAACTAACTATTAAAGATGGCTTTTCAGGTAAATGTAATACGTATCCCTTAGAATTTGATGGTGGCTATAATCCTCAACTTTTTCTAGGTGATTTTAATAATGATAATGTCAATGATATTTTCTTAAGTATTCCTACTGGTGGTAGTGGAGGTTATATATACTATTATCTTTTTAGTTATCTTAATAATAGTCTTTTTCCGTTATTCAATGATAAAAAATTTAAAAAAGGTCTTAATTTTAATATTAATTATGAAGATAATTATAAGGTTAAAGTATCTAATGATAGTTTAAATAAAACCTTTATAATTGATGTTACTAATAAAAAAGATTTATATGAAGAATTAAATATTTATGATGATAATGGCATGCTTATTAAACCAACTAAAGGAAGTATATTATATCTAGGAGGTCTTTTTCCAATACAATACTATTTAGATAATAGTTTTGAACTCTTAGCAAAACAAAGAATTATAGGTATATCAAATGCAGATACTTTGGGATATGTTAATTCTTTATGGAAATATAAAAATAAAGAAATGAATCTTTTAGATATAACTATTTCAATATTAGGTTAAAAAGTCTTCTTTTGAAGACTTTTTTGTATATTTTTTTAAAAAAGATATAAACTATATTTATATTTTTTTAGGAGTTGATGTAATGTTTTTAAATAGATTAGATGCAGGGAATAAATTAAGAAACAAACTAGAAAAATTTAAAAAAGAATCCCCCATAATTCTTCCGATTCCAAGGGGAGGATTAATTGTTGCTTATAGTACTATAATAAACTTTAATTCAGACTGGGATTTTTTAATGCCAAAAAAAATTGGAGCACCCTCAAATAAAGAAATTGCTATAGGTGCAGTTTCATCCGATGGGACATATTTCATTGATAATAATTATGTGAAAAGATTAAATGTTTCAAAGGAATATATAGAAAGGGAAGTTTTATTACAATTAACAGAAATCCGTAAACGTATAGAAAAATATAGACCAAATAAAGAGTTTCCTAATTTAGAAAATAAAACTGTTATAATAATAGACGATGGTATAGCTACAGGCTTTACAATAAAAGCTGCTATTAAATCATAAAAAAAACAAAAGGCAAAAAAAATAATAATAGCTGTGCCTGTTGCTCCTAAGATATCTATAGATAAATTAAAAAAAGAAGTTGATGAAGTTATTTGTTTATATTCACCTAATAAATTTTATTCTGTAGGTAATTATTATCATGAATTTAAGCAAGTAACAGATAAAGAAATTAAAGAAACCATATTAAAATTATCTTAATTGAAACAATACTATACCAAGCATCATAAATCCTAACCCTATAATCTTAGTAATATCTAAAGAAATTACCGCTTCATTAAACAAGCCATAATTACTTATAAAAGCTGATATAATTATCTGAACAATTAATACTATAGTTATTGAATAACTAGCCCCTAAAAGGGTTATTCCTTTCATTACACTAAATACTATAACTACCCCTATTATCCCACCTAAAAGATATAATTTATTAACTTTAGTAAAGCTTGTTAATCCATTATTTCCAAGGAGTAATAAAATAATAAAAACAGCTAACATTCCTGAACCATGAACTAAAAAATTAGTTGTCCAAAGCCCCATTTTTTCACTTGCTCTTGTATTAAAAATTCCTTGAATACATATCAATACCCCGGCTAATACTGAGTATATAATCCCCTTTACCATAAAACCCTCCTTATTTATATAATCCTTTAGATAATGTTTTTAACTTATTGTAATCTATAATTTTTATTTCTTTATTTTCTTTAATTATAATACCCTTTTTAGTTAAATCATTTATAACTCTATTTAATTGTCTATAGCTTGTTCCTAAAAGATTTGCTAATTCTATATAATTGCTTGTCATTATCTCTTTTTTAGTACCATCTAATACTGATACTAAATAACTAGCAAACCTATTTTTTACTGGGTAGAGTAAATTAATAGAAGATGAATTAGATATAGTATATAATTTGTGGCTTAAATTTTTTATAATAAATCTATAAAATTTGATATTATCCTTTGTCTTTTCTCTTAATACATTAATATCAATACCTATAAGTAGAGAACTATCTAAAGACTCAACATTAGTTTTTATTGTGTAATTATTTAAATATTCTAAATCACCTAAAATTGCCAAAGGTTTATTAAAACGCAGCAATAACTTTTTTCCATTTTCCTGTAATGTATATATTTTTAATCTTCCCTTTACTAAAAAATAAAAATAATTAATTTTATCATTTTCTTTATAAATTACTTCCCCTTTTTCATACTTAAACAGATTCATATCTTCATATATATCACCATCTAAATAATTGTATATTCTAAACATTTCTATATAGTTATTGAGTAATTTTTCATCATATATTCTTTTCATCTTCCTTCCTCCCTCAAATAGTATATTTCACACTTAAAATATTTTAAAGGACAAATGTCATGTTTTTTAAATTTTTCTAAAAAAGTTAACAGACCAATTTGGTCTGTTAAAAGAAACGAATCATTCTTTCTAATATACTATTTTCCTTAATAATGTCTTCTAAATAATAAATAGGTATTGAAAAGTAAGGAAAGCCAACATAATATGGGGAAATTTCATACTGTTGAAAATATATCACTAAATTTTTATCAGCTATATAATAATCCTGATTAGCTCCTATTGATTTAAAATCTTCTATTAAAGGTATTTCTCTTTCCTTAATTTCTTTTTTAATAATATTCGATATCCTTTCAATATAATCGCTTCTAGGTTTAAATAAATCACTTAATGGATAATTTTTACCTGTATTTACATCAAAGTTAAGAGATTTAATTACTGTTTTCGGATGGGCTCCTTTAAAGTCTCCTAAAGCTGTTAAAGATAAACTTAATACATTCCTTTCATTTGTTTTTATCTCATAAGATCCTTCAATATTAGTAGGTAAATTAAGATGTCTTACTTCATTAAATAAATGAAACATTTTCTTATATATTTGACCATTTATCTTCTGTTGTATTGTATAATCACATAATCCATAAACCAATGGATAATACATCTTTATATTTGGTTCTATATATAGTTGGGTATTAATACACACTGGTAATTTAATAAGACTCATATTATCATCCCTTTTAAACTATTTTTATAATTAGTATATGCTTTAAAATATAGTTAGGGATATTTATTTTATTATATAATCTATCACTGCACCTCCTATTAATTTATCATCATCATAAAATACAATAGATTGTCCAGGCGCTACTGATCTTACTTTTTTTTGAAATATAACTTTTATTTTTTCTTTTTCATGATTAGAAACTCTACAATTAAATAAAAATCCGTGCTGACTTATATTAGCTTTAACTTTTATATCCTTTTTTAGTTTATCAAAAAATATAAAGTTAACTTCTTTAGCTATAAGGCCCTTAACAAAGGTATCATTATCACTTCCTAAAATAACTTCGTTTTTATCTGGATTAATATCTATTACATACATCCTCTTATTGAAATCACCAAGGCCCTTTCTTTGCCCTATGGTGTAATTTATTATTCCAGCATGTTTCCCTAAAACATTACCATTTAAATCTACTATGTTCCCTTTTAAAATCTCTTCTTTTAATTCATTTTTTATATAAGTAACATAATCATTATTAGGTATAAAACAGATACCTTTACTTTCTTTTTTTTCTGAAATATCTATATCAATTTGTTTTGCAATATCCCTTACATCCTTTTTTGATTTAAAATTTCCAAGGGGTAATAAAGTATGTTTTAAAATGTTTTGTGATAGTGAATATAATACATATGATTGATCCTTAAAATTAATTTTACACTTATATACTTTGTATCTATTAATACTTTTATCATATATAATATTAGCATAATGTCCTGTAGCAATATAATATGCTCCTATGCTTTTAGCAAATTTAAGCATTTTATCATATTTTATATATTTATTACATGTAACACAAGGATTAGGAGTTCTACCTTTGAGATATTCTCTAATGAACTCACTTTTTACAACTAAATCAAATTCTTCACTATAATCTTTTATATATAAAGGAATATTTAGTTTTTCAGAAACTTTCTTAGCTCCATTAATATTAAATTCTTCTGATAGCTTAAAAGTAACCCCTACTACATCATATCCTTTCTTTTTAAGCAAATAAGCTGCTACTGTACTATCAACCCCACCACTTAAACCTACAACTACTTTATTTTTATCTAAGTTCATATTATCATCCTTTAAATGATTTTACTTTTATTTAAATTAATTATAACTAATGCTAAACTTATACACAAATAAAAGTCAGCCTAATTTGACTGACTTTATCGATTAAATTTAAATAATTCTTTATCTGGATTATTTTTATTTAAGATAATATCTCTATTTATCTGTCCTCCTAAAACTGAGTAGATTATACCGTTTGAACCATATCCAAGACAAAAATAAAAATTAGGACATTTATCATACTCACCTATATATGGAAGACCATCCTTAGTGACTCCAAAAATTCCGCTGAATCTATATTCTATTTCAATGTCATTTATACCTGGAAAATATCCTTTTAGTTTATTAGATAATATATCATATTTTTTCTTTGCAATTAAGTCATTATTTGATAAATTTGATATTTTGCTGTTTTCATTACCTATTTTAATATCTTCCCCACCTATAATTATTCTATTATCCTTAGTCGTTCTTAAATAAGTGTAACTTTCCTCATTGTCCCTAATTATAGATGTATTAAACCAACCTAGAAATTTCTTTACAGGTTTAGTTACTATTGTAAATGTTCTAGTAAGGTTAACAATGTCTTTATTTATAAAATTTTTACCTTCATAACCTGTAGCTATTATAACTTTTTTAGCTTTTATTAAAAAATCATTATTAGTTTTTAATACTACATGATCATTTTCTATGAAATATTTATCTATCTCAGTATTTTCATAAACTCTAAGCCTCTTTTTTCTTGCTTTATTTATTAGAGCATGGGTAAACTTATATGGATTTATTTGAGCTGCTCCTTTGTTTGAATAAATACCACCTTCTATAGGAAAAGAGAAATACCTTTTAGCTTTTTCCTTTCCTAAAAATTCTACATCAAAACCATGTTTTTTTCTTAATTGATATTCTTTTTTTAATAAGTCAACTTCTGAAGAGTTTTTTGTATAATAAAAGCACTCTTTTAATGTGAAATCACAATCTTCATCAAGATCATTAACTATATTTTTTATATCATAAACTGCCCTTTCACACAATTTAAATCCTCTAACTGCCTTTTGTTCACCTATCATGCCCTTTAACCCAACTAAGTCAGTATCTATTTCATATTGTAAAATAGATGTTGATGCCCTTGTGCTTCCATAACCGACTATATTTTTATCTACCATAACTGTATTTATATTTTCTTTAGTTAAATAATAAGAAGCTATAGCTCCAGTTACTCCTGCGCCTATTATAAGTACATCACATTCTATATTTTTGTCTAAATAATTATATTTAATAGGTATATTACTTAGATTTGTCCAAACCATATCTCCTGAAACTAGTTTCATATGATTTCCTCCAGTAGAGTTATTTATTATTCTTTCTTATTTTTTATATAAAATAAATTTATTATACACTAAAAAAATTAAAATATTTTCACTAAGTCATAGCTCTTATTATAAAGTTTTTAATTTAATAAATATTAAATTTGGCCAAAATAAAAAACTGCTTTTAAAAGCAGTTTTAAAATTATTTTTTATTTGCAGGCTCTATACTAATAGATTTACCCTTAATTCTATTTTTCTTCATTACCTTTAATACTTTTTTAGCATATTCTTTAGGTACTTCAACAAAAGTATAATTATCAAAGATATCAATAGTACCTATTACTTCTCCTGGCATTCCAGTTTCACCAGCAATAGCACCTAAAACATCTTTAGGTCTTACCTTTTGCTTTTTACCTATATTTATAAATAATCTTACCATTCCTGGTTCAGCACCTGTATCTTCAAATTCGTCTTCTGCTATTTCTTCTTGTTCCTGTTGTCCCATAACCATTTTAAGTAACCCTGCAGCTACATCAATAGATGTATAATCTTGATCAATTAACTTTTCTATTAAATGGGTTTCTTTGCTTAAATTGTCATTATCAACTATATCTTTAATTCGATTTAATATTATTCTTGATTTTGCTTCTTCAACATCACTTACTGAAGGTGCTTTCCTTCTTTTAATTTTAGTTTTTGTATATTTTTTAATATCCTTTAATTTATAGACTTCTCTTCCCACTACGAAAGTATAAGCCTTTCCAGAACGTCCAGCTCTTCCAGTTCTACCTATTCTATGAACGTAGTATTCTTCATCCTGTGGAACATCATAATTAATAACTAGCTCGATATCATCAACATCTATACCCCTTGCTGCAACATCAGTAGCTACTAATACATCAACATTTCCTTTTCTAAATTTATTCATAACTCTATCTCTTTGCCTTTGTTTCATATCACCATGTAAAGCATCTGAAAAATAGCCTCTTCCTTGTAATTGACCTGCTAATTCATCTACTTTCTTTTTAGTATTACAAAATACTAGGGTTAATTTTGGATTATGAATATCTATAAGTCTAGTTAATATTTCAAATTTATTACTTCTTTTAATTTCGAAATAGTATTGTTCTATACTAGGGACAGTCACCATTTTATGAGCTACTTTTATAGTTTGAGGACTCTTTTGGTAATTTTTTGCTATATCTTTTATAGCCCTAGGCATCGTTGCTGAGAATAAAACTGTTTGTCTTTTATTTGGAGTATCATTTAAAATAGTTTCTATATCTTCTCTAAAACCCATATTTAACATTTCATCAGCTTCATCTAAAACAACCATTTTAAGATTATTAATCTTTAAAGTTTTTCTACGCATATGATCCATAACTCTACCAGGAGTACCTATAACGATTTGAACTCCCTTTTTTAATGCGCGAATCTGTCTATTTATTGGTTGCCCTCCATAGACTGGAAGAGTCTTTATGCCCTTTTTATATTTTCCTAATCTTCTTATTTCTTCTGAAACCTGAATAGCTAATTCCCTAGTTGGACAAAGTATCAAAGCTTGCACATTTTTATCTTTTGTATTTACTTTTTCTAAAATCGGAATACCAAAGGAAGCTGTTTTCCCTGTCCCAGTTTGCGCCTGTCCGATTACATCTAAACCTTCCATTAATTTTGGTATCGATTTAGATTGAATTGGAGTTGCCTCTTCAAACCCCATATCTTGAATTGCTCTTTCTAACTGTTTTGATAAATTTAGTTCATTAAACTTTACTGTTTTCATTATCTAATTCCTTTCTTTAACTCTTTTTATATATTATTACCCATTATTTAATAACATATAAGTTTTATTTAACGTAAAAAAGCAACAAATGAACCATTTCATTCGCTGCTTTATAATGGTCGCTATGCAATAGTACCATTATATACTATTTATTGCATATTAACAAGTATATTTTTAAACTATTACTTTTCAAATGTATTTACAGCCTTTTTTAACATTTTTCTTATTTCTATATTTTGAGGACATTTCTTTTCACATTCTCCACATTCTATACATCTAGAAGCTTCTTTATTATGTTTAACTGTTAAGATATTATAATGAAACTTAGCCCCGTTTACATCATTATACATCGATGCATTATTAAGTTGTGTGAAACACTCTGGTATATCAACACCTTTAGGACATGGCATACAATATTTACAATCAGTACAGCCTACAACCATTCTATCTTCATAAATACTTTTTACTTCTTTGATTATGTCTTTCTCATCATCGGTTAATGAATTTCTATAGGCCATTTCTGCACTATCTATATTCTCTTTAATATGGTTCATATTATTCATACCACTAAGTACAACGCTAATTTCAGGATGGTCCCACAAATATCTTAGTCCCCATTCAGCTGGTGTTCTTTTAATATCTGCCTTATCCCAAATGTCTTGAATATCCTTTGGAACATTTTTTACTAAACTTCCTCCCCTTAAAGGTTCCATTATTACAATCCCTAAATTTTTATCTTTAGCTAATTTTAAACCTTCTTTTCCTGCTTGATAGTTCTGGTCCATATAATTATATTGTATTTGACAAAAATCCCAATCATAAGAATTTATTATCTCTTTAAAAAGGGGATATTCATCATGAAATGAAAAACCCACATGTTTTATCCTACCATCTTTAACTGCCTTGTCAAGAAAATCAAACACATCATGTTTAACTACATTTTCCCATCTTTTCTTAGTTAAAGCATGTACTAGATAAAAATCTATATAATCTGTCCCTAATTTTTCTAATTGTTCATTTAATATTTTATCCATATCTTCTCTACTATCTATAGACCATGAAGGTAGTTTTGTAGCTAGATATACTTTATCTCTATATCCATCTTTTAATGCTTTTCCTGTAACTACTTCACTCATACCACCATGGTATGGATATGCTGTATCTATATAATTCACTCCATTATCTATAGCATATCTAACCTGTTTTATAGCTTTCTTTTCATCAATTTTATCATTTTGACCATCAACTACTTGAAATCTCATACAACCAAAGCCTAATATTGAAACCTTTTCTCCTGTTTTGCCAAATTCTCTATAAAGCATAACATCCTCCTTAGAATTTAAAATAAATCTACATATAGTCCCTTAATACCTATATATCCTAAATTTATTGATTTAATCACTAATATTACACTTTTTTAATATTTTGTGGGCTAATAAATTATATTTAAAACATTGTAAATAGTGAAATCCCTTTTGTTTTCGAATAACAAATCTTTTAATTTTTCCTCGATTATCTCTATTTTTTCTAATGTGTTTTTATAAGATTTAATTTCATCAATATTAAATACTCTATTCATAAATACTCTTCAAAAGATATTAAAGTATCTGTAAAATCTATTGCTGATGTTTTTATAAAGGGTATAATACCTCCGGGATAAAATCTAATTTAAATACTCTTTATTTTGATTACCCTTTCTACTTCAGTTGTAGTCATCAGTCCAACAACATCTACACTTTCATTATTTTCTTTTAAATTAAATACTCTATCCATACATCCATCAGGTATTATTCTAGTTGTATATTCGTTTTCACTTCCCCTTGTTTTTGAAACCCAGTAACATGCAATATAATTTTTCAGCTTTAAACTTGGACTATATTCACGATAAAAAGTACATTTTTTTCTTGTTCAGACCAAATATTCTCACCTTGAGTAGGATTAAACTAATTTCTCATAATATCAACCTCATTAATTTACTTATAAGTATACTTTATATAATTAAAAAGGTTTCCCTTTAAATTCTATTCTTTATTATTTAATAAAACCATTCTTTTATGATCTTCCCACTTTCTGCTTATCTTAATATATTCCCTCGCTATACCCTCTTCATAAAAATTAAGTTTACTTGCTACTTTTAATGATCTTATATTTCTAGGCATAATATAAGCTTCAATTCTATGAAGTTTAAGCTCATTAAAAGCAAAATCGATAATTGCTTTTAATGCCTCTGTAATATATCCATTATTAATTTCATCTTTATCAAGTCTATATCCTAAATGACATGATTTTATATCTCCCCAAATAATATTATCTAAAATAATAGAACCAATAGTTTTTTCAAATGTCTTATCAGTCTTTTTAAATATCCAAACTTTAAAAATTTGCCCTTGTTTCATAGCATGTAAATCTCTATTTACTGCTTTTTTACAGTGATCTAAGGTATAAAAATCTTCCTTTTTATTAGGTTCCCACTTATTTAGAAATTCTTTATTACGTGAAAAATAATTTAATATTATACTTGCAAATAGTTCATTTGCAACTTTTAAAACTAATCTTTCTGTTTCAATCGTTCCTACTTTAGTATCCATTTAATACTTCCTTTCATAATTAATATATAATTATTCTTTCACTTATGAAAGATTTTATTTCTTAAATATTTAAAACAAAAAAAGTATAGCTAAAAATTAGCCATACCTTTATATGTTATTAACTTTGTTTTACACTAATCCATTTCATATAATAAGCTGCAATAGGAAGCTGTACAATATATCCTATTGCTATTAAAAATACTGCTAAGCTTTCTCCAAAGGATGCTAATGAAATCCCTAAAGCTATTGTTAAATTTCTCATTGTTGTAGAATACACTAAAGCAACTTTATCTTTGTTAGTTAAATATTTATTGCCAAGGAAATGAGAAATAAATATTATAATAATATATAAAATGATTAATGGTATTATAGATAACAATACTAAATCAAGTTGATTTATTATCGTCTTACTTTTTAGAGCCATTGCAATGAAAACTATAGCTAGTACTCCTAAAGAACTTATTCCACTAAAATTAGGTTTTATATCTTTATAGCCTTTAATACCATATTTCCTTATTAAAAGTCTTCTTGTTAAATCCCCTAATAGTAATGGAATTATTACTACTTTAAAAAGACTTTTAAAAATTATAAATGTATTTATGGTTATTAATTTTCCTAAAAATAATTTCATATACAACGGTATTATTAAAATAGAAATTAATAAATTTATAGAAATCATTACTAAAGAAAGCTTTAAATTACCCTTAGCAAGCCCCGTCCATGAAGCTGTCATTCCACTTGTTGGTATTAATCCTATTAATACTATACCTGTAAGTAACATAGGTTCTTCACTAAAAAATATTTTTCCTAATGTAAATGCTGTTATAGGAACTATAATGAAATTTATCCCTAAACTTAATGCTATTGCCTTTTTATTTTTAAAACTTTTAAAAACATCAGTAACTTTTAGATTTATCATCATAGGATATATCATAATAAATAAAACTATAGTTACATAATTTTTTAAAAAACTAGGATTTGTATAATAACCAAATATCAAACCAAATACAATAAATACTACTAGTAAAAAGGATAACCCTTTTTTAACTCCCTTTAAAAAATTTGCTACCATATTAATCACCTTCCCTTAATTATTATATTATAAAATATATACCCCCATATGGTATTTATAAACTTTCTTATTAATCATTCACACTATTAATTTCATATAAGAATAATATAAATTAAAATTAAAATAAAATTAATTGGAGGTTTTAAAATGGAAAATTATATAATTTTACCTGGTCAACATAAACTACCACCTTTACCCTATCCCTATAAAGCATTAGAACCAATAATAGGCTCTGAAACAGTTAAAATACATCATGATAAACATCATAAAAGTTATGTTGATGGTTTAAATAAAGCAGAATTAAAACTTGTAAATGCAAGGAAAAACAAAGATTTTAGTCTAATTAAATACTTAGAAAATGAAATAGCATTTAATGGTTCAGGACATATACTTCATAGTATTTACTGGACTATTATGGCTCCTTTAAATAAAAAGACTCAAATAAAGCCTTTAACTTATAATCAAATTTTAATATCTTTTGGTAGTTTTGAATCCTTTAAAGAGCAGTTTATTGAAAGTGCTTCAAAAGTAGAAGCTTCAGGCTGGGGAATATTAGCCTGGAATCCTGCATGGAGAAGACTTGTTATTCTTCAGGCTGAAAAACATCAAAATTTAACCCAGTGGAGTAGTATACCTATTTTAGTAGTCGATATTTGGGAACATGCTTACTACCTAGATTATCAAAATAAAAGGAAAGAATATATTAATGCTTGGTGGGAGTTAATAAACTGGGATGAAGTAGAAAAAAGACTTCTACTTGCAATGCAAGGAATAACTCCTTTAAAAAAAGTATATATTTAAAAAATTAGCAGCATCATTATAGATGCTGCTTTAATCTTTATTCCAATTTTTCTTAATAAATTGTTCCCGACCAGAAGCTTTTTTATAAAGTTTATATCTTAAATTTTCCTTTTTATAAAAATCTTGATGATACTTTTCTGCTTTATAAAATTCTGTAGCTTTTAATATTTTAGTAGTTATAGGTTTATCAAAACGCTTACTTTCTTTAAGTTTATTTTTAGACTTAATAGCTAATTGCTTTTGAATATCATTATGATAAAATATAGCACTTTTATACTGACTTCCTCTATCTACAAATTGTCCTCCTTCATCGGTTGGGTCAATTTGTTTCCAAAATACATCTAATAATTCATTATAACTAATTATTTCAGAGTCAAATTTTATTTCCACAGCTTCAATATGTCCTGTATTACCTGATGACACTTGGGTATAGGTAGGATTTTTTACATATCCTCCTATATATCCTACTTTCACATCTAAAACTCCCTCTAATTTATTAAATGGAGGTTGCATACACCAAAAGCATCCCCCTGCAAAGGTTGCCTTTTTAATAACTTTATTAAACAATAGTATCACCTCAAATTCTTGTTATATATTATATACCACTAAAAACTATTTATTATCGAAATAATAAAAAAACTATCTTAAGTATTAACTTACAAGATAGTTTTTTAACCCCACTTTTTATTTATTTTTTGATTTAATTTTTCCTATTAAATTTTTTCTTTTTTCCATAATTTCATGTACCTCATTAACTAATAATCCATCCCTTTTGTGACCATTTTCAACAAAAAACATAGATATTGCACCTAAACCAACATGGGTTCCAACTGATACTCCCATTTGCATAATATGAATATCTCCATTGAAATCTGTATTTTTAATAATCCTATTTTTTAAGTTTTCAGCTATTTTTATATCAGAAGTATATCCAATTATTATAAAGTCTGTAATATCTTTATCATTTCTTTTATTAAATTCATTAATGAAATGCTTTAATACTTTTTTTCGTCCCCTTACTTTAGCTACAATTGCACCTTTTCCTTTTCTCATTGTCATTATAGGTTTAAGTTTTAATATCTTACCTATGAAAGCACTAGCATTTGTAAGTCTACCACTTTTAATTAAATGGTCTAAATCATCAACTGAAAGAAAATGTTTAACACTTGTTTTATAAGTTTCATTAAACTTAACTAACTCTTCAAATGTTGCGCCGTTTTCTCTTAATAAAGCACTTTTTAGTAACAAATAACCACTACCGTGACTCATGCATTTTGAATCTACAATATGAATTTTAATACTAGAATCAGGATTGTTATCAAAAAAGTAATCCTTTGCAATTACAGCCGACTGATAAGACCCACTAGTACCACTTGACATACATATACATAATACTTCTTTATATCCAGATTTAACTGCATTATTTATTATTTCTAAAAACTCATTAGGACTTGGCATCGCAGTTGTTGGATATTCATCTAATTCCTCAATTATACTATAAAAAAAATCTGGTTTTATATCTATTCTATCTTTATAAGTCTTACCTTCTATATTTATATTTAAAGGTGCTATACTAATATCATATTTTTTAATAATATCTAAAGACAAATCACATGTAGAATCAGCCATTAATTTTATCATAAGTACCCTCCAAGTTTATTTATATATATTTCTCACTTTACTTTCTTTTATTCTATCATATATCATTGCATAATTCCTCATTTATCGACAAAATGCTACATCAAGACTTCTATCTTATTATATATTACATTTTTAATTTTATTAAAGTTATTATATAATCTATTTATCAATTTATAATTATTTTATGGAGGATAAGAATGAAAACTAAAAAATTTAATTTATCTAATGGAATAGGGTATATATTTGCAATAATATCAACAATTTTATGGGCTGGTAATTTTGTAATAGCTAGAATAATTTATGAAGATATTACTCCAATTACTCTTTCATTCTTACGTTGGAGTATAGCATTAATTGCCCTTTTACCATTCACCTATAAAAAATTAATAAAAAATAAAAAATTAATTTTAGCCAACATAAAATATCTTTCAATAGTATCTTTTTTAGGTATTACACTTTTTAATACATTGATATATTTCGGAAGTCACACAACATATGCTAGTAATCTAGCTGTAATTATAGCATCCTCACCGGTTTTTATTATAATTTTGGCAAAATTCTTTTGTAATGAAAAAATCTCTTTAAATAAAGCTTTAGGTTTAATTATTGCTTTAAGTGGTGTCCTTTTTATTATATCCAAAGGAAACATTAAAAACTTATTAGCCTTTTCTTTTACACCAGGGGATATATATGCTCTTTTTGCAGCAATAGTTTTTGCTATTTACAATATCCTTGTTAAGAAAAAGCCTAAAGAATTTGATATGGAAACTTTTTTAATATCTACATTTTTGATAGGATGGGGATTTTTAATTCCCTTTTATATAGGTGAGAAGTTAAGTGGTTCTTTTATAACGATAGACTTAACATTAATATTAAGCCTTTTATATGTGGGAATATTTGCTTCGTTAATATCATTTTTCTCATGGAATAAAACAATTGATACACTAGGTCCTTCAAAAGCGGCCATTTTATATTATTTAACTCCTATTTTTAGTAATTTAGCAGCAGGACTTTTTCTTAATGAAGACATTTCATATATTCATATTATAAGTTTAGGTTTAATTATTTCAGGAATCATTATAGGTAATCATATAAAGAAAAGTAATTTTAAATCAACTGATAAATTTAAAAAACATAATTAAAATTTAATTAATCAATTTGTTTAAAAAAGAGCTATCAAAATGTTTTAAAATCATTTTGATAGCTCTTTTTAAGTTTATATTAAAGCTTTTTAATTTAACAACAAGACTCACTTCCAGTGAGCCATCCCTTTATAATAGCATAAGCTCATCCAACACCTGCACTTACCTTTATTGCTTCTTTAGGACAATTTTTACTACATGCCCCACATTCTATGCATTTATCCTTATAATTAATAAAAGCTTTACCTTCACTTATAGAAAATACCCCATGGGGACATACTTTAATACACATTTTACAACCTATACATTTATCTTTATCCATGGTTATATTTGCTATATCTTTTATATATCTCATTTTATTCACTCCTTAAAAAGCATTTAATATAATTAATATTATTCCACTTAGGACTAGTAAAAGTAATATAGGTATTGTAATTATTGTTTCCCTTCTTACCCCAGAATGGGAGGTAAACGTAGTTGATCCTGTAAAATTCATTGCTAAATAAGCAATTATGGATATTAACAATAAAGAATTCCCAATTATCCATAGAAAAGGTTTATCATATATTATAAGCCTATTATTAAATAATAAAACACTATAAATTATTCCTAATAATATACCATTAAATGAAAATATCCTAAATGGTAAAATTGGAATTAACATAGGAAACAATATAGTTCCTATAAAAATTGCCCCTATATAAGGTACTATATTTATTATACTATCCTTTAATCCATCTATTAAACTACTTCCTGATAATATATTTAAAAAAAGAAAAAATAATATAATAAAAGGAATATATTTAACTGAGTATACAAACTCTAACGGAGTGACTAAAAGTCTTTCTTTTAAGTTAAATGTAACTTTTCTCATATCTTTAGTCATTTTATTATTCAAAAATTTATTTATATCCCTTGCTTTAACAGGTCCATAATTTATTTTAAAACCTACATATTTAGTTACTTTATACGAACTAACCCCTGGTGCAGAAAGCTGGGGTAATATTAAATTCTTATGGGTAACAAGTTTATCTATTTTATGCTTTTTTATTCTATATATTAATTCCTCTGTTGAAAATGTCCCTTTTCCTGCAGCGCACCAAACATTAATTCCTTTAGTATCTAATACTAATATCCAAACATCAAGTCTGTCTAAATTTTTTCTTAATTCATCAAAGGTTAACTTATAATTTGAAGTCACTAAAACTTGAGATTTTTCATTTGGATTACCTACTGCATAAATTCCAGGTTGTATTTTATAATTATTTCTATTAACTCCTAATCTAACAGCTGCATTTAATAATTTGTCTTTTAAGCTAATAAAAGTTTTTATTCGTTTTATTAAACCTTTTTTTGTATTTAAATGTCCATCAAAGGAATGTTTAATCCATTTATTATCTATAACTTCATCTTTTTGAGTTATTTTATTTTTTAGTTTAACCTCTAAACTAGAGGTATCTTTTTTACTAGTTCAACATGATTTATTAGATTTATCTGTCATTTAATCACCTTCTTTTATTTTATATATTTTATTTTAACATAGATAATCATCTATATAAATATATTATTTATTTTAAATAACTTAAAAATTAAAAAAAGTATAACTAATTATTTAGCTATACTTTTAAAAAATCTAACTATCTTCTTTTTTATATTCCCAAAGACCGTCACTATTTGAACTTCCTAATTTAATTTCTCTTATTAAGTCTTCAGTTTGAAGTTCATTTAATAAGTTTCTTACATATTCTAAACTTTCATTATTAAAGACCTTTTCATGTACAGTATGTTTCGATACTGCATTATCACTCTTAATAATATATTTAAGTATTTTTACTTTATCAATCTTTCTTTTTCTATAAAAATAAAAATTAACTAAAGAAATTAAAAATACTATAATTATAAAACCACCTACATAGGGTGCTATTTTAAAAAGGTAAGACAAATAATCACTCCATTTTTTTATATTTATAAACTATGCATTTTCTCTTCTACTTTATCCCAAGTTACTGTATACCCTTGACCCTTTGAACAAAAAATAGAAGATGATGTATACTTAGGATCTGCATTTTTATTATATCCTTTTCTTTTTATAACTTCCCTTTGATTATGACAGGGATAATAACCTGCAAAAGTTAAATTTATTATCCCTTTACCTTGAGTAAATGAAGCTAACTTTGTACTATAATCCATAAATGTAGCTACTGGTACCTTACCTGTTATAATAGTCTTATCACCTATAGTTTTAGGAGAATCAAACTTTCCATATGCATTTTGTATATCTGATAATACTCTTCCCATATAGTCTAAATCTATTTTTATTTTAAAATTATAATATGGTTCAAGTAATATATTTTTTGCTTTTTCTAAACCTTGTCTTAATGCTCTATAGGTTGCCTGTCTAAAATCGCCTCCACTGGTATGCTTATTATGTGCCCTTCCTGTTAGTAAAGTTACCTTTATATCAGTTAAAGCTGAACCAGTTAATAAGCCTTTATGATCTCTTTCAAAGATGTGATGCTTTATTAAATTTTGATGTCCTATTGTTAAATGATCTGCATGACAGGCATTTTCAAATTCTATTCCGCTTCCTTTTTTTCCTGGTTCTATCTTAAGATGAACTTCAGCATAATGACCTAAAGGTTCAAAATGACCACACCCCTCTACCGTTGTGTTTATAGTTTCTTTATATATTATTTCAGGCAAACCAAATTCGACTGTTAAACCAAATCTTTTCTTTACTAATTGTTTTAATACTTCTAGTTGTATAGTTCCCATAACTTTAATATGTATTTCTTTTAACTCTTCTTCCCAGGTTACATTTAAAGAGGGATCCTCTTCTTCTAATATTTTAAAAGTTTTAAAAACTTCTTTTTCATTTATATCTTTATCGAATATAACCTTAGATTTTAACGTTGGAATTATTTTATAATTTGCCTTTTCTTTTAAAGTTCCTAAGAAATCTCCAGAATTTAAATTTGATAAACCTGTTACTGCAAATAACTGACCTGCTACTACCTCGTTTACTATGTTATATTTATCTCCACTATAGGATCTGATTTGAGTGATTTTTTCTTTAATTGAATTACCTTTATATACATAACTTAATTCATCCCTTACCTTTAACTTTCCACTTAAAGCTTTAATATAAGTTAGTCTCGTTTCATTTTGATAACGTATTTTATAAACTTGTCCTGAAAATGGTTTGTCAGTTGAATATGTTGTAGTGGTTAACTCATCCAATTTATTTAAAAAATCTAATATATTAATATCTTTCAAGGCAGAACCATTAGAACATGGAAAAATTCTATTTTCTTTAATCATCGATTTCATTTTTCTTAACCATAATTCTTTTTCAAAACTATCCATTAAATATTTTTCAAGTAATAACTCATCCCGTTCTGCAATAAATTCCCTAAGTTTATCTTTTATTTCACCCTGTTTATAAGAATTTGTTATATCACAAACATCTTTAGTAAAATTTTCTTTAATTTCTTTAAATACCCCTTCTACATCTGCACCTACTCTATCAGTTTTATTAATAAAGAAAAAAGTTGGCACCCTATGTTTCTTTAAAAGATTCCAAACTGTTTCTGTATGCCCTTCAATACCTTCTACTGCACTAACTAAAATGATAGCATAATCCATAACCTGAATTGACCTTTCCATTTCTTGTGAAAAATCCACATGACCTGGAGTATCTATTAAATAATATTTTGAATCTTTATAATTCATTATAGCTTGATCTGAAAATACTGTTATTCCTCTTTCTTTTTCTATCTCATGACTATCTAAAAAAGAATCCTTATGATCTACTCTTCCTCTTTTTGCAATACTCTTTGTATGATAAAGAAACTGTTCAGAAAATGTAGTTTTACCTGCATCCACATGGGCTAATATACCAATTGTTTTATACATCTTGACACCTCAATTCAAATGATATATTTATTATATCAAATGCATTTTAATTAATATTATATAAATATATCAGGTTCTTTTCTTTTTTTAAATTCTATTTCTAATTCATGCTTATGTTTTAAATAATCCTTATCATCATAGTATTTTGCATTAGTAGGACATTTTTTAATACAAGCCCCACATTTAATACAGATATAATTTAACTTAGATACATCTTTAAAATCAATAGAACCCATAGGACAAAGTTCTACACACTGTTTACAATCAATACAATTATTATTTGTTTTTGGAGTTACTTTTCTTATATCAACATGATTTCCTTTTTCATTTTTAGGCATATAATACTTTCTATAGGGTCTCTTTCCCTTTACAATTACACTTTGTTTTTTGTCTTCACTTATTTTTTTATATATTTTTTTTGAAAAATCATTTACTATAGCCATATCTTTCTCATCAGGTCTATCTTTAGCAAGTTTTTTAGAAAATGAATGCTCACCTATAAAAGCTCCTGCAGCAGGAATATTAAATCCATTTAACTTAAGAATATCTTTTAATTCTATTAATGCATCATCATAATTTCTATTACCATAAACAACTATAGGAACTGCTGATGAATTATTACCTTTAATTGAGTTTAAATATCTAAGCAATACATTAGGAACTCTTCCTGCATAGACTGGAACTCCTATAACAACAATATCTTCCTCTGTAAAAAATATTGATTTTTTTCTAATTTTAGGTAATGTGAAATCTATTTCTTTATCAAAATTATAGGAAATATTTTTAGCTAAACCTGTTACTATTTTTTTTGTAGTATCAGTAGCACTAAAATACATTGCATTAATTTTTTTACACACATTAAAACCCCCTAAAATATATTTTATCATAGAAAATATTAAACTAAATGTACTTAATATATTTACAAAAAAAAAAGAGACTTACGCCTCTAAATATACAATATATTAAAAATAACAGCAAACTGATTTAGATATTATTTAGTAAGTAACCAAATACCTAATACTACAAATAATAATGACCAAATATAAAAGAAAATCTCTGTCCCCTTCTTACCTAAAGCTTTTTCAAACCATTGTATTTTCTTCATATTCCATATTTTTGTTGGTTTCTTAATAGCTAGAAAGATAACAAGTCCACCATAGATTAATGCTAACAAACCTAATAATGCTTTGACATCCATAAAATTTCCCCCTTTACTCTAATCCTTTTCTTATTTTTGGTGCTAAAAAAATATATACTATACTACATATAACTAAAACAATACCTGAATACATTAATATTTGCTGCCAACTTCCATTTTGTGATAATACTATATCATTTCCTTTATACGCCCAATAAAATGGACTCCAATAAAAAAACTTTTGCCATTTATCTGATAATATTTCTATGGCTACAACTGATGCAGCTAAGGGTAAGAATAATAATTTTATACTTCCTGCTGCGTTCATAAAATCTTCATTATTAATTCCTTCTATAAATCCTATTAATAAGCTTAACAATGTAGAAGCAAAAACTATCATTAATAGCTGAAAAAAGTTAACACTTTTAAATCCTGTAATCCAAGTTATTGCTATAGAACCATAGATAGGTAATATTAAACCAATTATACTTTTCCCAAGGATAAAAGACCTACGACTAGTAGGTGTTAGATTTATTGCACTAATAGTACGGTCAACCTTTTCTTCTACAATATTTAAAGCTATTAGCATACCCCCTAATACTGATATGAAAAGTATACTAGTATTTACTAGTAATTTTTTTAGTGGCGGTACCGTTCTTCCAAACTCAAAAATCTCTGCATTTGAATCTTCAATTTGTACATCTAACTGAAAGAATGTATTAAGGAGTTTTGCGTATTCAACAATCCCCTCTGGTTCATTTCCCTGTGTCATAATATAATATTTTTCACCTTCAGGAAGAATAGCCACTAAATTATCTCTACCTTCAACTCTTTTTTTAATTTCATCAATATCTTTAAAAACTTCAACCTTTGCAAAATCTTTGAAATAAGAAATTTGTTTAGGATTTTCTCCTTCTAATAAGGCTAAATTTACCGTTGTATCATTAATTCCTGGAGTAAATATATTAATAGCAATAGCAAATAGTAATGGTACTACAAATATATATAATGATAAAAAATCTCTTATATTTACCTTTAAATCCCTCATAAAAATTGCCCATACCTTTTTAAACATTTCTAACCTCCTTTCTAATTTAAACGGTTAATGTCTTTTTATAGCGCTTATTAGCTATCTCAAATAATATTAAACCTATTATTAAAAAAACTAAAGAAATAGTTAATATATAAGAAACATCTCCACTTTCCTTAATGATTTCTTTAAACCCTTCAAGCATAGGGTAAGTGGGTAAAATTTTTATTAATGTTGGATTCCAACTTGGAATAAAATATGCTATATTTGGTATAATCATAGCTATCATTAATAAATATATTGTTCCAAAGGCTTGCATAATATTTTTATAAAAACTTGCAACTAAAAGCCCTAAAGAAGAAGCGAAAAAACCGGTAGTAAAGAGAAATACTAATAACAATAAATAGTTCGGTTTTAATCCCATTACAGGTACTACAATAATGAAACTTGATACTATTGTAGTTAGTAAAAGAACTCCTACCTTACTTAAAAGATATTCCCTTACAGTAGAAGCAGTAACTGCATAGGCTTTAATAACTCCTTCTTGTTTGTCTAAAAATATATAAGCTGCTATAATAAATAGTCCCATTAAACTCCCATTAAATGTTAAAAATGAAGGGATCAGATTTTCTCTATCTGTTAATACTTCATAATCAGTAGATAAAGGTCTTACATCCTGTTTATTAAATACAGTTTTTATAGTGTCTGTTCCCACATTATGAATTATTAAAATTAAGTTTTTTAAACGATTAGATTCATAGCCTTGTAGATAATATTCATAATCGAGATTATTTTTATTGTCTAATTTAATAACAGCACCTATCTTTTGTTTTTTATCTGCTAACTTAATTACATCTTTTTTATCATCTATAATATATATTTCTTTATCTTCGGTTTTATATAGTCTAGAATTAATTACTTTATCATCATTTTCAATTTCTACTTTTTCAACTTTCCCATCTAAATCTTTATCCTTAATCTCTTTAATATAGGCTTTTTTCACTGTTTTAGGTAAGTCAAGATGAATATATTCTGACTGTCTACTCTCAAAGTTTTCAGGTACAACAAATATAAGAATTAAAAGTAATAATAAAGCCATAAATAACTCTATATAGAAATAAAAACCCCTCGATGCAAGTTTAACTTCTTTAATAAAGCTATACCATAATTTCATATTATATAAGCTCCCTTCCAGTTACTTTAATAAATATCTCTTCAAGAGTAGCTTCTTTAGTATGCATCGTTTGAATTTCATAATTTTCAATAATATTTTTTAAGGACTTTTTATCCTTTTCTAAAACAGTAGAATAGGTTTCAATAATAGTCTCTCCATTATTAATGTATTCTACATCAATAAGATTATCTCCATACTGAAGTTTCAAATTCTTTGGTGAATCTATTAACTTTATTTCACCATCTACAATAAAGGCTACCCTATCACATAATTCATCTGCTATAAACATATTGTGAGTAGTTAAAAATATCGTTACTCCATTAGCATTTTTTTGTTTAATAATATCTTTGATTTGTGATGCTATTGCAGGATCTAATCCAGTTGTAGGTTCATCTAGAAACCAAAGTTCAGGATTATTAATCATAGACCTTGCGAAGGTTAATCTATGCTTCATTCCCTTAGAAAACTCCCCTGCTTTTATATTCTCTTTCCCTTCTAATCCTACTAAATTTAATAATTCTTCAGGTTTGTAAGTCTCTACATCAAATAACTTTCTATAAAACTCCAAATTCTCTTTAGCTGTTAATTTACTATAAACATTTGACTGTTCAAAGGACATACCGATTTTATTAAACATTTTTTGTTTTATTTCTTTTACGTCATAACCTGCTACTGATACATTCCCCTTTTGAAGTTTTAATAGTCCTGTTAATATCCCCTGTGTTGTTGATTTTCCAGCACCAGATGGTCCTAAAAAACCAAATATCTCTCCATTTTTAACTTCAAAACTTACATCCTTTACAGCAAAGTTATCATCCTTATTATAGGAATGATATAAATTTTTAACAGTAATCATAAATTAAACCTCCTTTTTAATGTACATATAAAGAAATTAAAACTATTATAAGTACTCACCTTTATAAAAAGCTATTCTTAGTACTTCTATATAACTATTTATTTCTTCTAATAAAGCATCGTAATCTATTTCTTTATCTATTCCTTTAAATCTATTAGAAGACTCTTCTCCATATTTCTCAAGAGTCCATCTAATAATATTTATTGCCTTTTTTAATTCTACTTCTTCTTTAAACTTAGTAAAATCAATATTATAGCTATAAATTTTAGAACTCAATTCCATTAAGTCCCTATTTTTAAAAATTAAATCCTTTGATTCACTATCAAATAAAAGTTTGCCAAAGTGAAATATATATGGATAACGTTCAGTTATCCTTATTTTTAAAAATACAACTTGTTTCACACGTTCAAATATATCTGTAATATTCCAATCAATATTATTTTTTATTTCTTCTAATATTGTGTTTACACAAAACTCTGATAAGTATTCAAATAAGTCTTCTTTATTATTAAAATAATAAAATAAAAGTCCTTTAGATATATTAGCTTCTTTTACTATATTGTTAGTTGATGCTTTATCAAACTTATATTTACTAAATTCTTTAAAGGCACAATTAATAATCCTATCCCTTTTTTCTATCTCAATTTTTTCAAAAGCTTCGTTCATTATGTTACCTCCTAAAGTCATAATTTATAATTGACTAGAATGGTCAATTACATTATATTACAATTGACCATTCTAGTCAATCTTTAACTTTTCAAAATTTATCATTCATTATTTAATTTTCCCTTACTGAAACTAATTTATCTAAATGTTATGTTCTTTATCTAGCATTTATGAATATCTATAAGCTATAAGCTATCATTTTATTACTCAAAAAGGAGGTTTAAATGTTTATTATTATTTCAAAAAAAACCTTAGGTTTTGCTTTAGTTATATTTATACTATCTCTTATTCTTTTTTTCTATATTATACATACCGACAACATAGAAACAACAACTGTCAATACAACTAGTTATGTAGCTATAATAATAGACGACTTTGGATATAAAGGTAAAGGTACAGAAGATATGCTTAAACTAGACATCCCATTAACTGCAGCAGTAATGCCGTTTCAACCTTTCAGTGAAAGTGATGCACAGGCTGCTTATGAATCTGGTTTAGAAATAATATTACATATCCCAATGGAGCCTGAGCATGGAAAAAAAGAATGGCTAGGATCTAGGGGAATTACTTGTGATCTATCAAATAAAGAGATCCAAAAACGTATTAAAGAAGGCTTATCACAGATTCCACAGGCTATAGGTATGAATAATCACATGGGTTCAAAGGCTACACAAAATGAAAGAGTAATAAAATCTATATTAAAAGTTTCAAAGGAAAAAGAATTATTTTTTATTGATAGTAAAACCACTGCCCATTCTGTAATTTCCACTATATCTAAACAAATGCATGTGAAATTTGCAACCCGTGATATCTTTCTTGATGGAACTCAAGACAAAGAATACATAAAAAAACAAATGAAAAAATTAGGAGATATTGCATTAAAAAGAGGCTATGCTATAGGAATAGGCCATGTTGGAATAGAAGGTGGCAAAGTTACTGCAAAGGCTATAGAATCAATGTATCCTAAATTACAAAAAAAGGGAATAAAATTTGTATATGTATCAGACATAATCAACTTAATATATAATAACAATATTCAACTTAAAAATTAATCGCTTATCAACATTACATTAAATCCATAAATAATAAGAACAAAATTGAGTTATTTATTAAAACTAATATCTCCTAATTATCTAAATCCTATGTCTAGATAAAAAAATAAAAGGAAATATAAACTAATTTATAGAAATGTTAATTAAAGATAATAGTTTAATATAGCCATTTAAAATAATTCAAAATCAAATTAAATAACAACTGAAAAATACTTAAGTAAAGGGAGATGCTATTATGGCAATTAAATTTATATGTAATGAATGTGGGAAAAAATATGATCCAAAAACACTTATCTTTAAATGTGACTGTGGAGGGTTATTAAATCTTGATGAATTTCACTTTGATTTTTCAAAAGAGGATATACTACAGAATGAATGGAGCTTATTTAGATATCTAAAGACTCTACCTTTTGATGATAATTTTAATTTATGGAAGGATATATCTATGGGAGAAGGTTTAACCCCTATTGTACCTTTAGAAAAAAATAATCCTAATTTGCTAGTAAAAGTTGATTATTCTATGCCTACCTTATCTTTTAAAGATAGAGGTGCTGTAATATTAATTTCTAAAGCTAAAGAACTTGGAGTAAAAAAAGTTATTCAAGATAGCAGTGGTAATGCAGGAACTTCTATAGCTGCTTATGCAAGTAGAGCAGACATAAAATGTGATATTTATGTCCCTGAAGGTACTTCTTCTAAAAAAATCAAACAAATTTCTTCCCATGGTGCAAAGGTTAATATTGTTAAAGGAACTAGAGAAGATACTCAAAAGGCAGCATTAAATGCAGTAAAAAATGGTGAAGGTTTCTATGCTAGTCATGTATATAATCCATTTTTTTACCAAGGTACAAAAACTTATGCCTATGAAATTTACGAACAGTTAAATGGAGATATGCCTTCATCTGTAGTTATTCCAGTAGGTAATGGAACCCTACTTTTAGGTTGTTATTATGGATTTAAAGAATTACTTAGTTTAGGTTTAATAGAAAAACTGCCTAAAATTATTGCAATTCAAGCTGAAGGGTGTGCCCCTATTTATAAAGCTTTTAAAGAGGGGAAAAATTACGTTGATGAAATTAAAAATACAGGAACTTTAGCTGAAGGAATCGCTATAGCTAAGGCAATGAGAGGAAAACAAATATTAGAAGCTATTAAAGCTAGTAAAGGTGATATTATTAAAGCTCCAGAAAATAAAATTATTGATACAAAAAAATACCTAGCTAATAAAGGATTTTATGTAGAGCCAACGACTGCAGCAACCTTTGCAGGATTTTTAAAATATTATAAAAAAAATGATTATAGTTTAGATTATAAAGTGGTAATTCCTTTATGTGGCTCAGGTTTAAAAAAGGGTTAGTATATTAAAAAACTAATAGCTTTTATATTTTTATAAAAGACTATTAGTTTTTTGTTTTAATCAATACAGCTTGTTATTTTAACTTCCCTCTACAATCTACAGGTATTTTCTCTATAACTTGACCCTTTGATATTAAATATGCAAATTCATGAAGATTTACCACAGGACATATATGGTTAGGTATAATTTCCACCTTATCACCTACACTTAAAGATTTATTAAAATTTTCATTATATATTATAGCATGTTCATCATAAACATCATAAATAAACACATCTTCCCATCCTTTAATAAGTCCTAATCCTTTGGTTTCACATATACCTTTATTCCTTTTCTGGGTTGTTATTCCTTTAGCTCCGACATCGGTTATTACTCTTTCAGATGTTGGCAAACTTATAACAGTTGTAAGTATTGTAGCAGCACACCGGTCTAAATCACCGTAGGCATTTGCCTGGGATGCATCCATAAAGATATAAGTGCCTGGTCTAATTTCTGTTATGCCATCTAAGATAGGAAAATCATGCATCATTGATGGTGTTGATCCTACACTAACAGTTTCTATTTTAAAATCCATTTTCTTAGCAATGTCTACAAATTTTAAAGTCCTTTCCTGACTTTTTAAATGAATTTTTCTACATTCCTCAATATTTGCTGCCGAGTAAGAATTGCCATCATGGGAAAATATACCTTTAAGGTGTATGTTTTCACATTTCTTTAAATAATTTAGTAATTTAATATATTCCTCTTCTTTAATAATTCCAGAACGCTTTTCACCAACTTCAATTTCTATTAATACCTCTGCTGGTTTAAAATTTCCATTAAAAACTCTTTCTATTTCATTTGCCTGGGAAATACTATCTAAACCAAAGGAAATATTTATACTCTTTGAAAGCTTTTTTATTCTACTAAGCTTTATATCACCTACAATTTCATTGGCTATGAATATATCCTTTACTCCAGCTTTAGCCATTACTTCTGCTTCTCCTACCTTTGCAACTGCAATTCCCTTTGCCCCCATTTTTATTTGCATTAAAGCTAACTTTGACATCTTATGGGTTTTTGTATGGGGTCTTAAATTAACATTAAACTTATCTGCATAATCCTGCATATATTGACAATTATCAATCATTATATCCCTATTTATTATTAAGGAAGGGGTATCTAACTTATAATAATTCATTTATTACGCCTCCTAAAAATCTTTTATTGTAAATTATATCTTTAAAGCCTTACTAATTAATATTAATGAAAGTTCTTTTTGAATATAATTAATATCTATTATATCATTATATTTATTACGAGTGGCTAATAGATTATTTCTATTCTATTGCCTTTTCCTTTGTCATTTTTTTCTGGGCTAAACCCTCTATAGATAATGTATTTATAAACGATTTATGGTAAAATAGATAGTATATTTTTTAAAGGAGTGAAGTTAATGGACATTAAATTTATTGTTGGTGCAATACTAATTTTAGTAATTGGTGTAACTATCGCATTTTATTATTATAGAAAGCGAAATCTAGAGAAATTATTCAATCAGGTTTATGAATCATCTAAACAGATTCCCAAACAAAAGAAAAATAGTTTTCTGTTACTGATGTTTAAGGAATCTCTCTCGTCATCACGCAAATCAAATAAAACTTCTATTTCTGCTAAACTCAACAACCCTAAATATTTAGAAGTTCAATTAGTGCAAATGTCAAGAATCCTTAAAGACAGCTCAAAAACACAGGATAAAACAATTAAAAGAGCGCTGACTTTGCTTAAGGATTATAAAAAATGGGAAAAAGAAAAGACCACTAAAGATAAAAAGTAATCAAAGATAAGGCATAATTATAGGTTATATATACTTTAAAACAAATATATCTATTTTATTCTAAGTTATTAGTTCTTAGGAATACACTAAAAAATATCCCTTGTTTGACTAATCTAATTGTCAAATAAGTGATATTTTTTTAGTGTTTATTTATTAAGCAAAATTTAATAAATAAACTCAAATTAAATTTTTTTCTATCCTCACTACAGTTTCCATTTAATTTAAATAAAACAAATAGTTTCTTGTGTGAATATCCGTTTTTATCGATATTCTTGTTTCTGAATATCATTCAAGATTTCAATAAATAAATCGCTTTCATCAATCCAATTATCATGACCTGAGTGTTCAAACCAGATTAATTCTTTATAAGGAGCTTTAATTAACTTATAGTATTCTTCTACGAATTCAGTAGGGGCATTCACATCATAACGACCATGCAGAATATAGATAGGAATCTCAAACTCTGTAACTTCTTTTCTAAAGTCTATATCATATAATTGTGGATAAACTTGGTCGAAGGTAACAATTAGAGCTCTGAAATAATTGACTTTATCCCACAGGCCATATTCAGGTCCTGCAATGTCTTTAAATGTATTATGATCGGTGTGGTTAATATTTGGATTTCTAGCCATGTCTTGAAATAAGTATGTTAAATATGTAGCCGATTGCATTGAAACATTTTCTGCATATGGCGGTTTTCCTTGTTCTTTCAGCTTCTTTACTGTATTTGTATCCCCTTTTTTCTCTGCAATTTCTAATGCTTTATTATAACAATAGATTTCAGTATCTAAGAATGACACCATCTGACCTGAACCTATATAAACATGGTAGTCTTCAGGATATTTTTCTGCAAGCCAAATTCCTAGGGCACTTCCCCAAGATTGACCAACTACATAAATTTTTTCTTTATTAAAACGTTTCTTTAAATAAGTTGTTAGACCATGACCATCCTCAATATATTTTTCTGGACTTAACTCATCTATCGGTACTGCTTTAAATGATTTTGAAGAGCCTGGCTGTTCCCAGTTTACGACTACAAAATTCTTTTCTAAATCCTTTAATACATCTCTTGTTGCTGCTAATTGTGTTCCACCAGGTCCACCAGCTAAAAATAAAATCACGGGATTATCTTTATCGTGGCCACGTATCGTTAAATATTGTTCCGAATTATTTATAGTTACTTTCTCCATTGTTGCAATGCTATTCTCAATTTGATTCCCGCTGCCATCCAAAATTGGAGGTGTATATGCAGCATATTGAGAAATGAGTGTAATTAACACTAGGAAACAAATTGATATCAAGACTAATTTTGTTTTTTTAATAAGGCGCTTTTTCCAAGGGTTAAGATCGTCTTTGTTTTTATGGTTGAAGCTTTTTATCCCAGTAATAATACCTGTTATGAGGAGTGCTATTAAAAAATAGAGTACAATAACAAAAGCAATCCCTGCTATTAATAGTTCAATGGTTACGGTACTCATTGATGGAATCAAGAAACGACGGATTATACTGTAATAAATAATCATAAGAACTAAAATACTAACAATAACTATATGATTTTGAATAAACATTTTGATTTTACTTTTACCCTTTTTTAAATTTTTCATTTTCCACGCACCTTTCTATACTTTTTTTCATTACTAATAAGTTGTATTTGCTTCGTAAACAAATATAGACATTTCTATAACCATACCATTTTTATCCTATAGAACATTTATCTAATGTTCTACATCTACACTATTAAATCCTTTAAATATATGTATATTCATTAATATTACAACAATTCAATCAAACATTTTTTTCTGTGAATATATATACTCTACTTACGCCCCATAGTTCTCGATCAATGACTTCACCATACCCTTATATTTTGATCTATTAACCCCATGCCCAAACTACTAAGTTTTGAAACCCCAACCTATACATCTAAAATTACATAGACTACTCATTAATAAAACCCCTAAAGCCTTTGCTTCTGATATACCTCTACCATGTTTCATATGGAGTTTTAATTAAACATTATTCATCTAAATGATACAAATTCAAAGATATCTTCTACTTTAAAGCTTCAAAAGGTATAAATCTTACCCCCATAAAATATCTGATATTTTTTACGACTGTCCGATACCTATTCTTCTCCTTTTCATCTTTAAGTAAATCTACCTCACTTATATTTCTTGACATGATCTTTAATATTGAATCATAGGACTTTTCCTTTGCCTTTCTGGACATAAAAATCACCTCAATCATAGTTTATTCCTATGAATTGAGGTGATATAGATATATGGTTAGTATGTGTCCCTATTATTATTCTATTTATTTTCAAGGGATTCTAATAAAAACTTTTCTGCTTCTTCACACCAAACATTATTATTATTCTTACATATTTTTGCTAACTCTCTGAAAAACTCATCATTTTTACCTAATTTTTCAAAATCTTCAATAGCTGTTAATTCCATTTCTATATGAGGATAGATTAGTTTTTTTCCACCTGGAATATTAGGTAAATTTTTTATAGTTTCTGGAGCTGCATTTAATCCCCCTATATGAGTTACCATAAATGATGGATTTATTAACCCTTTTTCAGATAATTCTATAGACTCTAACATATCTCCAGTAGATCCACCTGATGTTCCAACTATATGAGTTCCTTCATAGTGAACATTGTAGAAATTAAACGGAACCTTAAAATTATTATCTGTTGGTCCAGCAAAGAAGTTTAAACAACCGTCATTGCCTAATATATCATCAGCATCTTCTATTAATTGCTTAACAGGTGCAAATACAAACACATCGTCATATCCCTTTTCACCTGATAATTTTCTTAACTCCCTTACTCCATCTATATCCTTAGTGTTTAAATATATTAATTCAACCCCTTTTTTCTTTGCATCTTTAACTGTTATTAATCTAGCTGCTCTATTTAGTCTTTCTTCATCTATATCTACAACTACAACTAATTTGGGTTTTATAGGTCCATTAATAGCATATTCTATAGCTCCCAATCCCATAGGACCAGCACAACCTAGAAGTGCTAAATTACCACCTTCTTTTATTCCCATATCGTGTTTATAGACATATTGTTTTGTATGATAGCTTGCGTGGAATGCTCCTATAATACAACTCATAGGCTCTGCTAAAGATGCATTTGCAAAGTATGTTCCATTAAGAGGAAGTACACAACCTAAGTCAATTGCTTTTTTAGAAATTATACAATATGTTGCATTTCCACCAAAGTATTCATAACTATATCCTGCTGAATAACCTGATTTAAGTCCCATAGCTGGTTGAAGTACAAATTTTTGACCTTCTTTAAATTTATCTGTTAAATTACTTCCTACTTTTTCTATAACTCCAGCAAACTCATGTCCTGTAATAGATGGATGTTCTGAAACATTTTCAGGAACTCTTTTGTGTTCTTTTCCTCTAATTAAGGCTTTATAGGTTGATAAACAAATACTATTCGATACTACCTTTACAAGTAGTTCATCTTTGTTTATTTCTGGTAATTCAAACTCTCTTGTATATATATTATTTTTGCCTTCTAAAACCGCTGCTTTAGTTTTCATTAGTAAACATCTCCCTTTTTAGGCCTTTTGTTTTTTTTCTAATAATTCTTCTAGTAATTTTTCTATATTTTTATCTTTCATAAAGTTTTCTATAGTAATTATTCTCTTGTTTGGCCATGCACGACTTGTTCTATCTAATAAGCTTTTATGAGTTATTATTATATCTGCCTCTTCTGGTACTTTTTCAATAGCAAAGTTTTTAACTTTTATTGAAAGACCTTCTTTTTCTACTCTTTTTCTAAATGCACTAGCCCCCATTGCACTACTTCCAAGACCTGCATCACAAGCAAATGCCACAAAGTTTATTGGAGAATTACTAACTTCATTTTGTTCTAATGCCGAGTTTAATACTCCTTTTCCTTCTTGCTTCATTTCTTTTGACTTTTTAACTGATTCTTCAAATTCTTCCTCTGTTTCTTTAGATGATTTTAATATTAGTGATGTTACTAAGAAACTCACTGCTGTAGCTACTAATACCCCAGTTATAACTCCTATGAAATTTCCTTTTGGTGTTAATGCTAAATATGCAAATATTGATCCTGGACTTGGTCCTGCAACTAAACCTACATTGAATAGGCTAAATGTAAATATACCTGAAGCTCCACCAAGTATCATACTTATTATTAATTTTGGTTTCATCAGTACATAAGGGAAATATATCTCATGTATACCACCTAAGAAGTGTATTATTATTGCTCCTGGAGCAGTTTTCTTAGATGTGCCTTTACCAAATAAAGAATATGCAAGTAATAAACCTAGACCTGGTCCTGGGTTAGAAGCAACCATAAAGTAAATCGATTTCCCGGCTTCTAAAGTATTTTGCATTCCTAGTGGATAATAAATACCTTGGTCAATTACATTGTTTAAAAATAATACCTTTGCTGGTTCATTAATAACTGATAAAAGTGGTAAGTAACCTGTTTTTACTAACCCTTCAATAACTACAGTTATTGCTTTGTTTGCTTGAAGTATTACTGGACCTATTAATGAATAAGAAAATAGACAAAGTAATAATCCAATTATACCTAGTGAAAAGTTGTTTATAACCATTTCAAATCCGGTTGGTATTCTATCTTCAATCATTTCATCAAATTTCTTTACTATATATGCACTAAGTGGCCCCATAATCATAGCCCCTAGAAACATTGGTATATCTGCACCTACTATTAATCCAAATGTACCAATAGCTCCTGCTACTCCACCTCTTTCACTTGCTACAAGTTTACCACCTGTATAAGCTAGTAATAGTGGAAGTAAGTAACTTATCATAGGTCCAACTAACTTACTAAAGTTCTCATTAGGAACCCATCCTGTTGATATAAATAGTGCTGTTATAAAACCCCATGCAATAAATGCACCCATATTTGGAATAACCATTCCTGTTAAAAATCCTCCAAAGGCTTGAACCTTTGATCTCATGTTTTTCTTTTCCATTTAAATTACCCCCTTATAATATACTTTCCATTGTTTAATAATTTCAGCTCTAAATCTGCATCTAGACTATTAGATAGTACTCTTTTTACATTTTTACTATCGCTTTTTTCATAAAACTTAGTTGCATCTTCCTTTGATAAACCGCCTTGTATTTTTCTATTTATCAACCTATCTTTTACCATATGTTGATCTACTTTTATAAAAATACTATAATCACAATAGTCTTTTAAATCCCTCCATCCATCTTCATTTAATAAAAGCCAATTACCTTCAATTAATACTATATCTTTAGTAACTAATATTTGATCTTCTACTACATCATGTAAGCTTCTATCGTATATTGGCCACTTAACATTTTCAGTTTTTAAAGTTATTATCTTTGATTTTAATTTATCTAAATCAAAGGTCTCTGGACATCCTTTGACTTCTACCATAGGGACTTTAACTCCATTTACTACTGCTTTATTTTTTTTAATATATTCTTGATGATAGTGAAATCCATCAAGTCCGATTGCTTGGATTTCTTGAACTTCTTCACTTTCTTTTGAAAGATATTCTAAAAATGAAGATAATGTGCTTTTGCCAACTCCAGGTGATGCTGCTAAATAAACTAAAAGTCTCTTAGTTTTATTCTTTTTCATATCTGTTAATTTTTCAAGTAAAGGCATAAAGATATTTTGTATATCCTCTTCATAATAACTTGCATTTACTTCAAGTGAGTTAACTGAAAAATTGTATGATTTCATTTCATCTAGCATATGCATGCTAATACCTCTTCTTTAGATTTTGCAGAAGATAGTTTTTCCATTGCATCATCTTCCATAAGTAAATTAGTTAACTCAGATATTAGTTGTAAATGCATGTTGGAATCGTTTGCCGCTAGTACAAAAAGTAACTCTACATCTTTATCTTCTGGAAATTTTACACTTTCTTTCAACTTTAAAAGTGACATTCCTGTTTTTAATACCCCATCTTCAGGTCTTGAGTGTGGTATAGCAAGTCCTGGCATAATAACTACATATGGACCATTTTTAACTACATTTTCTACCATAGCATCAATGTATTCTTCTTTTATAAATCCGCCTTCTTTTAAGGGCGTAGCTGCTATTTTTATTGCTTCTTCCCAATTTGATACCTCATTTACCACATTGATGTTGTTTTCTAACATTTTTTTTAACATTATATATATCTCCTTTACTTATAAGTTTTCTATCTTTTCTGCAAGATATTTCTTTAATATTGTTTCAATATAGTTTTTTATAGATTGTTTTTCTTCATTTTTTACATATTCTAAAAATAACTCATCTTCAAATAAAGCACTACTTATACTTGAAATTGCAAGTACCTCTCTTGGGTCATCCTCAGGTATTAACATAACTACAACTACCTTTGATTTTGAGAAATATTTGTCTTTAAAGTAACTTGACTGAGGTTTTATTATTATGAATTTTGATTCAGCTACTCCTTTTGTCTTTGCATGTAGTAATACAAATTCAAACTCTGGTATAACTTGAGTAGATAATTCTTCCCTTTTCTTTAAATCATTATATATATGAAGTTTACTCTTTTCATCTTCTCCGATTACTCCACTTACAAAGGTTATGACTTTATCAAATTTAATATGTGAATCCACAGTATATGAATTGAAGTTTTTAAGAATAGAACTTATTTCCTTACTTATTAAAGTTATTTCATCTATCTTAGTAAATGTATCTGGTTTGTAAACATTTATATCTAACTTTTTATCTTTTAATACTTCTTCTATTTTATTTGAAATTAACAAAATATCTTCTTCTGTAAGCATTGGATTTACTTTAATATATTTGTATTTAGAGTTTTTTAAATCAAAGGTAGATATTAATATTTCAACATCTTGTATCTTCTCAGATGATAAATCACTAAGTGAAAGAGTCTTCACCCTTACTTTTTCATGGAAAATATGAGATACTCTTGAAGATAGTAAAGCAGATATCCCTACTCCACTAGAACAAATAACGCCTACATCTACTTTCCTAGTATATCTATATTTTCTTTTTAGCTTTACCTCAGCTCCCCCAAAATGTATAGCAAGAAAACCTACTTCTTGCTGAGGAACTTTAAGGTTAAATCTATCTTCTATTACCTTTGCAACTTTTTGAGCTTTTTCGTATACCTTTGGATACAAGCTTTTTATCTCTTTCTGAAATCCATTTCGAATTTCAATTCCATGTTGCAAACGTAAAATTGTCGGTCTTAAATGAGTTATTAGTCCTTTTATAAAATCTGTATCTTGTTTAAGTTGATAAGCTATAGTACTATCATATTGATGAATCATTTCATATATCATGTGTCTAAGGTCAAGGTCTGTTTCAAATATATCTTCATTTTCATTCACATGTTGTGGTTTAGATCCTTTCATATATATATATAAATCTATTATTTCTGTAGTGTTATACTCTATGGAGAACTGTTCACTTAGCAATGAAACTAACTGTATTACAAATTCATAATCTTTCATACTTTTTATATCTAAGTTTATATTTCTTTCTTTCGTATTTTTCTTTCCTAGTAATATTCTCTTTGTCATTATAGATATATATATTATTAATTCTATATAAGAACTTTTAGCAATCTTTTTTACTCTATTATTTTTTACCTTTTTTATTGATGCAATAACCTTATTGACAACGCTTGGTTCTATTAAATCGCATAGTTTATTAAGTGGGTCATTTGTATCTTGGTATACATATTTCATACACGCTTTTCTATAATCTTCTTCTTTGTAATTTAGAAAAATTCCAAGTCCAGGCTTTCTAATTAAAGTTATATTGTTCTTTAAAAACCACTTTTCTATAATATTTAAATCATTAATAATAGTTCCATCGCTAACTTTTAATAAACTTGAATAATAATATGTCTTTTGTGGTTCTTCTTGTTTTAATAATTCTAAAATAAGTCGATTATAGCGTTCTTCTTTATTATGAGGATCACTATATTCTAGTCTATTTAATTCATCTAATAGTTTATTTTTATCAGTTTCACTTCCCTTAATACTAATCCCCATTTTAGGTTTTGTTTCTAATTTAAGATTAAATTCCTTTAAGTGTTCATCTGCATTTTTCAACTCTCTAAATACAGTTCGTTTACTTATTTGCATATTTTCAGCGAGAATTCGAGAGGAAATAGGTTTGTCTGAACTAAGTAAAAGAAACAATATTTGAATTAATCTTGCTGAACACTTCATAATCATCTCCCACCTCTTCTTTTTGAGTTTTGTAAAAAGTTTTTGCTAAAAATCTTAATAAAACCTTTATTTTTACTTATTTATACATAAAATATTTGCCCCCTAAAATTAGGTATGATTTTATTTTCTAAGTAAAGTTAAAAAACTAAAGAAAGGTGGCAAAACTTTGAAATAATTAATAAACTAATTTAGGTCATTAATCTTCAATACAACATCATCATATAGTTAATCACCATTTAAATAGGTGAAAATGTTTATTATAAACCTAAAGATAAATCTCCAGTTAATAAACCTTTACATAAATAAATGGACATTGATAAAAAGCAGTCTAATTATTGAAAAATTCAGTTAATTTTTTTTAAACTTTTAAAGTTTTTTTATTGATAATCTCTCATCACTTATTTATGCCATATTATTACAGCGCCGTTGCTTTCTTAGGACTTTTTACATTACCTCTTAGTTAAAATTATATGATATTTAATTCTTTTTTCAATTTAAAGATAATCATTATTGTCATCGTTGAATATTGACAATTTTGTATAGGCAAGGTTTTAAAATATAAATTGACTTGGTATACCCTTATTATAAGTAATATCTATTTCTCCTTGAATAAGGGGAAAAAGATAATTTAACAAGTCATCCTTAATATAATTTTCAGTTATCCACTCTCTTGGGACCTTTCTTTCCTTGTTCGCTACTTTTTCTATAGGTACCGATGTATACTCTACTTTGTAATCATTGTCATTTACTCTTTTTAGGGATGCCATTTGACCGGTATTTCCTTCTAGTGCCATTTGAATAGCTTTCATTCCAATCATTGAAGATTCTTTAATATCCGTTGCACTTGCAATATGCATAGAACATCTTTGCATAAGATTCAGTTCTATTGACCTCACCTTACAACCTATTTCTTTTTCTACTAATTGTTCTAGGTATTTTCCAGCTCCTGCAACATATACATGTCCAAATACATCAGATATCTTATTAGTTTCATTTTTAAAAGATAAGTACTTTTCATCTTTAGTTTTTAATCCTTCGCTTATTGCAATTATTATACTTTTTTTTGTCTTTAGTTTTTCTTTAACATCTTTTATAAATTTATTTTCATCAAATACGTTTTCACATAAATAAATTAAACTAGGACCATTATTTCCGTTAATCCTCGAAAGTGCTGATGCCGCTGTTAACCAACCTGCATTTCTACCCATTACCTCAACTATTGTTACACTATTTGATTCATATACTGAGATATCTCTTTCAAGTTCAGCAAATGTAGTTGCAATGTATTTTGCAGCTGAGCCAAAGCCAGGGGTATGGTCTATTTCTTTTAAGTCATTGTCTATTGTTTTAGGTGCTCCTATTATTTTTATAGTATTTATGTTGTTTTTCTTACAATACTGATTCAATTTCATAACTGTGTCCATTGAATCATTTCCACCAATATATATAAAGTACGAAATATCGTATTTTGTAAATACATCTATAATCTTTTTATAATCGTTATGACTATTATTGATATTCTTCAGTTTGTATCTGCAAGATCCAAGAGCAGCTCCTGGCGTAAATGATAGTTTGTTAAGATTATTAATATTCTTTTTTAATTCATTTAGCTCTATAAGTTTTTCGTTAAGAACTCCTTTTATACCGTTTTTTGCACCGTATATATTATCTACTTTATCGCTAATGCTTGCTAGCTTTAATATTCCTGATAGTGTCGCATTAATTGCAGAAGTTGGACCTCCTGATTGAGCTATAAGTAAATTATTCTTCATAATCGTGCAATCACTCCTTCTTGTATCTTATAAGTTAATCTTATTATAAGATTTGGTGATGATTCAACTTAAAGAACCTTAAATTTGTCATCTTTGTTTAATGACAAACTTTTTTATCTTAATGCCTAACTATCAAACAATAAGTGTAGATTTTAAAATCATAAAGGGTTAGATATTTTTGTATGATTGTCAGATCCTTTTTCTTGTACTCCTCGTATTTAATAAATCTATCTCATTTATACTTCTTGGCATAATGTGTAACAAGGCATAATTGGACTTTTCCCTTGCCTTTTCACCTTGACCCTAATTATGTGATTAATCGATTGTTAGATAAATAATTAATCATTAACTGTCAAGCAAACTCACTTTTAACATCTAAATTTATTCATGAGTTCTTAACTCGCTATCTTATTTCAACTGGCCAACATATCACTATTATCGTTATATGGCAGTTTATTTCAATCTAAAATTTCTAAAAAAAGGCAAATTATATTATCCTAATTAAATAATGCAGATTAAATAATCTGACTAAGTACACATAAGATTATTTAATCTGCATTATTTGTATAAAGTAAGACAAGAAAATTAAGTATTTACATATTTCATTACTTAATCCTTTCTAGCTAAAAAAGCCATTTAATCTAAAAGGTATAGCTTCCTTGGTTTACCACTTTTTAATAGTTTTTTTGATTTTTTCATAATTCCCTTTAAAGAACGTACATTCTTTTATACACACAGTGCATCCATTGTTTCGTGAGAAAGGAACAGCACATTTTTTATAATCAATGCATTGCTTCGAACCATCTTCAAATATTACAGTATCTTTATATATGGCACCCCCTGGGCATTTCTTTACGCATTGGTTGCAGATTTTGCAGAAATCATTTATCCAAAGATGTTTATTATCATTTTCTATCGGTAGATTCTCAATATCAGTATAGACTGCGGCTAGTCTTAATGATGGACCTAGTTTTGGTATAATTAACATGCCATGTTTACCAATAACACCTATACCTGCCTTTTGTGCTAAAAGTGGATAATTGACCTCCCCCCCAAGTGAAGGTCCAGCCTCAGCATTATAGCCCCTATCATTTAGGAAATCTTTTATTCGATTAACCATAATACACAATTCATAATAGGTTCTAAAGATTTCCTTCTCCGCACTTTTTGATGGTGCTGTTTTTATTATATCAGGTTCCATTTCCATAGCTAAAACTATAGCATTTGGATATATAATCGACTTATTATTAAATATATACGATGGGTCTACCACTGTAAATCCAATGTCACTAGCACCCAATTCTATTGCAAGTGATTTCATATCTCCTAAGTCTTTTGAGGTTATTTTCTTAGATGGGTTCCTTGGTTGTTTGTACAACTCTCTGTATGTTTTTTTCATTTCTTTCAATGAGCCAAACATATATTTGTATAAATTTGGTAATGATTTGGCTTTGGTTTTGATACTACCATAGTCAAAAACTATTTGAGGTACATTAAGCCCTTTATGAGCATTTTCACTTGGTTTAATATAAGGCTTTCTTTTATCAATATACTTATTAATGTTAGGCATTATTTTTTTTATGTTCAATTTATCCCCTTCTTTCTATCGGTGTTTCCATTAATATCAATCATAGAAATACTATTTTATTGTTAAATCACAATAATCTATTTGTCCTTGGTCATTGCTATTTTCTAACCAGATTATCAACACCTAAATGAATTATTTCAATCTTCAGTTTAAAGTTATTTATTGAAACATCAATTTTGCCTTCATCTTCAATGGCCATTATTAGACAATCTTTTAAAGTAGCAAATAATAGATCAAAAATATTTTTTTTAAGGTCTTTTGAATCTACTTTTAACATCATATTATTCCAACATTCCTCAAATATTGGATGTTCGAAAATTACATTTGCCATTACATTGTAAAATATCGATGTTGCTTTCGCACTCTTTATTATTTGTTTAAGTAATAATACTCTAGCTGATTCTTCTTTATTCTTTAACTTATTGATTTCACGCATAAATAAAGTTTCCATAAGTTCATAAATATTCAGTTGCTGTTGACTCGTAGTATGCACTAACTCCTCATGCCCTCGATTTTGTGTTTCAGATATCAAATAAATTAACGCTTTTTCTTTGTCAATAAAATACTGATAAAAACTACCTCTTGGAATATCAGCTGAATTGACAATATTTTTCACTGATACTTCTTCAAGCGGTACACGTGAGTACTCGTCGAAAACAGCTCTATATACGCGTTTTTGCTTCTCTTCATTCAGATTAAAATATGTTTTAGTTGGCATTATTATCTACCTTTCTAATTACGAATATTTAGTTTTCATTTTATCATATGTTTTAGGATTTCGTGAAAAAGGACAAACACTTATACATACGGCACAGCCCATAGTTGCAGAGAAAGATACAAAACATTTTTCTCGATCATAACTTTCATATCTATCTTTTGTATTTTCTGAATGACTGATTTGCACAAATTTAGGTTTTTTATAGATTGCTTCAACCGGACATGACCTAGCACAATTACCACACTTATTGCAAAACTCACGAATCCATTCATGTTCAATTGTATCTGTAGGCTCAAATATTTTCTTATCAATGAAAATTGGAGATATGCGGCAACGTGGTCCAAATTCTTTTGTTATAACCATTCCATGACGACCTATTAACCCTAAACCTGCTTTTTCTGCAAGAGGCACAAAGTCGACTAAGCCTCCTAATGGATGATTAGCCATTCCCATAATTTCATACTTCGTTTTTAACCATTTTATAATATCATTTGTTGCAATCCCTAAAGAGTTGTAAGTATTCATAACTTCCATTCCGGCATCTAATTCTGGTGCTTTTTCAATAGGCTCTTTTTTCATTTTTTGAGCAAAAACTAGGGCATATTGAAAGGGGATAGCTTTACCTTCAAATATATATTCTTCTGGAACTTTGGTAAATCCTACAATTACCTTATGTTTATTCCATGAGTATTGAAGCAAATCATTCCAAATGCCCTTATTTGGGAATGTTTTAACAACTTTTTCAGATGTATGAGGAATTTCTTTCCCATTTTCCAGTGAACATAAATAATCATCCATATCCTTATAGTTCTTTTTAATATTGTTTAGCATACTTGGCATTCTTTTTGCCATGTGTGTTGCCAAACGAATACCGCCTTTTAGTCCTTGATTAGCAAACATTTTTTTTGCTCTATTCTTAATTGCGCCAGATTTTTTCTTGTATTCACTGGTTGTAAAATACTCAAAGCCTTCCATAACTGCTGTGTCGCTCGCTTTACATATTTTTTCTGGAAATTTCTTTAGCCTTGTCAAAAATTTTTTTTCTTCTTTACTATTCATAATATACCCCCATAATGACACGTGTCATTGTTATGTTAAAATTATATAACGTCGTGCTTTATCTTGTCAAGTTTTAGTTTAAGTTGAATAAATGCGCTCTATCATCAGTCTCATCAATATGCCTATGTTTTTTAATCTCAAGAATCACAAATCTACCTAGAATTATCCTAAGAGTGTAATAGATTTCTTCTCTCAAAAATATTGCTCTTGAAATATTCAAAATTTCAAAACTCTCATAGATCCTTTTTATCAAGTATTTTGTTTCCTTTGTAAACAACCACAAAAAACTCTAAACAATTACACAATATTCTCTATTTCTACGTAATTGTACACCCCTCTTAATGAAAAAAAACTCAACCCGTAGTTTGAGGGAACAATTAACACACTTCAATATCTACTTAAAAGCCTTAAGTATCAGAATATTTCTTCTTTTACATGGTTCTGTTATTTAAAAAAGTCAATATTATAACAAAATTTAGTAAATGGATAACTGTTTAATCGTCATTACTAGAACATATTTAATTATTTTACAAATAATGAAAGTGCAACTAATAATACTGCTAGGGGCAATCTTGCAAGAGCAATTTTAATCCATGCCTTATCTCCAGAAATATTAGATACCCTTTTACGACCTTCTTTATTAAAAATAACTAATATACCTTTTATAACCCATCCAATTGGTAATATACACATTAAAATCCAACTTGCCCAGTTTTTATCACTAGGAATAAATTTAATTAATGCTATAATATATAAAGCAATCAAACATATTGATATTAAAATAAACCATATTGGACGTCTCTGCCCTGAATATGCAGATGCCTCAATCTTTTGCCACCTTCCCCCCATTATTATCATTGCTAAACTCGTAAAAATAACCCCTGCAGCAATAATAAATCCAAATAACCTTATGAATATCATACAATACCACCCCATCTTTATTTTTATATCTTTAAACCTACAAAATTGTTTCCTTTACTATTAAATCACTTATTAGATTATTTCATTCCGTTCATTATAATATCTAAAATACTATCTACTACATCATCAACCCTCTCTCCTTTCATAAACTCATAATTCTCTAAACATAGGATACAAGATGTAATCATATAGCTGTAATACTAACTTTAAAATCCTCTTTTAGTTCACACTTATCCTATAAGCCATTATCACTTCTTTAAGTATTCTATAGCCTTTTGAAATCCCAGCACCTTCTACAATACTTTCTATGGTTACCCTATTATAATTAGCCCTAGAAAACTGTTAAATTGCTGAGTCGTTAATTCTATCTTGTTTCTCCTTTTGTAAATTTAAAAAGTGTCTTTTGGCATAATTAAACTCCCAGGTTATTATAGTACTCCAATTATAAAAATATGGTATTATGACTATAAGTCATATATCCTATAGTGATAATACCATATTTTTTCAATTAAATGTCAACATACTCATTATTTTCTCTAAAAAAACTTTTCAATATTTTATACATAAAAATATAAGTTTACCATCCTTACTATTCTGCACCGGGTAGCTAAACGTATTTGCGAATTCTCTATACATTTAGAATAAACAAAATTCCCCCAAACAAATAGTTGAGGGAACACAGAACACGTTTCAATATTTACTTAGAATTATTCTAACTCTTTGAGTTCAACCTATTTCTTCTCTATCAGACAAACTGTCTCAACATGATAAGTATGTGGAAACATATCTACAGGCTGTATCTCTTTAACTTTGTATCCATGTTTAGTTAAATATTTTAAATCCCTTTCTTGGGTTACTGGATTACAAGAAATATATATAACCCTTTTAGGATTAAGCTTAACTATTGAATGTAAAAACTGTTTAGTACTACCACTTCGAGGGGGATCCATAAAGACTGTATCAACTCGTTCTTTTCTATTTGCCATTCTAACCATAAATTCACCAGCATCACTTTGATAAAAACGTACGTTTTTAATTTTATTTCTTTTAGCATTTTTTATTGCATCTTTTACAGCATCCTTATTAAGTTCTACTCCAATAACTTTTTTGACTTTATCACTTAAAACCAATGATATAGTACCGATACCACAATATGCATCAAGTACCACGTCATTGTTATTAAGCTTTGCCATATCTATCGCTTTATTGTATAGTTTTTCTGTTTGAACAGGATTAACTTGATAAAAAGACTTAAGTGAAATTTGAAAAATACAACCGCATAATGTATCTTCTATAAAGCCTTTTCCATATAATACCTTTTCAGTTTTCCCAAGAACTACACTAGTTTTTCGATTGTTTATATTCATTACAATTGTAGTAATTTCAGGGTGCTTTTTAAGTAATGCTTTAATAAATTTCTTTTTTGAAGGAAATATTTTAGATGAAACAACCAAAGCAACCATAATTTCTCCACTTAAGTACCCTGTTTTTACTAATATATGTCGTAAAAATCCCTTTTTAGAATCTTCATCATAGGGTCTTAATTTAAATGACTTCATTAATTTTCGAATAGATTTAATTATACTATCTGCTCTGGGATCTTGAATAATACATCGGTCTATAGCTACAACTTTATGACTATATTGTTGATATATCCCTGAAACAATTTCTCCCCCTTTACCTCTACTAAGAGTTGAGTGAATTTTATTACGATAATCATAGGGTTCATCCATAGTAATAATTTCATTTATTTTACCATACTTACCCAATAACTCTTTTACAATTTTCTCTTTGAATTCAGCTTGTGCTTCATATTTCATATGTTGTAAATGACATCCACCACATTGATGAAAATGTGGACACTTTGGTACTATTCTATCCTTAGATTTTTTCTCGATATTTTTCACTCTTGCAGTCGTATAATTCCTTTTTTTTCTAACTTCTACAAGTGCTTTTTCACCCTCTATTAAATTAGGAACAGAAACTTTCTTTTTATTGATTTTAATAATACCCTTACCTTGTCTATCTGTGGATATACAATCAACCTTTAATTTTTTATTAGATTTTATCTTTTTTCGATTTTTTTTCTTTTTCTTATTTTTTTTCATAAACTATCATCCTTAAATTATTTTTAGTATTAAATACATAAAACTAATTATATTTTACTATTTTCTCAACATGAAATTATCCTATTTTCTCTATTAGTGCAACACACTCTACATGCATCGTATGGGGAAACATATCTACTGGTTGAATTTCTTTTGTTATATAATTACTATTATTTAAGTATTTTAAATCACGGGCTAGTGTTGCTGGATTACAAGATACATATACAACTCTCTTAGGCTTCATTTTTACTATTGTATCTAAAACAGCTTCATCACATCCCTTTCTTGGTGGGTCAATTACTATAACATCTGCACTTACTCCTTTATTATAAAGCTTAGGGAATATTTCCTCAGCTGTCCCGTCATAAAACTCTGTATTATTTATATTATTTTCCTTTGCATTTTCTTTAGCATCTAATATTGCTTCTTTTACAACTTCAATACCATATACTTTTTTTGCTTTCTTTGAAAGAAACAAAGAAATTGTTCCAATACCACAATATAAGTCAAATACAGTTTCACTTCCTGTTAAATTTGCATATTCTAAAGCCTTTTGATATAAAATTTTAGTTTGCATAGGATTTACCTGATAAAAAGACTTTGCTGATATTTTAAATTTTAAATCGCCTATATAGTCTATTATTTTTTCATCACCATATAGTAATTTAGTTTCCCTTCCTAATATTACATTGCTTTTTCTATTGTTTATATTTTGAATAATACTTTTTATATTAGGAATTTTATCTGTTAATGTTTTTATTAGTTTATCTTTATATGGTATATTCCTTCCATTAGTAATAATAACAACCATTAAATCCCCTGTAGCAAAGGAAACTTTAGTTAGTATGTGTCTTATAATGCCTGTATTACTTTTTTCATTATATGGAGTGATTTTATATTTTTGTATAAAGGCTTTTACTAACTTAATAACCTCATCATTTGCTTTATGTTGTATAACACATGATTTTGTATCTACTACTTCATGACTTCCCCTTTTATAAAAACCAATTGAAAGTTTATTATTACTCATCCTAACAGGAAATTGAGCCTTATTTCTATATCTAAAGGGCTCATCCATACCTAATGTATCCTGTATGATTATATCATCCATTTTACCTATTCGTTTCATATCATTTTTTACTCTTTCTGTTTTAATATCTAATTGCTTTTGATAATTTAAGCCTTGTAATTGACAACCACCACAATTATAAGATATAGGACATTTAGGAAGTATTCTATGCTTTGATGGATTTGCTATTTTAACCATTTCACCAACAGCATAACTTTTTTTTACTTTATTAATTTTAACTGTTCCCTTATCTCCTATAATTCCATTTCCTACAAAAATTGCAAAACCATCCTTTTTACATACTCCTTGACCTCTATGATTAATATCTATAACTTCCAGACTATATTCCTTATTTTTCTTAACAGGTACATCCATGTAAATGCCTCCTTACTTGTTTTGAATAAATTTTGTACATTTCATTCGTTTTATAATTTCTTTTGTCATATATTTAACATATAAGCTATTTTTTGTCATTTTTTATCCTACGATAAACATTTATTTTTACTTGTCTTTATTATAAAATAGTATATAAGAGAGACAAGCTATTAAAGGGGGAATCGAATGCTAAGATTTTTTAAGAATTTATTAATTATTTCATTAATTTGTGTTATTGCAATGGGCATACCTATTAATCAAAGTCCTATTGAAGGAAATTCTACAAAAACCCTAGGAAATAATGATGGTAAAAAAGTTTATTTATCAACTCAATTAAAGGATTTTTTAACAAATCCAAAGGAAATGACTATAAGCCACAAAGCAATAGGAAATGAAACACTTAAATACAATGATAATAAAATATTTAAAATTGAAATTTATAAAAATAACTCACTACTTAAAACATTAAAATCAGGTAAAATATCCTCTAATAAACTTAAACTAACAAAATCTAACCCATATACCACTACCATTAATATATCACAAAACCAATTAAATTTACCAAATGGAAATTATAGACTACGCATTAAAAGTAATTCCGATAATATGAAATACATAACTCCTATTAATTTAAATGTTAACTTTTTAAGTGAAGTTCCGTATATAAAAGCAAAAAATAAAACACCTAAAAGTTTAATGGGATTAACATTATTTTTTCCTAGTAAAAATTATAACATTTCTCAATTAGTTGGTGTAACCCGTTTTGTAAAAACAAATAAAAGACCTTTAACGACAACATTAGAAGAATTAAAAAAAGGACCTCAAGCTAATATAGGTCTAAACAACACACCACCTATAGGAGATTTTGAGTATGTAGTAAGAAAAAATATAACTTATATTAATCTTCCTTCAACTGAAAAAAAATATACTAAAAATGAGTTAATAAGTAAAACTGCAATGACATCTATGCTTAAATCAATAGGTTCAAATGAGGAAGTAAAAACTATTAAATTTACAATTGATAATACAACTTACGATAAATTTTTTAATGGAGAAGTTGTTAATAAACCTATAGATATAGATTTTAATAATAGATTATATCTAGCTTATAATACGCCAAAGCGATACTTTTTAGTTGACTGTAAATTAGATGTATTTACTAAAGATGATACTTTAAATACTAAGGTTGAAAAAATGTTTGATGCATTAAAAAACTATAACGTTAAACATCTTTGGAACCCAATACCTAAAGGTATAGAACTTATCAATTATAATTATGCAGATAATACTTTAACTCTTAATTTCAATGATAAGTTTAAATCCTTTTATAAAGATGATAACTTTAAACTTATTATGCTAGATTCTATTCTTTATTCATTTACAAGTATAAAAGATATTAAACAAGTTAAAATCCTTATAAATAACAAAACTATTAAAACTTTTGCAGGAATTAATCTAGAAAAACCACTTAAAAGACCATTATATATAAATCCTGAAGTTAACTAAAAAAAGGGGCACACCCGAAAGGGTGTGCCTAAAAATAAGAATCAGTTTGCCCATTATTATTTTAATGGTATTATACAATTTTAACCAATATGTATATAATTATACAATTAGCTAAAGTTTTTATTCACTCTTTTTAACATTTCCCTTATCGGCAAGTCATATGGACATCTATTTTCACATTCTCCACACTCTATACATTCATCTGCAGTATGTTCTAAGCCACTATACCTTTCCTTAGCCCATTTTTCTAGATCATATCTTAATAAATAACCCTCTAATACAAATTGAGATGCTATATCTATCCCTTGTGGACAAGGTTGACAATAACCACATCTTCTACAAAACTCAGTTCCTAGTTCTTTAGCTTCATCTAACAAAATATTTCTTTCTTCACTAGATAAAGCTACATATTTATTTCCAACACTTGCATTATCCACTATATGTTTTATTTCTTTCATACCAGGGATAACTGTAGTTACATCTTCATTTTCTAATATAAATCTAAGGGAATAATTAACATTAGTTATAGCTCCACCGGCTACAGGTTTCATTACTATTACACCTATATCTAATTCACTAGCTCTTTTATATAAAGCCTCTGCTCTTGTTTCAACTGGATTATATGGAAATTGTATCGTTGAAAATTCCTTAGTTTCCACTGCTTTTTCAAGTATATGTAAATCATGACTTGTAATACCTATTTCTTTTATTAGTCCATTTTCTTTTGCTTCTTTTAAGGCTTTAAGTGCACCATCTTCTCCCATAACTTTATTGTATTGTTCTTTAGTTTTTACATTGTGTAATTGATAAAGATCTATACATTCTACTTTTAATTTATCTAGACTTTCTTTTATTTTTTCTTTCATTCCTTTATAATCACGAACAGGGCATTTTGTTGCAACTATCCATTTCTCTCTACCGACACTTTCAATTCCATACCCTATTAACTCTTCACTCTTTCCATATCCAGTAGCAGTATCTATAAAATTAATACCTTCTTCACTAGCTTTAGTTATTAGTTTTATAGCTGTATCTTTATCTACCTTCTGTATAGGTATACCCCCAAAACCTACTACTGAAACTTCAAATCCTGTTTTTCCTAAAATTCTTTTTAACATATCTACCTCCTAAATATTTAGGTTTATCTAAAATAAATGTTGATATTTCCCTCTTCTATCATTCGTTTGAATTTTCTTTTTATAATACTTTTATAAATCTCTCGAGTACCTGGAATAACTAAAGTAAAACCTAATATATCAGTTATTATTCCTGGTGTTAATAAAAGTGCACCTCCTATTAATACACATAATCCATTTAGTAACTGATTTCCAGGAACTCTACCACTATTTAATTCTAATTTTATCTTAGATAGAATTAGCCTTCCTTCAGATTTTGCAAGATATGCCCCTGCTATACCTGTAATTAATACTAAACCGACAGTTGTTAATGGACTTGTAACATCTGCTAATTGAAAAAGTATATATAACTCTACAATAGGAGTTATGGTAAATAATAAAATAAGTTTAGCTAACATGTTATCCCACCTTAATTTTAATTTTCATTAACCTCTTTTAATTTACTCCAAGCTTCTTTAAAATTTTTTCTAAAGTTCACTGGTTTCAAATCTTTATCTACAAAGGCATGTTGTGTATATCCTTCAGCTAAAAGTTTATTATCCTTCTTCCTTACTATTTCATAGAAAAATTTAATTTTTACCCCTTTTATGTTATCTAATTTTGTTTTTATTATAATTGCATCATCGTATTTAGCTGCCACTTTATATTTACATCCCACATCTATTACTGGTAATAATACATTCTTATTTTCAAGTTCCTTATACTCCATCCCTAAGCTTCTTAAAAATTCTGTTCGCCCTATTTCAAACCAAGAAAAATAATTTGCATGATATATTATTCCCATTTGATCAGTTTCTGAATATCTTGCTTTTATTGTAGTTTCATTTATCATAAAAATACCTCCAGTTTATAAACAGTATATAGTAATTATATCAATTTTAAGCAATAAAGAAAAGGTAGTGTTTCCACTACCTTTAAAACTATAATACTTTAGTTTCTCCTTTATATACTAATCCTCTTATACTATCTACAGTAACTACAGTTCCATCCCTTAACTCACTAGTAGCTCTTTCTGTTCCAACGATTGTTGGCTTTCCAAGTGTTAGTCCAACTACTGCTGCGTGGGATGTTAATCCTCCCTTTTCTGTTATAATAGCTGAAGATTTTTCCATGTATTTAACCATTTCTTTATCCGTTCCTACACTTACTAAAATATCTCCCTCTCTAAACTTTGCTTTTGCTTCTTCACTGTTATTAACCACACATACTCTTCCTGTAGCAGAGGCATTACCAATTCCTGTACCTTTAATTAAAACATCTCCTACAATATGAACTTTAATTAAGTTAGTACTTCCTGCTACTCCTACAGGTACCCCTGCAGTAACAACTACTAAGTCTCCATCTTTAATTAAACCTTTTTTAAGCGAACCATCAACTGCCACTTCTATTATCTCATCAGTAGAATTTGTTTCTTCTGCTAGGATAGGATAAACTCCCCATACTAAAGCTAATTTTCTCATAACCATTTCACTGGTAGTAGAAGCAATAATAGGAGCCTCTGGTCTAAATTTAGAAACAGCCCTTGCTGTATATCCAGATGATGTTGCTGTTATGATTGCCGTTGCTTCTAAATCCTGTGCCGTGTTACAAGTTGCATGACTTATCGCATTAGTAACAGTTACATCTGATTTTCTAGTTTTAGTTTTTAATAAATGATCATAGTCTAGAGAAGATTCAGTCCTATTTGCTATATTTGACATTGTTATAACTGCTTCAACAGGATATTTACCTGCTGCTGTCTCTCCAGAAAGCATTATTGCATCAGTTCCATCTAATATAGCATTAGCTACATCAGTTACCTCTGCTCTAGTAGGTCTAGGATTTCTTATCATTGAATCTAACATTTGAGTTGCTGTTATAACTGGCTTTCCTGCTGTGTTACATTTTCTTATTATCCTCTTTTGCACCATAGGTACTTCTTCTGCAGGAATCTCAACTCCTAAATCTCCCCTAGCTACCATAATTCCATCTGATACTTCGATTATTTCGTCTAAATTTTCTACACCCTCTTGATTTTCTATCTTAGGAATAATATCTACATATCCTGCATCATTTTCTTCTAATACTTTTCTTATAGCTATTACATCAGCTGCTTTTCTTATAAAGGATGCTGCTATATAATCTATGTTATTTTCAATACCAAATTTAATATCAGATTTATCCTTATCTGTTAGTGCTGGTAGATTTACCTTTACTCCAGGTACATTAACTCCCTTTTTATTTTTAACTGTTCCAGCATTTTTTACTATACATTTTATATCTGTATCATTTAATACCTCTAAAACTTCTAACTCTATCAAACCATCATCGATTAAAATAATATCATTCTTTACAACATCATTTGCCAATCCTTTGTATGTAATAGGACATAAATTATCATTTCCTAATACATCCTTAGAAGTTACTATAAACTCTTGACCTTCTTTTAGCTCTACAAAGCCATTTTCAAAATTTCCTGTTCTTATTTCTGGACCTTTAGTATCTAACATTATCGCTACTGGAGAATCTAGTTCTTTTCTTACCCTTTTTACAAGATCAATTCTTTTTCTGTGTTCATCATGATTACCATGGGAAAAATTCATCCTAGCCACATTAAGTCCATTTTTTATTAAATCTTTTACTATATTTTCTTCTTCACTAGCTGGACCTAATGTACATACAATTTTTGTTCTTTTCATATAAACCTTCACTCCTATATAGAAAGTATTTTTGTTAAATCATACATATCTTTATCAAACTTTTTCTCTATTGATAAAGCTTTGTTAATATCCATTGCAAATAATTCATCACCTTTAGTACCTATAACTTTACCTGATTCTCCCTTTATTAACAACTCTACTGCTCTTTTACCCATTTTACTAGCTATTATTCTATCTGTAGCTGTGGGGCTTCCTCCCCTTTGAACATGTCCTAATATGGTTACTCTAGTTACTATTCCAGTTTTTTCTTGTATCTCTTTCCCTAATTCATAAGCATTTCCGACACCTTCAGCAAGCATTATAATACTATGAAGTTTACCTCTATTTCTACCCTTTATTAACTTTTTACATACAGCATCAACATCTAAACCTTCTTCTGGTAGAATAACACTTTCTGCACCACCTGCTAATCCAGCGTATAAAGCAATATCTCCACATTCTCTTCCCATTGATTCAATAATATTTGCTCTTCCATGGGAAGTTGAAGTATCCCTTATTTTACTTATTGAATCTAAAACTGTATTAACAGCAGTATCGAAACCTATGGTCCTATCGGTGTAACCTAAATCATTATCTATAGTGCCTGGTATGCCTATAGTTTTTATACCAGCCTTACTTAGCTTCTGAGCACCTTTAAATGAACCATCTCCACCAATTACAACTAATCCTTCTATGTTAAATACCTTTAAAACATTTAAAGCTTTTTTAAGTCCTTCATCTGTTTTAAACTCTTCACTTCTAGCTGTTCTTAACTTAGTACCTCCTCTATGTATAATATCTGCAACAGAGGATAAATTCATTTCTTGAATATTTCCACTTATTAGTCCATTATATCCTTTATTTACTCCCATTACTTTTAAATTGTTGTAAATCCCTGCTCTTACTACAGCCCTTATTGCTGCATTCATTCCTGGTGCATCTCCTCCACTTGTTAAAACTCCAATTGTTTTCATTGTTTCCTCCTCCTTACTTCTTATCCATCATGGACAATATGTGTCCCATGTTATACAAAAAATATTTTTTCTATTATATATTTTAAACTAAATGGCCTAAATATAGTATTAATTTTTATATTTCCTGCACATCAAATTCTGGTTATATTATATGATTATTGGTTATTTTTCCATATATTATATTTAAAATTTAAGGTTTTCAATTTTTCCGTTACTTAAACTAAAATTTCTTATATTTTTTTAAAAAATCATTCACAAACATGTTACTATACTCATATTATAACATATATAAAAAAAAATCCAGTTTTAATTAGGAGGATTTTTATGAAATATGTTATTGAACTATTAAATGATAGGTCTATCACCCTTGAAAAAATAGCATACTTAGTTAAAGAAATAAAAAATGATGATAAAAATATTAACTTTTACATAGATTCTATTTCAAACATTTTATCTATTAAATCCATTCAGGATTTAATTACACTAGGTGTGATAATAGATATATATACTGAAAATAAATTACTACCTAAAGAACTACTTACACTTTTAAATAACGATTCACTCTTTGAACTTGATAAGTTGATTTCTCTAAGTGTATTAAATGAATTTGGAGCTGAAGCTATTATTAACTACTCAATAATATCTAAATCAGACACTTTAAAAGAAATTCTAGATAACAAAAAGATTAATAAATTCCTTGATGATATTATATGTGTAATAGCATCAGCTGCCTCAATTGATTTAGTTTAATTTAACATTTTCTGGTCCTAATAATTTTTTTAATTCTTTTAATCCCTTACTATTTTCTATATTTACCCAAAAATTTCTTTCAGCAACTATTTTTTTATTATTTTTTTCAATATAAACATATACAGGAGTATCCCCTTTATATTTAGATAGTATTTTTTTAATACTACTTAATAAGTCTAAAGACTTATCCTTAGATATTTTAAGGTAAAGTCTTTCTTTTTTTATTTGTGTTAAGGGAACTATACTTTCACATATTATTTTATTATCATCTTCCTCGTTTATACTTAATCTTCCCTTTATAAGAACTATCTTATCTTCTTCTATATGTCTATTATATTTATCATATGTTTTAGGAAAAACTATTAATTCTATTACTCCATATAAATCTTCTAAAGTGACAAAGGCCATCATATTATTATTCTTTGTTATCTTATTTTTCTTACTTATTATAATACCACCAAGATTAACTTTGCTTCCATCTTTAATCTTTAGATTATTATTATTAATACTTTCTTCTATCTGGTGTATTTCACTTGTATTTAACGTAGAAACCTCTGTTAACCTATCTTCATAGGAAGAAAGTGGATGTCCACTTATATAAACTCCTAACATTTCCTTTTCCATTGATAAAAGGGTTCTTTCATCAAATTCTTTTATATCAGGAAGATTATCTTCCTTAATATCTTTTCCTTCTTCCTTTGCTAAAGTATCAAATATATTAAATTGCCCTTTAATATTTCTTTTTTTATCCTGCTGCACTCCATCTAATACCCTTTCATATATCGCTAATAGTTGAGCTCTATTTCCTTTAACTGAATCAAAGGCACCACATTTTATTAAACTCTCCATTGCCCTTTTATTTAAAGCTTTTGTTTCAACTCTTTCACAGAAATCTGTTAAACTTATAAATTTTCCTCCACTTTTTCTTGCTCTAACCATAGCCTCTATAGCTGATAATCCTACGTTTTTTACTGCAGCTAGTCCATACCTTATTTTTCCTTCTGAAACAGTAAATTTTGCATAACTTTCATTTACATCTGGAGGTAAAACTTCTATATCTAGTCTTTTACATTCCTGAATATAAAGTGAAACTGAATTAGTATTACCCATTATACTTGTAATTAAAGCTGCCATAAATTCTACTGGGTAATAATATTTAAGCCACGCAGTTTCATATGCTAATACTGCATATGCAGCAGAATGGGATTTATTAAAAGCATACTTAGCAAAATCTATCATTTCATCATATATAATATTTGCTGTTTTTTCATCTATTCCATTGTTTATAGCACCTGTTATTTCTAAATTTCCAGTCCCATCCTTTTTTCCATAAATAAAATGTTTTCTTTCCTGTTCCATTACATCCATTTTTTTCTTTCCCATAGCTCTTCTAACTAAATCTGACCTTCCCATGGAATATCCACCGATATCTCTAACAATTTGCATAACCTGTTCTTGATAAACCATACAACCATAAGTTACATTTAATATAGGTTCTAATTTATCATGGGTATATTCTATTTTTTTTGGGTTATTTTTATTTTCAATATATCTTGGTATTTGTCTCATAGGCCCTGGTCTATAAAGTGAATTTGCTGCTATTATATTTTCAAACTCAGTAGGTTTTAATTCCTTTAGAAATTGTCTCATACCAGCACTTTCAAATTGGAAAACCCCAAGTGTTTCTCCTTTACTAAACATTTCATATACTAACTTATCATCATAATTTGAATTATTAAAATTAATTTCTTTATTATGATTATATTTTATTAAATCCTTTGCATCCCTTATTACTGTAAGATTTCTAAGCCCTAAAAAATCCATTTTTAAAAGACCTAACTCTTCTAACTCAGTCATTGTAAATTGAGTTAATATAGCATCACTATTTCTTCCTAATGGCACATATTCTGTCACAGGTAATTTAGAAATAACAACACCTGCAGCATGGGTAGAAGTGTGTCTAGGTAACCCTTCTACAGCTATAGCTGTATCTATAAGTTCTTTTACTTTCTCATCTTCATCATAAGCTTGTTTGAATTTATTGTTTACTTCTAAAGCCTTTTTTATTGTCATTCCTAATTCCATAGGGATTTGTTTAGCAATAAAATCAACTTCTCCATAGGAAAGGTTTAATGCTCTACCTACATCCCTTATAGCACCCCTTGCAGCCATTGTACCAAAGGTTACTATTTGTGCTACCTTCTCCTCACCATATTTTCTTACAACATAATCAATTACTTCTTCTCTTCTTTCATAACAAAAGTCAATATCTATATCAGGCATTGTTACCCTTTCAGGGTTTAGAAACCTTTCAAATATAAGATTATATTTTATAGGATCTATATCAATAATTCCTAAAGTGTAGGATACTAAACTTCCTGCTGCTGATCCTCTTCCTGGACCAACCATAATATTATTATCCTTTGCATATTTAATAAAATCCCATACAATTAAGAAATAATCAACATACCCCATACTAATAATTACATTTAATTCATATTCTAATCTATCTTTAATTTCATTAGTTATGTTATCATATCTTTCCTTTAAACCATTTAAACATAATTCTTTTAAATACTCTACATTAGTATAACCCTCTGGCAGATCAAATTCTGGTAAGTGTAAAGTATCAAAATCTAATTTTACATCACATCTTTCAGCAATCTTATTAGTATTTTCTAATGCTTTTTTCATATTAGGGAATAATTCTTTCATCTCTTTAGGAGATTTTAGATAAAACTCCGAAGTAGGGAATTTCATCCTATCTTCTTCAGCAACTGTTTTTCCTGTTTGTATACATAATAAAACATCATGTACTTTCGCATCTTCTCTATTTGTATAGTGAACATCATTAGTTATAACCAATGGTATATCAGTTTCATTACTTAATTTAATTAACTCTTGATTTACTATCTTTTGTTCTTTAATTCCATGGTCTTGTAATTCTAAATAAAAATTATCTCTACCAAAATGATTTTTATATTTTAATGCTACTTCTTTAGCCTTTTTATAATTATTATTTAATAGATGTTGTTGTACTTCTCCTGCTAGACATGCACCTAAAACTATTAAACCCTCACTATACTTTTTAAGTACACTAAAATCCACTCTAGGTTTATAATAAAACCCATTTACAAAACCTTCAGAAACTATCTTCATTAAGTTTTTATATCCTTCATTATTTTCAGCAAGTAAAACTAAGTGATACTGATTTTTATCCCTAGTCGGATCTTTTTCAGTATATTTTCCCTTAGATATATAAACTTCACACCCTAGTATAGGTTTAATTCCCTTACTTTTAGCTTGTTTATAAAAATCAACTACTCCATACATAACTCCATGGTCAGTAATAGCTAAACTTTTCATACCTAATTCTTTAGCTCTATCTAATGTATTACTAACCCTTGAAGCCCCGTCTAATAGACTATACTCTGTATGGACATGAAGATGTGTAAAATCAACCATAATAATCCACCCTCTAATTAACTTCTTTAGGTCTAAATTTTATCATTGAAACTTAAAATTATCAATATAAAAAAGAGCAGGAAATTTCCTACTCTTTTACTAATTTATTTTGAAGTAAATCAACTAAATCATTAACTGCTTTTTTCTCATCATCACCATTAGCACTAATAATTATTTCATCTCCATATGCAACTCCTAAGGCCATTATACCCATTATACTTTTTGCATTTACTTTTTTATCTCCCTTTTCAACAAATATATCACTTAAAAATTTTCCTGCAGTCTGAACAAATAAAGCAGCAGGTCTGGCATGAAGCCCAATTTTTGTTTTTACAGTTATTTTTTTTGACTCCATTAAATTTCACCTCTCTCTCTTTTTAGGTCTTCTGCTATTTTTTCTAATTTTCTAAGCCTATGATTCACTCCAGATTTACCAACAGGTGGATCTAACTTTTCACCTAATTCCTTTAAACTAGAGTCCTTATTTAAAACTCTTACATTAGCAATTTCTTGAAGATTATCAGGCAATTCTTCTAATCCCATTACTTCATCAATATATTTAATATTTCTTATCTGCCTAATAGCTGCATTTATTGTTTTACTTAAATTTGCTGTTTCACAATTAACTATTCTGTTTATATTATTTCTTACTTCCTTTAATACTCTAATGTTTTCTAACTTTAATAATGCAGAGTGTGCACCTATTATATTAAGAAGGTCAACTATTTGTTCTCCCTCTTTTATATATACAATAAACTTATCCTTTCTCTCTACTATTTTAGAAGTCAAATCAAAGGAATTTATTATATCCCTTAAATTCTCTCCATGTTCTAAAGTATGAGTAACAAATTCTAAGTGATATGTTTTTTCTGGATCACTTAAAGAACCTCCTCCAAGGAATGCACCTCTTATGTAAGACCTTTTACAGCATTTTGTTTTTATTACATCTGTTGGCACTTTATAATTTATTTCTAATGTACTTTTTCCTTCTTCAGTGAATATGCCAGTATCATTTAATATCTTTTCTGCATTTTTATGATCATCTACAATCATTAAATAATTATTATTCTTTTTTAATTGACGGTTCCTTCTTACCATTACTTCAGTATGTGTGTTATACAATACTTTTAAAAGTGTAAAAATCCTTCTTGCTATTGCAGCGTTTTCAGTGGTAAATTTAACGCTAAACTTTCCTAATCCAGTAAACTGTATAGCACCACTCATCCTAACAAGTGCAGATAATTCAGCTGATGCACAGCAAAGGTTTTCAATTTTCATTCTTGATAATTCATTCTTTGTTTTTGACGAAAAAGACATTTCTTATCTACTCCTATATATATTTAAATTTAGTTTTAGCATAAAATGTCATAAATATTTAAATCTCACATATTGCTTTATTTATTATGTTTCTTTCATCTTCATACCGGGCTACCTCACAAGCTCTATCAACATGTACAAATCTAGCGTCTATAAATCCTTCCTTTTTCTGAGGAATACAATCCATACTCCTAGTTTGCATTAAAAACCAGTGAACAGTTTTATTTATTAGCTCTTGCCCTGTCTCTGTATTATTTCTAAAGGTATAATTAATTTCTCCTAAATACTTAATTATCTCACCCTTAACATTACTTTCTTCTAAAACTTCCCTAGTAGCAGCTTGTCTTATGTTTTCATTCTTTTCTACTCTACCTTTAGGTAAAACCCAATCACCGTTGTATTTTCTTAATAATAGGATAGCGTTTCCAAACACAACAACGCCACCAGAACTTACTTCTCTTTTCACACTACCCACTCTCCTGTATTTTATTATACTAAAGAGTTAAAATATTCATACAAATAAGTTATCACAATATATTTAGAGTTTCAACTGTAAAAAATATATATTATTTATATTATATCATAATATTATACCATATTTGCTTTTACTATTGTAATTTAAATGTCAAATAGTATAAAATTATAGTAGATTATTAAAAATGGGGGGTTTTATTGTGAATATTAATATGAATTATGTAAATGATATTTTAGTAAAAATTTTAAAAACACCTAGTCCATCAGGAGACACAAAAGAAGTTATAAAGCTAGTAGAGGATGAATTTAAAGCATTAAATATTCAAACAAAAGAAACTTTTAAAGGTGCATTAATTGCTACTATAAAGGGAAAAAATGATTTAAGAGAAAGAACTTTATCTGCCCATGTTGACACATTAGGGGCTATGGTTAAAGACATTAAAGATAATGGTAGATTAAAACTATCTCAAATAGGTGGATATGTTTGGAATTCCATCGAAGGAGAACACTGTGTAATTAAAACTTTAGATAATAAAAAATATACTGGAACTATTTTAACTAATAAAGCATCTTCCCATGTCCATGGAGAAAAAGCTTCTACAGTTGATAGAAAAAAAAGTACTATGGAAGTAAGAATTGACGAAAAAGTAAATTCAAAGGAAGATGTAATGAATTTAGGTATAAACGTTGGTGATTTTGTTACCTTTGATCCAAGAACAACAGTAACTGAAAGTGGTTTTGTAAAATCTAGACATTTAGATGACAAGGCTGGAGTAGCTTCTATCCTTGGTATTGCAAAATACATAAAGGAAAATAATATTATCCCAGAATATACAACTAATTTCTTTATAAGTAATTATGAAGAAGTTGGACATGGTTCATCGGCATCTATACCTAAAAAAACCAGTGAATTTATAGCTATCGATATGGCTGCTCCCGGAGAAGGACAAACTTCTGATGAATTTAGTGTAACAATATGCGCTAAGGATTCAAGTGGTCCATACGATTTAGAACTAAGAAATAGACTTATAAAAATTGCTAAAGAAAACAAAATTGATTATCAAATCGATATATATCCTTACTATGGTTCTGATGCAAGTGCTGCTTTAAGAGCTGGTTGGGAATTTAAACATGGATTAATAGGTCCTGGAGTTGATGCTTCCCATGCCCATGAAAGGACGCATTTAAAAGCAATAGAAAACACTATAAAACTTGGTATAAAATATCTTATATAAACAAAGGCGACCTAAATAGGTCGCCTTGATTTTATCTATTCAACTGGTTTTAATTTAGCTATGAAATGTCTTAATACTTTTGGTTCATAAGTAAATTCATAACCCTTTAATTCATCTTTTCTCTCATTTATATTCTTTAATGCTTCTGCAACAACATCCATATGGTTATTAGTATAAACCCTTCTAGGGATTGTTAATCTTAATAACTCTAAAGGTGATTCAAGTTGTTCATTAGTATCTGGGTCTCTTCCTAGTAGGAATGATCCTATCTCAACCCCTCTAACTCCTGCTTCTTTATATAATTCAACACAAAGCGCTTGAGCTGGGAATTGGTGATAAGGAATGTGAGGTAACATTTTTTTAGCATCAACAAATACAGCATGACCTCCCACAGGCTTTTGTATAGGTATTCCTGCTTCCTCTAATTTTTTACCTAAATATTCAACTTGACCTATTCTAGTTTGCAAATAAGCTTCCTCTGTTGCTTCTCTAAGTCCTCTAGCTAATGCTTCCATATCCCTTCCAGATAAGCCACCATAAGTTGGGAAACCTTCTATAGGAATAACCATTTGTCTAACACCTTTGTATAATTCTTCGTCATCCTTTATTGCAATCATTCCACCCATATTAACAATGCCATCTTTTTTAGCACTCATAGTAAGTCCTTCACCATAGCTAAACATTTCTTTTACAATTTCTTTTATTGACTTATTTTCATATCCTTTTTCTCTTCTTTTAATAAAGTATGCATTTTCTGCAAATCTTGCTGAGTCGAAAAACACTCTTATTCCGTACTTATCAGCTACTTCTTTAACTTTCTTTATATTTTCCATAGAAACAGGCTGACCACCAGCACTATTACAAGTTACTGTAACAAGGATAAAAGCACAGTTTTCTACACCTTTTTCTTCTATAAAGTTAACAAGTTTATCTATATCAAAGTTTCCTTTGAAAGGATGTTCCTTTTGTGTATCATAAGCATCGTCCACTACTAAGTTTATAGCTCTTCCACCCTTTAATTCTATATGGGCTTTTGTAGTATCAAAATGCATATTACCTAAAACATATTGCCCTTCTTCAATTAATAAAGGAAATAAAACGTTTTCAGCACCTCTACCTTGATGTGTTGGTACAAAATAATCATAACCTATAATATCTTTAACAGTATCTTCAAGATTATAAAAGTTTCTACTTCCTGCATAGGATTCATCACCAACCATTAATCCTGCCCATTGGTTATCACTCATTGCACCAGTACCACTATCTGTTAATAGGTCAATAAAGATATCTTCTCCCTTTAATCCAAATTGATTATAGCCTACTTCTTTAATCCTTTTTTCTCTTTCTTCCTTAGGTATAAGTCTAATATTTTCAACCATCTTAATCTTATATGATTCTGCCATTTTATCGTACATTAAAAAACCTCCTCTTATTGTATGACTAATTTTTTTTAAGCTTTAAAATTTTTTGCCTTTATATCTATATTCTATATAAATATTAATTATCCTTCATTTTTTTTATTTTATTAGTGGTAATTTTTACTATACACTATATACATCAGAAAACTCAATATTTGTAATGTGTTCTATTTCTTCTGTAGTCTTATTTGGTAAATTATTAATATCTTTTAACTTCTTATCAGGAAGGTATATTATAAATTCAGTTCCTAGACCTTCTTTACTCCTAACTTTAATTTTTCCGTCCATTTTTTCAACTAACAATTTAACTAAAGACAGCCCTAAACCAGTACCTTCACTTCTTCTTGATAGTGTACTATCAACTATACTAAACTTATCAAATATCTTATTAATATCTTTCTTTTTTATACCTATACCATCATCTTTTACAGATAACTTTACAAAGTTTTTTTCTGTTGATATTTTAACTAAAATATTTCCACCCTTTGGTGTAAATTTAGTAGCATTTGAGAGTAGATTAAGTAAAATTCTCTCATACTTTTCAACATCTATGGCGATTACTTTTTCTTCTATTAAGGTATCAAATATAATAGATATCCCTTTACTTTCTGTTAACTCTAAAACTGAGTTAGTTAACTCTTCTGAATAATTAACAATATCTATATTCTCTAAGTTAATCTCTAAAAATCCTGCCTGACTTTTTTGTATATCTAAAAAGTTATTAATTAGTCTTAATAATCTATAAGAATTTTGTCTAATCCTTACAATATGTTTTAAGATATTAGGTGAGAATTCATTTTTGTATTTATTTGTCATTAATAATTGTGTAGCTGCAATAATAACATTTGCAGGAGAACGCAATTCATGGGATATAATAGAAAAAAATTCATCCTTGACCTTAGTAAATTCCACCTCTTCTGTTATATCTACACTTGCTGATATTAATGATTCAACTTTTCTTTCTGAATTAACTAATGGAGATAAATTTAATTTATAATATTTTTTCTCACCATTAGAAAAAATCAACTCTTTTTGGGTAGTGTAATTAAAATCAACTTTACCTATCGAGTTTATACTTTGTTTTAATCTATCATCACATAAAGGTAAAATGTTATGTAGATATTTTCCCTCAATATCTTCTTTTTTATAATTATATCCTAATAAATTATTAATTAATTTATTTGCTTTTTTGTTTATGACCTTAATTTTAAAATCAGGGTATGATAATACCTTAACAGGGATATCAAAAGCATCAAATGTGTTAGATATTAATTTTTCACGTCCTTTTAATTGTTTCTTAGCTCTACAAAGAGTTGTAATATCTACTACTGTCTCAATCCATCCTAATACAATTCCATTTCTTTTAAAGGGCTGTACATAAATATTATAATATCTATTTTTATTTTTCCCTGGTATACATATTTCGTTAAGAATACCACCATTTGAAGATGTTATTCTTCTTTTCCAAAACTCTTTATTTTTTTTATAATCACACCAATTTATTAAATATTCATCTGCTTTTTTACCAAATACATTTTTATTTTTACATATACTTTCAATGATTTTTAAATACTTAGCGTTTGCATCAATAAGTCTTCTGTCAGGATGACTAAAATATGCTGCTCCTACAAAGGGTTGAATAAACACCCCTTTTAATAACTTCTGCTTATTAATATATGTATATATGAGATCATTAAATTTTTCATTTGCACTTTCAGTATTATTTTTAATTTCTATATCTTTAGTATCATTATCTAATTTATTTCTTAAACACAACTCCCTTTCAACCCCATTTACTACCATTGAAAGTGACCTATAAAATGATACTATAAACTGATGGACAGGCATCGTTATATCTAATACTCCAATTATTTCTCCATCTTCATTATGTATTGGTGCTGACATTTGAGACATATTCTTATAATCTTTTATAAAATGTTCATATCCCTCGATTATTACAGATTTATTTAGATAATAAGCTTCTCCAGGTCCATTAGTGCCCATAAATTCATTAACCCAGCATATACCAGGCTTCATATCATAATTCTTTAGATCTTTCAAATATTCCCCATTTCCCCATTGTTTAATTAAATAACAATTTCTATCAAAAAAATTAATTGAAATATCAGTATCTGTAGTGGTATTACTAAGTAAAATATCAATATAAGAACTTATAATGCTAATAATTGTTTTATTATTTAATAATGCCTTTTTTAACTCCTCATTAGAATATTTAAGTATTTTATGCTTACCTTCTGTATCAATTTGTAAATTTTCAGACCTTTTCCAACTTTTTGCAACAAAAATATTTACATTATCAACCATTTTATCTTTTTCGATAAAACTTTGCCAATATTTCAATAAAGCCTTCATACCCATCCCCCTAATTACTATATACTTAATAATTTTATATTTATTTACTAATTCCTCCTTTTTATTACAAAAAACTAAAAAAATGTAGAAAATATTTTAATAGAAAAGCATTAGTTTTGTCCCTACTAATCAAGCTATTTTCTTCTATTATTTACGAAGATGTTTTATAAGTCTTGAAGATGCACTTTTATATTTGTTAATCAGGATGTGTCTAAAAAATATGAATATGGCATAGTCGTGATTATATCCTCAGACATTTAACCTAAATAAAAATAGCATAAGTCTCCAACCTATATAAGATAAGAAACTTATGCACTAAGGGTTAACATTTAACAATATATATAATTTCAAATAATTTAAAAAAATATTTAATAGAATAAAGATAATACTCTTCTTGTTTTTCAGTATAATACAGATATTAATATATTCATCATAAATAGGTTATCTTATATTGGTAAAAACATAGAAGTCCTTTTTTTATATTCTTTATAATCTTCTCCAAATTCTTTTAACATATCTTCTTCCTCTTTTTTTGCAAGTCGGTAATAAAGAATTATTAATGTAGGCCACATTAATAATAAAGTTAAAGTTGCCCATTCTAAAATCATCCCAAGAGTTACTAGAAAAAAACCAGTATATTGGGGATGTCTTATATATGCATATATACCACTAGTTACTAACTTTCCTTTTCCTTTTTCCTTACTCCAATAATTATCATAGATGTTTTTCCATCCTATAACTACTAAAGAGATTCCAATTATAGTTATTAATATCCCAATGTACATTCCTAAATGTCCAATATATTGATTTAAAGTATGTCCCCATAATATACCATCTGGTAAGGTGAAACCAAAAAACCACGCTATAATATACATACTAAAGGGTATTCCAAACATTTCTAATACATAGGCTAAAACAAAAGCGATATAAACACTTGTAGGTTTCCTTTGACTCTTTTTATAAAAGGGAACAAAAAAAATCATAATACTATAAAGAATAAAAAATACTAAAACACCTCCCCAATTTCCAAAATGATTTAACACAGAATCACCCATATCAATTCTCCTCCCATTACTTATAATTTATTTTTTTAACTAATAAAATTTCTAAACCTAGGTCTCTAATTTTACTTAATATCCCTTGTAGTTCTGATTGGTCTTTTATATGTCCATAAATTTGAGTTTTTCCCTTTGGTAACAGTTTCATATCTAAACTGTCAAACCAATTTTTATTAATATCAATATGTCCTGAAACTATTATTTTGTAATTGTTTTTATCATCCATAGACAAAACCCCCTTTGTTTATTTTTATTATACACAACTAAAGGTTAGGTTGAGACCTAACTAAAGTTAGGTATATAAAAAAGACCCTTTTAGGGTCTTTAAAGAATATTTAATTCCTTAGCTTTCTTTACTGCTTGCATCCTTCTATTTACTCTTAATTTGCTATAGATATTATTTGTATGCCACTTCACAGTACCTTCTGTAATATAAAGTTTTTTAGCTATACCTTTATTACTATATCCATCGCTTATAAGGTTAATAATATCAAGTTCCCTACCACTTAAAGCTTCATAAAGGTTTTTATCTAATCCTTTATTAGAAATATCTTTTGATTTTTTCATTTCTTTTTTAAACTGTACATCAATTTCCTCATTTTCTTTTATTTCTAAACCTTCATCTATAAATACTCTAAAGTATTTTTCTTCTATAGAAAGTTTAACTGCCTTCTTATAATTATTTTCAGCTTCATTCATATTGTTAATAGCCTTATATGATTGTGCTTTTAGTATTAGTATTTCTATTAATTTTAAATTTTGACCATTTTTAAGCATGTATGCTTCTAACTGAGATAATATATTAAGCGCTTTATGAAATTCTTTCTTATAAATTAAAAATCTTACTATAGCAAAATGTTCTTTTTTTATCGAAGTAAGCTTTTCCTCTTTCCATAGATCTCTTATTCCCTCAATAAAAGGGAGGGTATCATTAATTTTTCCATCTTTTAATTTAAGTTCTATAAAAAGAGTTTTCATATTTTTAGCTACATCTTTTCTATTAATCTTTAAAGCTAAATTATAAGTATCTTCTATTAGTTTAAAGGCTTTGTTTTTTTCATTTAATGCAAAGTATAATTTAGCTAAATAATACTCAACTTTACCTATAAAATGGACAGTATCTATTTTTCTAGCAATATTATATCCTTTAGTCAAATGTTTTTCAGCATTATTCAAATCATTCTTATAATAACTAGCTATACCTAAGGGTATATATAAAACATCTACAATGAAAAACTCATATCCAAGCCTATTTTTATAATCTTTAATAGCATTTTTACAAAGGGTTTCTGATTCTTTTCTTTTTCCTTGTTCAATTAATATTAGACCTAAATTTACTAATGCTAAAATGGAAATATAATGTTGATTTAAACTTTGAGACTTAAATAATAGTTTTCTTAATGTTTTACTAGGAATTCTTATATCATTTTGTAAAAATTCTGCTTGTGTAAGGGAAAATAATGCTAATAGATGAAAAAAAGAATCCCCTTTATCTATCATTCTTATTGCACTTTTAGACAATTCAATAGCTTTTTTATCCCTTTTAATTATGGCTATCAAACTTTTTAATATAAGAAATCTACCTATTATATTAGGTTTATTTTCATCTAAGTTATAATTATCATTTACTAATGTTATATATGAAAATACTTTATTAATTTCTCCAAGCAAAAAATGACATAGTGCTTTATATATTATTAACTCTAAATTATTTTTTATATTTTTAATTGGTAATTTATTTATCCAATTTATCAAAGCTTTATTTTCGCTTCCTTCTATTAATTTCTTACAAATCTTAAGTATTAATTTTTCTGCCCTTTTAAAATCTTCTGCTTTAATAGAATGCTTTATAGATAGCTCTAAATATCCGTTATCTTCATACCATAAAGAGGCCTTTTTATGTAATCTAAATAATTTATCTTTATCTAATTCAGCCTTTAAAATATCTGAAAATAAATGATGATATCTAAACCAGTTACACTTTTCATCTAAACTTATTAAAAATAAATTTTCTCTTTCTAATTTAGAAATTATATCCTTACTATCAGACCTATCTGTTAAAGCATTACAAAGTGATTCATTAAATCCTTCTAATATAGAAGTTTCATGTAAAAATCTCTGTATATATTCATCCTGCTGACTTAATACTTCTTCAAGTAAATAATCAATTATATACCTTTGGCTTCCACTAAAATTATTAATAAAATTTTCTATATTTTCATTATCATACTTTTTAATTAATAAACCTGCTAGTTGTAATCCTGCAATCCAACCTTCTGTCTTTTTTAGTAAAGCCTTTAAATGTTTTTCTTCTAACTTAATTTTTATTGTATTTTCATAAAATCTTTTAGTTTCTAAATGGGAAAATTTAAGTTCTCTCATTCTAATTTCATTTATTTCATTATTAACACGTAACCTGCCAAAGGAAAACTTAGGATCTTCCCTTGTAGTGATAACTATATGTCCTTTCTCTATATTAGCTTTTATAATTTTTTCAACTAAATTATGAATATCCTTGTTATAAACAACATGGAAATCATCTAATATAAAAATAAAAGGTGCCTTTATTTTATATAATTCATTAATTAAAGTAGTTATTAAAACATCATTATTATAAACCTTAGGTGTATCTAATAAAGTTTTTATCCCATCCCCGATATCTGGGTCTATTTTCTTTAGAGCATGGTAAAAATAAGTTATAAACCTAATAATATCATTATCTCTCTCATCAATTGAAAACCAAGTATTACTAATATTACTTTCATCAAGCCACTCTAATACAATAGAAGATTTACCATACCCTGCCGGTGCACAAACAAGAGTAACCTTTTTATTATTTTTAATTCCTTCTTGTAAATGCCTTATTATTTTAGGTCTTTTAATTAAATTATATCTAGTTTTAGGTTTATGAAGTTTAGTTTTTAAAATTGGTATACTCATGTTATCCTCCTAGTTTCCTTATAAATAGATCTATTATTTTTAATACTTCTTCATAAAACCTTAATTTCCTTTAAATAAGAACAATAACCGAAATAAAATAGAATAAAAAAAGAGTAAAATAGAATAAATTCCATTTCACTCTTTTTAAAAATAACTCTATATTTTTAATTAAAAATTATCCACACTTAGAATATCCACAACTTCTACATATCATGCATCCGCCTTCATGTTCAACCTTATTTCCACACTCAGGACATATACTTTCTTCATCTAAACTTGCTGATATTTCGTTATCTATAAAATCATTCGATGGTGCTTCTTCTTCTATTTCCATTATTAGATCATTTACTGCTTCCTCTTCAACATCAACATATGTGTTCATGACTTTTTCTAATGCTTTACCTATAGCATCCGGACAAGACAATACTTTTATATCTTTATTATTTCCCCTTTGACGTAGTGTTGAATGGCACCTAATACCTTTAAGTTGTTCTATTACAGCTTTAACATCCATACCTGATCTTAAAGCTATTGATATTAGTCTACTAGTAGCTTCACTTTGGCTTGGACAGCCTCCTGCTCTACCTAAATTAGTAAACACTTCACAAATCCCATTTTCATCATAATTTACTGTTATATATAAATTTCCACAACCTATTCTAACCTTTTCTGTAATTCCCTTTGTTATCTCAGGTCTCATTCTTGGCTTTACTTTAGCTTTCTCTTCATTCATTTTAGGCTTTTCTGTCTTTAAGCTACTTAATACTTGGTTATCTCTACTACCATCTCTATATATAGTTACACCTTTACATCCTAATTTATAAGCTAAGGTATATACTTCTTCAACCTCATTTTTAGTTGCTTCATTTTTAAAGTTTACAGTTTTACTTACAGCATTATTAACATGCTTTTGGAAGGATGCTTGCATCTTTATATGCCATATAGGCGAAATATCATGGGCAGTTACATATACATTTTTAACATCCTTTGGAATTTCACTAATATGTTTTAAGGAACCTTCCTTAGCTATCCTTTCCATTAACTCTTTAGAATAAAATCCTCTTTCTTTAGCTGTCTTTTCAAATAACTTATGGACTTCTACTAACTTATCATCATCCATTACATTTCTTATATAGGATATGGCAAATAACGGTTCAATACCACTACTAACCCCAGAAATTATACTAATTGTTCCAGTAGGTGCGATTGTAGTTCTAGTGGCATTTCTTATTTTTATATTTTGTTTTTTATATATACTTTTATCATATGCGGGGAATACTCCTCTTTCTTTAGCCATTTCAATAGATTTTTCCATAGCTCTATCATCAATAAATTTCATTAACTTATCTGCAAATTCCACAGCTTCTTCTGAGTTATATTGAAGTCCTAAATATATTAATAAATCTGCAAATCCCATAATACCTAATCCTATTTTTCTTGTACTTTTGGTCATTTCTTCTATTTCTTTTAAAGGATATTTATTTACATCTATAACATTATCTAAAAAGTGAACCGCTTTATCTACAGTTTTAGCAAGTTTAGTATAATCTAACTTATAACCATCCTCTGTTTTCTTTACCATTTTAACAAGGTTTATACTTCCTAAATTACAAGATTCATAAGGAAGTAAAGGTTGCTCTCCACAAGGGTTAGTACTCTCTATCTCTCCTAATCCAGGTGTAGTATTGCTTTTATTTAATCTATCTAAAAATATTATCCCAGGCTCTCCATTTTTCCAAGCCATATCTACAATATGTTTAAACACTTCTTTTGCATTTAAACTATTTACTTTCTTTTTAGTATTAGGATCTACTAAATCAAAAGTACTATTAGCTTCTACAGCTTCCATAAATTTTTCTGTAATACCTATACTAATATTAAAGTTTGTTATCTCATTATTATCTTTTTTACTTTCAATAAAATCTAATATATCAGGGTGATCAATCCTAAGGATACCCATATTAGCTCCTCTTCTTGTACCCCCTTGTTTAACAGCTTCAGTCGCTGAATTAAATACCTTCATAAAGCTTATAGGTCCAGAAGCTACTCCCCCAGTTGACATAACTGTAGCACCCTTTGATCTAAGTCTAGAAAAACTAAATCCTGTTCCTCCACCACTTTTATGTATCAAAGCTGCATTTTTTATAGCACTAAATATTCCCTCCATTGAATCTTCAATTGGAAGTACAAAACAAGCTGAAAGTTGTCCTAATTCTTTACCTGCATTCATTAAAGTAGGTGAATTAGGTAAAAACTCAAGATTGTCTATCATTTCTTCAAATTCTTTTTCTGTTTTTTTAACTTTAGCATTATCGTTATATATTTTATCGGCTTTAGCAACATGTTTCGCTACTCTTTTTACCATTTCATCTGGAGTCTCAATAACATTACCCTCAGTATCCTTTGTTAAATACCTTCTTTTTAATACCTTTAAGGCATTTTCACTTAATTGCATTTACATTCTCCTTTCTTAAGCACTATATTTTGTGGTTCTTGTTTTTATCAGCTCAAAATATTGTATCACTTCGTATGTGTTATGTCAAAATTTATAATTATGATTTTCCTTAATTTCACAAATATAACTACTTTAAACTCAATATAATAAATATTTTTTATAACCTTTAAATGAACACTAGATATATAAATATATCATAAATTTATAATTAATAATAGTATTTTGAGTTTAGAAAAATATTGTTTATATAAGTATTATATCCATTTTATACAATAAATTATTAAATGTTAAAGAGTAGTAAGCAAATAGCTTAACTACCCTTTTTAAATATATATTCAAATAAGTTTATTTTTTCTTTATTCATTCCTTTTTTTAATACTAATTCTACTATAATACTACTTAATTTAATTGCATCATGTCTAATATAATTATTTTTAATATCTATTAACCTATCTTTCACTACTTTTATATCCATTTTTTTCAGCTTTTCCTCTTCATCCTTTGATAAATATACAGGATCTGCTCCATCTTCGTTATATTTATCTAAAACTTCTTTAGGTATTAGCTCATCATTTGCTATTACATAATCTATAATATCTTTTTTACTATGATCTAACACAGCCTCTACATGTTCTAAAACATTATAATTATCAGTCTCCCCTGGCTGTGTCATAACATTTGGTACATATATTTTTAATGCATCGGATTCATTTATATATTTCACTATATCCTTTATTAATATATTAGGTATTACACTAGTATATAAACTTCCTGGACCTAACATAATCGCATCGGCATCTTTTATAGAATCTATAGCCTCTTTAAGAGGGTAACTTTTATCAGGTTTTATAAAAATTTTTTCAATGCGACTATTAATTTCTTTATTAACTTCAGGTATGTTTGACTCACCCTTAATCACTTGACCGTTTTCTAATTTTGCAAATAATGTTACATCCTCTAATGTCATTGGTAATACTTTTCCTTTAACTGCTAATACATTCCCCATTTCCTTTATAGCTTTTTCAAAGTTTCCATATATACCATTCATAGCTGCTATAAATAAATTTCCAAAGCTTTGTCCTTTAAGTTTGCCTTCTTCAAATCTATACTGTAATAACTTTTCCATATTAGGCTCTGTATCAGCTAAGGATATAATACAACTTCTTATATCTCCCGGTGGCAACATCCCTAGGTCTTCTCTTAATACACCAGAACCTCCTCCATCATCTGCCACTGTAACTATAGCAGTTATATTAGAAGTATATTCCTTTAATCCCTTTAGTAAAATTGAAAGACCAGTTCCACCTCCTAAAACAACAATTTTAGGCCCCTTTTCAAGCATTTTCTTTTTCTGAATCATATTATTTACAGAACCTCTACTTAAATCTACTTTATACTTATATTTATTAACTATAGTTAATAGTGATACTATACCCTTTTTTAAAGCTACAAATATTAGTATTCCACCAATGGCTGTTATTAAAAAATATATTTTTTCATTAGTTACTAATCCCCTAAATTTAGTGATTAAAGGTGAAATTCCTAAAGAAAATATAAACATACCTATAATTCCTAGTACTATCCATCTTTTAACTCCTAAATTTTTATTATACCTTTTAACCACATCAAACGCCCCTTAAGATTATTTGCTATCTCTATGGTCTATTACTACTCTATGTCCTTTATCTTTAAGATACTCATATAGTATATTTGCAATGGTTACTGATCTATGTTTTCCCCCTGTACATCCCATAGCTATAACTAGCTGAGCTTTTCCTTCTTTTGTATAGTAAGGAATTAAAAAATCAATCATATCATTTAACCTTTTTACAAATTCCTTACTCTGATCATAATTCATTACATAGTCTCTAACCTTTTTATCATTTCCTGTAAAATCCCTAAGTTCATCAATATAGTGAGGATTAGGTAAAAATCTAACGTCAAAAACTAAATCTGCATCTAAAGGTATTCCATACTTAAAACCAAAGGATAGTATAGAGATAGTTAAATTATTAGAATCCTTACCCTCTAAAAATATTTTTTTGATTTCTTCTTTTAGTTTACCTAATTTGAAATTACTTGTATCAATAATATTATCTGACTTTTGTCTTACTTCCTTTAATTCTTCTCTTTCCTCTTTTATTCCATCTATTATTCTTCCATTAGGATTTAATGGATGGGGTCTTCTTAATTCTTTATATCTTTTTATTAGCACCTCATTTGATGCGTCTAAAAATAATATTCTATAACTATATCCATGATCTTTTAAAACTTTTAAACTTTGAAATAAATCGTTAAAAAACTTTCCACCCCGTATATCTACAACCAATGCAACCTTCCTAATTTTATCCTTTGATTGATAACATAAATCAACAAATTTAGGCAATAATGATGGTGGAAGGTTGTCCATACAATAAAATCCTATATCCTCCATAACTTTTATAGCTTGACTTTTTCCAGCCCCAGATAAACCTGTTACTATTACAAATTCCATAAAGGCCTCCTTTTATATTTAAGTTCATATTAACCTAGCTTTCTTTAGCATTAATTATTCTATCTACACTTAAGTTTGCTCTAAAAGCTCTTTCAATGCCTTTTTTTACATTTCCCACATCCTTAGGTGTATGGGCATCACTATTTATCATAAATTTCACATCTTCTTTCATGGCAATTTTTAAATATTCTAAAGTTAACTGACCATGACTTGCATTTATCTCTAATGCAGTATTTCTTTTAGATGCTGCTTTAGCTAATTCTAATGTATCTATATCCACCTTAGCTCCTGGATGGGTTATAAGGTCTATATCATATTTATTTATAGCATTAATTACAGCCTTAGTATTTAAATATCTTGCCTTTCTTTCTAAACTAGTTGATATTTTAGCTAAGTTATTTAAAACAAACATCTTATAGATATCTCCAAAAGAATAAGGCATTGCTCCAAAATGAAAACCTACAAGTAAAATATCTATCATTTCTATTATTTTTTCATCAACATCTATTCTTCCATCATATCCAATAATGTTAGCTTCTACGCCCATTAATATTTTAATGTCTTTAAATTCCTTATTTAATTTATCTATTTCATTTCTCATTTTTGAAAAATTCTTATACTTAACTCCAAAACCTATATGATTAGGTCCATGGTCACATATAGCAATTTCTCTAAGTCCTTTTTTTCTTGCACTTTCAACATTTTCCCGTATAGTTCCTTTACCATGACTATATACTGTATGGGTATGGTAATCTGCAAATATTCTCATTAGTTACTCTCCTTTTAAGTTGTTATAATATTATTTTTAAACTAACAACTTTAATCTATACAATATATTTACTTTTCGCCTATTATTTTTACCTCAGGTTCTAATAATACATTATGCTTATCCCTTACTGTCTTTTGTACAAATCTAATTAAGTTAACTACATCTTCACAATTAGCATTTCCTAAATTAACTACAAAACCACAATGTTTATCTGAAACTTGAGCATCTCCATATCTAGCTCCCTTTAATCCTGATACTTCAATTAATCTTCCAGCATAATCACCCTTAGGTCTTTTAAATGTACTACCAGCACTTGCTAAATTTATAGGTTGTTTAGCATTTCTTTTTTTAGTTAATTCATCCATATAGGATTTTATATTATTATAATCACCTTTTTTTAATTTAATTTCTGCTTCTACTACTAATAAATTATCCTCATGAACTCTACTATGTCTATAACCAAAATGCATCTGTTCATTGTTAAATTCTAATATATCCCCATTTAAGTCAATACATTTAACCTTATCTATAACATCTTTCATTTCCGTTCCATATGCCCCTGCATTCATAGCTACTGCTCCTCCTAAAGAGCCAGGCACACCACTTACACCCTCTAATCCTGTTAAAGAGTTTCTAAGTGCTACTTTTGCTATTTTAGATAATTTACTACCAGCCTTTGCTATAATTTTTTCATCTGATACAAATACATCATTAAAATTATCTCCAATTTTTATTACTACACCTCTTATCCCTTTATCCCTTACTAATAAATTTGTACCATTGCCTATTATATAATAATTAATAAGTTTATCTTTACATAATTTTATAGCCATAGCTATATCATTAACTGTATTTGGTAGTACCATTATATCTGCTGGTCCTCCAATTTTAAAATATGTATGCTCTTTCATAGGTTCATCTATTAAAACTTCACCTTTAAGCTCACTATTAAAAAGATTAAATATTTCTTCTTTGTTCAAGAAAATCAACTCCTAAATCTTAAGATTAACATTACATATTAAAAGTATATCTTTTTTTTTGTACATAAACAAGTATATTACCTACTTAAGTAAATTTTCAATTTGATTTTCAGCTTCAATTAAGGCTTCTTTACTAGATTTTTTACCTATAATTGCTAGCCTTATTTGATTTTGTAATATCCTATCTATCTCTTTCCACTTTTTATGTTTAGGTAATGTTTTTGTATATGTTAATGAATCTTTAAGTTTTCTCATGTTTTTATCATTTTTATATAAGTTTTCTATATCTCTTTTAGCAGGAAAAACTCCTAGATCCTCTAACTTATATTGGTATTTATCCTGTATAATAAATTTTATAAATTCCATACACATATCTAACTTTTCTTTATCCTCTTGTTTAAATACTCCATATGCACTTACACTATTATTTAATGTAATAGGTATTTTTCTATCTCCTATTGGATAATTAGCTATACTAAATTCAAAACCCTCTCCCTTATCATACCTATTTTCTAACACTCTTTTTGCCCACGAGCCAGTAGGATATGCAGCTACCTTTCCATTATAAAACATCTCCCAAGCTTTATTTTCATCTAGCAATCCAAAATCCTTAGGAGTTACCTTATATTCATTTTTTAACTTTACTACTTTTTTTATACCCTTTAAAGCTTTATCTCCTGAAAATACATATTTTTTATCTTCATTTATTATTTCAGCACCATCACTTAATATAATGCCCCATATATTATAGTAATTAGGCTTTATAAATGACACAAAACCATATCTATCTATTTCTCCATCATTATCAGAATCCCATGTTAACTCTTTCATTTTTTTTATAAATTCATCATATGTCCAATTTCCATCAACAGGGGGTTCTATACCCCTTTCTCTAAACATTTCCATATTTAAATACATCCCATAAGTCGTCATCATAAAGGGTACTCCCCATAACTTATCATTATAAGTTACTGCTTTTAAACTTTGATATTTAAACTCAGCTAATTCATCCTTTGTAAAATATCCATTGAGTGGCTCTAATATATTTTCATTCATATATTTAAAGTCACACCCCACTGAAGCTATATCAGGTAAGTTCCCTGTTTTTGCTGCAACTTCTAATTTAATTGGCCCTTTTTCCCAACTTATAGGAGTTAATTCTATATATACCCCAGGATGACTTCTTTCAAATCTTTTAATTTTTTCATTGATCCAACCATATCTAGTGCCCGTATTAACATTTAATCTAGGAAAATCCCAAAGAGTTATTATCCCTGTCCACTGTTTATCTTCCTTCTCTTTATTATCTACTTCATTATAATAAATATATAAAGGCCATCCAAATATGTATATTATTAATATAGCCGTGGCTATAATTCTTAAACTTTTTTTCAACACAATCCCCCCCTTAAATATAATTATTCTATATTAAGGGCTTTTATGTAAAAAACGATTAGCAAATTAAAAAAGCTTAGATTTAGAATACCTAAACCTAAGCTTTTATTATATACTTTATTTCTTATTCTTTTTAGCTATTTCATCAACCATAATTGCTATAGCTCCATCGCCAGTAACATTTGTTGCTGTTCCAAAACTATCCTGAGCAAAGTGTAGTGCTATCATAAGACCCACTTGCCCTGAAGTGAACATCAACATATTTTCAAGTAGTCCTGCTGCTGCCATAACTCCACCTCCAGGTATTCCTGGAGCTGCTACCATGATTACTCCTAACATCATTATAAAAGGAAACATCATTGCAAATGTAGGAGTAATTCCAGCCATAAGCATAACTCCCATGGATGCAAGAACTAAAGTAATAGTATCCCCTGCTAAATGGATAGTAGCTCCTAGGGGAATTACAAAGTCTATAATATCTTCTGAAACTTCATTTTTTCTTGCACTTTGAATAGTAACAGGTATCGTAGCTGCTGAGGATTGTGTTCCTAAAGCTGTGAAATATGCTGGAAGCATATTTTTAATGCTTTTAAACGGTTTCTTTCCTGTGAAAATAAATGCTATTGTATATTGTACAATAATATAAGCTAATTGTAGTAATAATATCATAGCAAATACTGAAGAGAATGTCTTTATTGTTTTAAATATTTCTCCTGTAGCAGTTCTCTTTGCAAATATACCAGAAATATGAATTGGAATTAAAGGTATAAGTACATATTTTACAACATTTTGAATAATATTTTGAAAATCACTTAAAGTATCAAGTAAACTCTTACCCTTTATACTAGCCATTCCAAGTCCTAAGGTGAAGGCTGTAATTAAAGCTGTCATAACCCCCATCATCGGTGGCATATTGATTTCAAAATATGGAGATACATCAACTGCACTCTTAGCAGCTAACTCTCCGCTTGCTATTACATTTGGTAAAATTGTTGAACCTAATAAAAATGCTATAATTCCCGCAGAAATAGCAGATACATAAGCAATAACGGCTGTTATGCCTAAAAGTTTTCCTGCATTTTTCCCTAAATCAGCAATACCAGGGGCAACAAACCCGATTATTACCAATGGAATAATAAATCCTAAGAAATTACCAAAAATCCCACTAAAAGTACTCATTAATTTTACAATTACAAATGTTTCAGTAGCTTTAGAAATAAATCCAATAATAATACCTAGAATAATACCTAAGATCAGTTTAGGTAGCAAACCTATTTTCTTTGCCATATTAACACTCCTTCGTCGATTTTATTAATAAAAAGTAATAATATTATTAACATATGGTAATTATTATATGCTATTTTCCGACAGGATTCAATAGTTTTTTTGAAATTTGTTAATATTGCTAATACAATTGTGTTTCTGCTATAAACAAATATAGCAATTATAGTATATTTTTAATACTATAATTGCTACTTTACCAATATATGGTATGATATAAATTGTAGGATTTTCATAATTTTTTAATATTATCGTAATTTTTATAGGGAGGATGAATCATATTGAGTAAAAAAAGTAGAATTATTGTAGTATTATTAGTATTAATAGTGAGCCTATCCATTGGTGCAATATATACTTATAATAAGCAACCAGTTGTATCAAAGGAAAAACTTCAAATATATAAAAAAGCAACTTTACCTATAGATAAATCTTTGAATATGTCTACTGAAGATAAGAGAAAATGGGGCAAGGAACCTGATTATAATAAATTAGCATTTGGTTATAAGTTGTATTATAAAGATATACTGATTAATCCATGGGCTGATGAAAAAAATGCAAGAGAAAATTTCCAATATAAAATCATGAAATTAGGGGAAGAAAATTACGAAGTATTTTTAATCAATGATACTAACAGTAAATATATAGATAAAGAATCTGGAGAGATAAAAAAAGTAAAAGTAAATGAATCTGACATATATTTCATAAAATAATCTATAGGTTAGTAGAATTTATCTTTATATTAAGAAATAGTGGTATCACCTAAAGGTGATGCCACTACCTTTTTATCTAATCATATCAACATTAACACAGTCAAAGAAAAGATGTTTTCTATGGCAAATACAAAAAAATGGGTAGCAACTTAAGTTGCTACCCATTAAATGGTTTTATTTAATATTCCATTTCTGCCATTCTTTTATAAGTTTCATATCTTTCATTAGCTTCTTCTTCAGCCTTTTCAAATAAATCATCAGCTATTTCAGGGAAATTCTTTTTAAGTGATGTATATCTAACTTCACTCTCTAAGAACTCTTTAAAGCTAGCCTTAGGCTCTTTACTATCTAATGTGAATGGATTTTTACCTTCACCTTTTAATTCTGGATTGTATCTATATAGGTGCCAGTATCCTGCTTCAACAGCTTTCTTTTCTTGCTCTTGAGTTTTACCCATTCCAGCTTTTATTCCATGGTTAATACATGGAGCGTAAGCTATAATTAATGAAGGTCCATCATATTTCTCTGCTTCAACTAATGCCTTCATAAACTGGTTCTTATTAGCTCCCATTGCTACCTGTGCAACATATACATATCCATAAGTTGCTGCTATCATACCTAAGTCTTTCTTCTTAACTTTCTTACCAGAAGCGGCAAACTTAGCAACTGCAGCAGTTGGAGTAGCTTTAGATGATTGTCCACCAGTATTTGAGTAAACCTCTGTATCAAATACTAATACATTTACATCTTCTCCTGAAGCTAATACGTGATCTAATCCACCGTATCCGATATCGTAAGCCCATCCGTCTCCACCTACGATCCATACAGACTTCTTGATTAGATAATCTTTATTTTCATCTATCTTATTAATTAATTCTTTAACTTTTTCATCTTCAGTATTAATAGTACTTAATACGCTTAATACTTTAGCTGTTGCTTTCTTAGAAGCATCTCCATCGTCTTTTCCTTCTAACCATGCATTAAATGCTTCCTTAGCTTCAGCTGGTATATCAAGTTCTACTAATTCTTTCATTGCATCTTCTAATACATTTCTTATATAATTAACAGCTATACCCA
>VENA01000008.1 GCA_009711785.1 Bacillota bacterium
AACATCTGTTTTAGGTGAACCAGTTTTCGCTAGTATATGGTCTATGTTCATTTTTAATAAACTTCCAACACTTTGGCAAATTATCGGTGGCTTAATAACTATTTTCGGTATATCTCTATATATAAGAGTTAATAGAAAAGATGAAGTTTAAAAAAATTTATAACATATCTTACGATAAATATAAAATAATAAGGAGGATTTTATGATTAAAATATTAACTAAAGAAGACATAAAAAAAGTTTTTACAATGAAAGAAGCAATAGAGGCTAACAAAGAAGCCTTTGGAATCTATTCTTCTAAAAAAAGTATAACTCCCTTAAGGACAAAAATTGATGTTAAAAAGTATAATGCAACTAATCTTTTTATGCCAGCCTATGCAGAAGATTTGGATACATCAGGTATGAAAATAATATCTGTTTTCCCTGGAAATGTTAAAATTAATAAACCAGTAGTCCCATCTCAAATGATTTTAATGGATGGTAGCACTGGAGAGGTAATAGCACTTTTAAATGGTACATACCTAACACAACTTCGTACTGGAGCTATTACAGGCGCTGCAACTGATTTATTGTCTAATAAAGATTCAAAGATTGGTGCACTTTTTGGTACTGGAGGTCAAGCTAGATGTCAACTTGAAGCAATGTTAACTGTAAGAGATCTAGATGAAGTAAGAATATTTGATATAGATAAAGATAAGTGCATTAATTTTGTTGATAAGGTAAATAAAGATTTAAGTGATTTTAATACAACTTTTAAAGCCGTAAACTCATCAGATGAAGCTATAGATAATGCTGATATTATAACTACTATAACAACATCTACTAAGCCTGTTTTCGATGGAAAGAAAGTAAAAAAAGGTGCCCATATAAATGGAGTAGGTTCATTTACCCCATCTATGAGAGAACTTGATGAGTATATAATAAAAAGAGCAGATAAAGTTATAGCTGATACTTTAGATGGTGTATTAGCAGAAGCAGGTGATTTTTTAATACCTATAAAAGAAAATTCATTTACTAAAGATATTTTTACAGGGGAGTTAGGTGATATTGTAAATAAAAAAGTAAAAAAACGAGAAAATAAAGAAGAAATAACAATATGTAAATCAGTGGGTAGTGCAATTTTAGATTTAGTAGTTGGTAAGAAAATCTATGATAACTCAAATAAAAAAGATATAGGTCAAATTATTAAATTATAAAGAATACGCCAAAAGGCGTATTCTTATCTTTATTTTAAGCTCTCTTTTACTATCTTTTTATTAACTTCATAATTACACCCAAAATTAGATTCATCACATAATTCTATTTTTGATAAAAGTTCAATATCTTTAATCCTTTCTAAGTCAATCTTATTTTCAATTTATTATCTTTTGTGAATCAAATCCTAAATAACCTCTTTTATAATAATTAATAATATTAGGTTCTACATACTCTGTTATATTAAGAGTATTATGCTTATTAATTATTTCTTCATATAACTTGTTTAGCCCTTCTTCTCTTTTTTTATATGTCTTTTCATATATAGCTTTATTAATTAAAGGCTTAACTTTATCATATATTTTTAATTTCTTAAAAGAAACTCCAAACCATTTACTATAAGGATAATATCTTTCTTCATAGTAAAAACATAATCTCATAAGCTTATTTACAATCCTATTAATTATTATACTTTCGCCTATCAAATCGCCTTGATCTCTACATCTACCGATAAATGCTTGCTCTTCATAAATAGAATTCCATATTATATATATACGGATTAATAAAACTTCTAAAGGAAAAAAACTTAACCTTTTTCTAGCATTTGTTAATTCATTAATACTATCATAGAAAACCTCACCACTTGTCAACTCTAATAGATTTTGTATAGGATAAGCTAACCATGACTTAAACTCAATATCCTTACTTAAATCAATTTCTATATCCCTATTAAAAAATCTATCAACCGTTTCGATTTCAATAAAATGATTAATTGGATATTCTTCTTTGTACTGCATATATGCATTATTAAACCAACCTTCTACTGCTTTATAATTTGTTGGAAATCCTTTATATGTTCTAGGTAAATTATATTTAAAAAATTCATCTATTTCTTTATGATACCTTTTATAGTCTTTCTTAGTTAAAAATATTTGTAACCTTGGACCCCAAACATGATCTGTAGACTTATAATCATCAAAACCTAACACATCAGAACAATGACCAATTAAGGAAGCTGCATAATTAATATTAGGATAAGTCTTTTCAAATAAAGACTTTACTACATCAAAATAAAATCCCTTATTTAATTTAAGTCCAGGTATAAAATTATCCTGTGATTTTAAAGCAAAAACTTCTGTCACTAAGTTAACCTCCTGTTTAAGTTATATTTTATATTCCATTCTATGAAATTTTCCAATCCCTGTAGGTGTTTTTCTTTCATATGTTTCAACTATTTTAAATCCTGATCTTTTATATACTTTTAATGCCCTCTTATTCCACGTTAATACTTCTAGGTCTATTTTATTTTCTGGATGTTTACTTTTAAGTTTATTAATTATTACATCTACGACCTCTTTTCCTATTCCTTTAGAACAATAATCAGGTCTTAATCCTAGACCTATTCTAGTTAATCCTTCTTTAGGATAGTTAAGTTCAACAAAACCTACAAAATCTTTATCATCTAATATAGAATAAAACATCTCTTTTCTTTTTTTACTATCTAACGAAGGTTCACTCTTGTCCATTTCATCCCAATCTGGCCAGTTATAAACATCATATGGCGCTTTATAATTCCAAGTACATATTTCTTTTACATTTTCCTTTGAAAGTTCGCCTAACTTTAATTCCATGTTAATTCCCCCTAATAAATTTAGAATATAATCTAGTCATACTTACTTAACACTTTTTTTATTGTTGAATCTTTGAACTCATCACTTAAAATATCCATATAAACTTCATCATACTCATTTTCCCCATATATAATTGAACTTCTACGTCTACCAATTTCCCTAAAACCATTTTTTTTGCATACTTTAATAGCTGCTTTATTAAATGAGTATGTTTCTATCATAATATTTCTAAGATTTAAAACATTAAAACCGAAATCTAATAATAATTTCATTGACTCGGTTCCTATTCCTTTACTTCTTGAACTTTCATCACCAATAAACATACCCATAACTGCATTTTTATTAATCAAATTTACTCTCATTAATCTAGCAATACCTATTACCTCATCATCAACTTCTCTTACAATATAAAAACCATAACCTCTACTACTAGTCATATTCTCAAGATAATCCTTTTGCAGCTCATATGTAATCATATCTGAGATATCCCCTGTTTTAATTGAAACTTCAATATCATTACTCCATTTTGTAACCTTTTTTACTTCACTACTATCTACTGGAGATAGAAAACACTTTTCCCCCTTTAACTTTTTAATATATTTCATTATAAATCCCCCTTAATAAAAGCTTAACTTTTTAACTTGCTTTTAAACTTCTTCATAGTTTCTTTATTTGTTATTTCTAAAAGTTTATTTAAAAACTCCTCTGTATTATTTATTTCATTCATATGTATTTCACATAAAAGTTTATTAAACATTCTTTCACCCATTTCTTTTTCTAATTCATATAATAAAATAGGTCCCTTTACATATAATGTATCAAATGCTTTTTCATCTTCTCTATCTAAATTAAGTATTGGTGGTAAATCTTTTGAGTTTTCTTTATACTTATCTATTATTTCTTCAAATCTTTCCTTTCCATAATAATCCCTTATTGAAATCAAACATGAATACTCTGCAAAGGATTCATTTAACCAATCTTCATATGTAGTCATATCAGCCTTTGACCACCAAAGGTGTGCCATTTCATGGGCAAGATATTTATAGTTTTTTATCTTTCCTGATAAATATTTAAAATGATTAGTTGAGTTTTCTTTACTTAAATTAGGAAGGACTATTAGTCCTGGTCTATTATATCCACCTCCATCCTCTCTAGGTAAGATTACTATTGAAAAATTTTGTTTCTTAATATCTCCAAATTTAGAAACAAAACTATTTAATATACTATGGGATATATCATTTAACTCTTTTGCAATTATCTTATGACTATTATCAATATAAAAAACCTGCACATCCACTTCTTTCACTTTATTTTTAAACTGATTATTATTAAAATATTTTGAAGCTAAGAATGAACAATCTATAAAGGGAATCTTTTGATTAATAAGCCAGCCATTTTCTGTAGGTTTAGTAATATTACTTCCAACTACAAAATAATCATCTTTTTTAAATGATATATTTACCTTAAAACATGCCTTATGAATTTTTTCAATCAAAGGAAACCATGGAGAATATATCCCTAACTCTATCCATTTTTCTGTAATTCTATTAATACCTAAATTTTTTATTTGTCCACTATAATTAAATTTAATATAAACTTTTTCTCCCTTTACTAGCGGTTTAGAAAAGTAAATATTAATTTCTTTAGATTCTTTAATAAAAGGTGACCAATTAGCTATTTTTTCTTTAACCCTATAATCAGCTATATTATTAGACTTTATACTTTTTATATTTAAATCTTTAAATATAAAAAAATTTAGACTATTTATCTTTTCTTCTTTACAATAATAAGTAAAGTTAACCTCTGATTTTAGAAAGCTATTTATTGTATCAATACTTAAATTTACATTATAAGAATTATATTTTGCCATGAAAATCCCCCTAATAACTAAAAAAAACTATTTAACTAATTCTTATTATAAAATACAATCTCATCTAAACTCTTTTTTCCTTTAGGCTTTATCTCTTTTTTTGGATAACCAAAGGCTATTATCTCTGAGGGTATACAATTTTCATCTAAATTTAGTAATCTAGAAACTTCTTCTACCTTAAAATAAGATATCCAAGTAGAACCTATTCCCTGTTCTAAAGCTGCTAATACCATATGTGTACCTGGTATTTTAGTTTGATGTTCTTCTAGATTTAATTTATTATAAAGTTTTTTATCCATATTATTAATTGAATCTTTAAATTCTGGAAATCTAGCCCTTTGTATATCCCTTCCCCCGCGTTTATCAGATACAATAATTGTACATAAAACAATTAAAAAATTTGCATCTTTTATCCATTCCTGATTATAAGCAAGGTTTGAAATTTTTTTAATGAGATCTTTATTTGTAATTACGCCAAATTTCCAAGGTTGTTCGTTTCCTCCTGATGGAGATAATCTTCCTGCCTTAAGTATATAATCTATCTTTTCTTTTTCTATATACTTACTTGAAAAATCCCGTAGACTACATCTTTTTTTTAATAAATCTAATAACATATCATACTCCTTTAATCCTTTAATAATTTTTTAAAATACTTATAAGCTTTATATGCATCTGTATGGTATAGTCTTAATTCATTTTTCTTTTTATATAATTCTTTTAAATAATATAGCATAGCTTCTTCTTTTGAATTTTTTAAAGAACTCTTTATCTCCTTTACTATCATAAAAAATTCTTTTTCTCTAAAACTTAATTTATCAGCTAAAAATACTTCCATTTCAATATTACTTGGTTTTTCCCTTGATGTTGTATGATAACCTATTGCATTTAATATCTTTTCATTTTCTATTTTAAATACATTTGCTGTAATAAACTTAGATATCCTTTGATGTAAAATAGAAGGTAATAGTTTTTCTTCCTCTGTTATATGAATATTATTTTCTCTACAAAACAAAATTATATCTTCTTTAGCCACTACCCTTCCTAAATCGTGACATAAACAGGCAATATAACTATATTTATCAACAACACCTACTACCTTTTCAATGTATGATAATTCTTCTAATACATCTAAAGAATGATTATATGTCTCTAAAGAATTAAAATTACTAAAGTATTGTTTAATATCTTCTTTTAAGTCAAAAGAAGGTTTAAATTGCAAATAATTTTTTATTATTAACACACCTCCAATATCTATATTTAAAACTAAATAAACCATTGATACTTTATTCTATGGAAAGAAAATATTACCTTTATTTTTAGAAAGGATAAGTAGTATAATCAATACCTTTTTATATAGTAATTTTTATTCTAATAATATTTTATAACATATATAAATACTCATATGGGTTAAATCTCAAATAAAAAAAGCAAGTATGAACCTTTTCATACTTGCTTTTTTTTGTTTATTATACTTTATTAAAATATATTTTCATCCCTTAATTTATCTATTTTTTCCTTATTATACCCAAGCATTTCTTCTAAAATTTCATATGTATGCTCTCCTAATAATGGTGAAGGTGTTCTTATTTCACCTGGAGTATCACTCATTTTAATAGGTATACCAGGTACTTTTAATTTTCCTGCTTTTGGATGTTCAACTTCAACTATCATTTTTCTTTCAAGCACTTGTGGATCTTTAATTACCTTATCAATAGTATTAATCGGTCCATTTGGAACTCCTTTATCATTTAGTATCCCTAGCCACTCATTAGTAGTTTTATTTTTAAAAGGCTCTGCTATTATAGCTCTTAAAATATCATAATTTTCATTTCTTAAAGGATTTGTTTTAAATCTTTCATCGTTAACTAATTCACTTTTACCAATAGCATCGCATAGCTTCGACCATAACACATCGTTACCTGCTGCTATTATTATTTCTCCATCTTTTGTTTCAAATGGTTCAAAGGGAACTATAGATGTATGTCTGTTACCCATTGGTTTTGGGATGTCTTTAGTTACAACATATCTAGCAATGGCATTTTCTAATATTGCGACCTGACAATCTAACATAGCAACATCTATCTTTTGTCCTTTACCTGTTTTATTTCTATTAACTAAAGCAGTTAATATACCAATTGATGTAAATAGCCCTGCTGTAATATCTCCAATAGAAGGTCCCACTCTAGTTAATTTCCCATCTTTTTGTCCCGTAATACTCATTATACCTCCCATAGCTTGAACGACAGCATCATAAGCTGCCCTTTTACTATAAGGTCCACTATGTCCAAATCCAGATGCTGCAGCGTATATTATTTTAGGATTCTTTTTCTTTAAAACTTCAAATCCTAACCCTAGTTTTTCCATTGTCCCCGGTCTGAAATTTTCAACAATAACATCTGCTTCTTTAACTAATTCTAAAAGTATCTTTTTACCCTTCTCTTCTTTTAAGTTAAGAGTCATACTCCTTTTATTTCTATTTATACTCATAAAATATGCACTTTCATTATTTAAATAAGGTCCAAAATTCCTTGAATCATCACCTTTTTTAGGTATTTCTATTTTTATTATATCTGCACCTAAATCCCCTAATATCATAGTTGCATAGGGTCCTGCTAAAACTCTTGTTAAATCAAGAACTTTTATACCATCTAATGCATACGTCATATTATAGCCCTCCCTTTAAAAGAAATTAACTGCTTACAATAATTTATTTATAAAACATTTAGATTTAAAATTTTATATATTAATAATTTTTAGCTTTTTTATAAGGTATTCTTTCACTAGGTTCAAAACTACTTTTACCTTCTAATAAAATTTCTTTATAAACCCCTATATTTCTATCCTCTATATGGTCAAATTTCATAGGAGATTTTGTTCCATAACTAACATATTTTATAGGTTTTGGGTTTAATTTAGCAGCTATAATTTCCTCAGTTCCTCTAGCTAAAGCCATAGTTTGTGCTATTGGACTTACAATCATACTATGGCCAAAGTAATAATTATCTCCTGCATCTTTACCAAGGGAATTAGCTGCTAATACATAAACATGATTATCATAAGCTCTTGCTTTATTTGTTGTTTCCCATATTTCATAACTTCTTAATAAAGCGGAAGGTCTTGTAATTATTTCAGCTCCTTTTAAAGCTAATACTCTACTTAATTCAGGAAAATCTCCATCATAACATATGATCATACCTATTTTTCCTAGTTTTGTATCTACAACAACAGTTTTATCTCCTGGTGTAGTCCAACCTCCTCCAGCTTTTCTTTCAGTAGGAAAAGGATGGGTTTTTCTATAATTAGCTAATATATCCCCATTATCGTCTATTAAAATTGAACTATTTAATATTTCATTTTGTTTTTTCCCTCTTTCATATAATGGAAATACAACATGTACACCTAACTCTTTTGCAAGCTTTTGAACTTTTTTAGTATGACTTCCAGGTATTTCAGATAACATTTCATAAAACTCTTCAACCGGTATATTTGGCGTAAATCCAGTAGTTATTGTTTCTGGAAATACTACTAAATCTGCCTGATATTCTTTATAAGCTTTTTTTAACCAATAACATGCTTTTTCAATATTTACATTTATATTATTCGGCTCTACTGCAAATTGTACACAAGCTGCTATATGCTCTTTCATTGCATATCCTCCTTTATTTTAAAATTTTACCCGCCTAAGAGGCGGGTAAAAAACATTATTTAGTTTCATCAAAGGCTACAATGCGGCATATACTCGATTCTCCACCCTCAAATTTCCATGGGAAACAACCTATAATTAAACGCTTATTTAATACTTTATCTATTTCTCCACCTAAATTTTCAGCATGAATTATCTCATGTGGCTTTGGAAATACTTGAACATGCATCGCTTGATAAGTATCAGGCCATGAATAAATTTCTTCTAATCCTTTTCCATATTTGTTCTTTAAATAATCATCAGCTAATTTTGCTTCTCCTGGTTCCCAGTCACGAATCTTTGTATTCATTGGATGATCAGCAGAACCACAATCAACACCTATCCACTTTATTTCCATCTTTTTAACCCAATCAACAAAATCCATAGATGGGCCAGGATGTCTAAGCATATATCTTCTTTCATCAGCTTCGGGTTGGTCCCAACCATATTTATGGTATCCTGTGTTTATAATTAATATATCACCCTTTTTCACCTCTACTCTATCCATAATATCTTGTGGTGTATATATTCCATAATCTTCAGCTATATCTGATAAATCTACTATAACTCCAGGTGCTACTAATTTACTTAATGGTAAAGATGCTATATCTCCACCTGATGTATCAAAATGCATCGGACCATCTAAGTGAGTTCCGACATGATTTGATGTAGTTATTAATTGCCCATTAGCTCCATTTGGTGATAATCTTTTAAAAAATTTAATTTGTAATGGCTCATAAGTTGGCCATGGTGGTGATAAGTGACTTAAGTTTTGTGTTAAATCATACATTTTTACATTTTCCCAAAATTTCATAATTATTTCCCCCTTGAATTTTTTATTTTTATGAAAATTTAAATTATTGATCTAACAATCCCTCTTTTTCAAGCATATTTACAAAGGCTTCAAGTGCATCTTCAAAACACTTCATAGGTGGTCTAACTAATCCTGCACCTACTTGACCTATCCCAGGATCTTTATGAGCGATTCCAGTGTTTATTATAGGCAATATGCCTGTTTCTACAACTTTTTGTATATCTATCCCTGTTGGATTTCCCCTGAAATTAAGAGTAGGAATTTTATATGTGTTATTCTCAGCTTCAGTAATTTCATACATTGAAGTTGAATAATTTAATGCATCCTTTGGAGTACCTCCAACAAATTGAACAATAGCTGGTGCTGCTGCCATTGCAAATCCACCTATCCCTGTGGTTTCTGCAATAACACTATCGCCTATATCTGGATTTGCATCCTCCATTGTGTATCCTGGAAAATATAATCCATCTATAACTTCCGCTGGAGCTGTAAACCATCTATCCCCTAATCCTGATACTCTAATACCAAACTCAGTACCGTTTCTAGCCATTGTATAAACTAAAGTACTATATTTAATTCCAGCTGCTGGATCTAAAGTACATTTACATGCAGGCATTGATAAATTTAAAAAGAAATGGTCATTACTATTTATAAATTTAAATACTTCTGATTTTATATCTTTCGAATATTCAGTCATTGTAATATATGGAGCTAACTCTCTTATTAAAAGTGAAGTTCCCGCTTTATTTCTATTGTGACCTTCATCCCCCATTTGTAAAATTTGTGTAATCATAGTTTTTAAATCTATAGGACCACTTAATTTAAGTGCATCTTTTAAAACTGGAGCTAAAGTATTTTCCATCCAATTTAATCTTTCTATTACTTCTTCGCTAAAAGCTCCATATCTAAGTACTTTACCTAAACCCTCATTTAATGTACAGTATGCATAATTGTCAAAAGTAGTATTTTTAACTATCCATACAGGCATTGAAGCTGTTACAACCCCTGCCATTGGGCCAACTGTACTATGATGATGGCAAGGATCAAATTTTATTTCCCCTGATTTTGCCAAATTTATAGCCTCTTTTTCATTAGATGCTAACCCTTCATAAATTAAGCCTCCAATAACTGCTCCTCTAAGCGGTCCACTCATATTCTCCCACTTAATAGGAGGACCTGCATGTAAAATAGTCTTCTTACCCATTTTAGGAATAACTTCTTCTGCTTTTCCTATAGCTAATAAAGTAGGTTGAGCACTAAGTATCTTTTTTACTACCTCCTTGTTAGCTTCTTTTATCCTTTCTTGAACCATTTTATCAACCCCTTTTAAATATTTAATTACTTTAACCTTGATAATAATGACGCCATTTTTTTATTTCCCCCTGCTAAAGGTCTCCAATTCATATGAATTACTTTAACATTTTGACTTTTTAAATCTTTATGAAAAGATTCTAAACCCATATTTATAATTTTTAATTCATCATTAAACAATTCATTAATCTTTGACATTTTAGCACTCCTAACTATTAATTTTTTTAAAAATTTCAGATACTAATTTTACAGCCTGTGCATTTGAAGGCATTACAATTACACCTTCATTTTCAAGCTTTCTTTTAGAAATCTCTAAACTTTGGGGATCATTATTAGTTCCACATATAGAAGCTACTATAGATAAATGCTTACCCTTTTTAACCATACTTTCTTTAGCCTTTTTAATTGCAGGTATCATTTCACCTATAGGATCTTCATGGGATCCATATCCAAGCACAAAATCCATTAATAAAACTGCAACCTCTTCATCTTTAGCTTCTTTTATTAACCTTTCAACCCTTGTGCTAGGATCTATCATTGGATGAGGTCTGCCTACTGTAAATTCATCATCCCCTAAATCTAAACAAGTATGTTCAATACTCTTATTAACATCTATTAATTTAAATTGCGGATCTAAAGGAATGTTTGAATAAATATGACCTAAGTCTTTAGTTAATAACTTCATTGCTTCATCTGCTAGTGTTCCTCCAGTATATAACCCTCTTAAATATTTCTGTTCACTATCCATTTGTTCAACTTCTTTTTTAACTATTTTTTCAATTTTTTCTTTTTCTAAAGAAAACCCATTAAAATCCATAGGCTCTTCTTTTTTTGCTAATGCTACTGCTTTATAAGCTGCATCTTCAAGTGTCGAAGAAGGATATGCTCCATGTTTTTTAATTAAATCTAAATCTCCTCCGATAAAATTTACTACTACAGGCTTTTTAGATTTGGATACTTTTTTTAAAACTTTTTCACTAACCTCTTTAGCTGGTGGCTTAGAAATTAACACAATGACCTCTGTGTTTTTATCATTTAAAAGGGCATCTATACCTTCTAGCATCATAATTCCACCAACTTCACTTTTTAAATCTCTACCTCCAGTACCTATAACCTGTGATACACCCATTCCCAATTTATCAATTATTACACTTACTTCCTGTGTTCCAGTTCCTGATGCACCTACTATACCTATATTTCCTTTTTTTATAACATTAGCAAATGCTAAAGGAACGTTATTTATTATAGCTGTACCGCAATCAGGCCCCATCATTAATAATCCTTTTTCCTTAGCTAATTTTTTTAACTCTATTTCTTCTTCTATTGAAACATTATCGCTAAAAAGCATTACATGTTTATCATTTTTAAGTGCTTTTTTAACTTCATCAGATGCATATTTGCCTGGTACAGATATTAACACTAAATTAGAATCACTTTGATATTTGAGCGCAGAATCTAATGTAGCCGGCCTATATTCTGATGAATCTTCACTTTTTTTCTTAATCAATAAATTATCAACTGTTTTAATAACTTTTTCTATAACAGAATCATCCTCTAGGTTTGCTACAATGAAAAAATCATTTGGTCCTAACTTTTTAATATCTTCGTTTATAAGATTTAAATTCTTAGCTAATTCCTTATTTAAATCTGTACCCATTCCCACTAAAGCTTCATTTACTCCCATTATTTGTTTTATTTCTTTTGAAATTAACATTAATGTAACCGAATCGTAATAAGTATTTTTTCTAACTTCAACACTAAGCCCCATTAATAAATAGCCTCCTATTTTTTTTATTTAATAATGTTCTAAACCCAAAATAAATTCCACAAATTGTATCTGTTCCAGATGTGTCTCCAAATTTTATTGCATTTATAAATTTTTCCTTTAACTCTTCACCATTAGAATCAGACAATAAAGAGATAATAAAATTTCTATAATCCTTCATACATTCACCAATTGATGAGGATTTTAACATCTCTTCACTTACTCTTGTGGTTTTGTTTAGTACCTCGCTTATTATTAATTTATTTATATTTAAAGTTTTCATATTATCTAAATCATAATAATCTATTAAATATACTAAACTTAACATTAATCCTGATATTAAATCATCCATAGAAGGGGTTAATCCTGGCCCAAAACCAATTATCTGTTTTGTTGCATCTGATATTTTATCTATCTCATTATTACTAATATATTTTAAAAATTTTTCTAATCTATGTATAATAAATATGCTATATTCATTCATTTCTATTTTTGTATTACTAAATAATTTATAATCTTTATTTAAAGTGCCTACATTAGATAATACTGGAGCAATTCCTTCTAATTTTCCATACTTATAAATTAATTTCTCTAAAATTTCAAGCTTATGTAGTATTTCACTTTCTGAAGCTTTTTCATAGGAAAACAAAGGGCTTGGATCCCACTCCTTAGCATTATTAAATTCTATACATATGCCTATATCATCGATAACAATACTATTTGATGATATATAAGTCTTAGATCCTTGATTAATTTCTAATTTTAAAAAATCAATTTTCTTATTTAATAATATAGAATTTGGAGTTATGGATTTTTCACTTGATAAAATAGTAATAAAATCATTATTTTCTAAAACAATATTAAAAGCCCTTGAATATACTGAATGTATTTCTCCGGTGATTATTTTCTTTCCATCGATATTTTTTTTTATATTTTTACACACCTGGACTGCTTTCATATTTATCAATCCTTTTAAAAGGTATTTATTTTTTATAGTAATTTAATAAATCTATTTCCTAATTTGGTACTAACTACTAAATAGAATATTATAATAAAGCTATATTTAGTACTGTTTAATTAAAAATTATGATTATTTCTTTCTTACTATATTGATTCTATTAAGCATATTTATTACCTTTATAAACATTAACTGAAAAAACATATATGTTTTTGGTAGAATATACTAAGTGAACTATACTAACTTATAGTTTTAGTATTTAGTAATATATAACAAACGCTTAAACAATAAAAAAAACTTAGATTTCTTTTTAAAAAGAAATCTAAGTTAAAGTAATTATATTATTTTTTTTCATCTTTTAAAATATCATATACCTTTAAGCATATTTGTACATTTAACATAGTATTATGATCTTCAAAATCAATTCCTATTATCTCTTTTATTCTTTGGATTCTATATATTATAGTATTATAGTGTATATACATCCTTTGGGAGATTTTTTTTAAGTTTCCTCCACATTCAAAATATTTCTTAAGTGTTTCTATAAGTTCTGAATCCTTTTCATTATCATACTTAACTAAGGGTTCTAATATTTCATTATAAAATTGATATAACTCAGGCTTAAGTTCTTCATAGGATAATATTCTATATATTCCTAAGTCATCATAATGTATTGGTATATTTTCATTTTTATCTTTAGAATTATCACTTGCTCTATTTGCTTCTCTATAACTTTTATATAATTCGCTGATTTTACTATATGTTCTTCCAATTCCTATAGATATTCTAGAATCTATTGATTCTTTCTTTACGTAAGAATAAATCATTTGGCAAAATTCTAGTACTTCTTTTTTACTAACTTCATTAATATTTTTTTTGCCTAATAAAATTATTATTCTGTCACTCTTATTCGCATAAAGAGTTTTCTCTTTTTTAAATACAGATACTTTATCTATTATACTCATTAGTTTTTCATGTAATTTTTGAATGTAGTTAGTATTATTAGGGGTAAACTTAATAGATTCTTCTATGTTTTTAAACTTAATTACTATTGCTGTATAATAAAGTTCTACATCGAAATCAAATAATCTTGCTCTTTCAACTGCTTTTTTATATTTTTTTGGATCTTCAGATAACAAATTATCGAAAAATTCAATTCTATGTTTATTTTCGATTTCAAATATCGATAGTTTCTTTACTAGATCTAATGCAATAATAGAAATTGAAGATTCTATAACTGATAATTCGACCTGGGAAAGCATTTTTTTATCTTGCCATATATAAATAAAACCATAATGTTGTTGTTCAATAAATATAGGTATATTTATTCTTTCAACTTCTATTCCTTTAATAATGTCAACTGAATTGTAATAATTTAATCCTTTATTTAAAATCTCAAAATTAAATTTATTATTATCTCTCTTTAACATGATTTTTTCAATTTCATCTCTATTACAATCATCGCAAACTATCACATTAGATTTAAAAATATCTTCACTTATAGCCACACTATTTTCAACACTTTCATAAATTGCATTAGCTATCCCCTGTAAACTTCCTCCGCTTAACATTACACTTACAAGCCTATTATGAAATTTATCAATTCTAGTCAGTATATTAGTTTGTCTATTGATTATCTCTGAAAGTACCGATGTTATAATTTCTGAATAAGATGCTTCTATAGGTATCTCTATTATAGGAAAGTCTAGTTTATTAGCTATGTCAATAATTTCTTCTGGTATTTTTTCTATATATCTCTTTGTCTTAATCCCTAAACCTGCTAATCCTTTTTTATTTAACATAGGCACTAATTCAATTAACGAGTTCAAATTATCTTTAAAGGAGTAAGCAGTAGTAAGTAAAAATTCTCCAGGAGTAACCCAATCTAATATATCAGGTACTTCCATGACATTAACCTTTGTTATTTTTCTATGTAACCCTTCATTTCCTGAAAGAACTTTTGAATTTTTTAAAATTTCTATTTCAAATAAGTCCTTTACTTCTAAATCAGTACCTTTATTCATATAATCACAACCTCTTTAAAATTAGAATGAATATAATAATTCCGAAAATTTAATTAATAAATCATTACTACCATAAATATTAATAAAACTTTATTCACCTAACCTTTTACTAACTTATATCAAAGTCTTACATTTTTCCAAGGGGACAAATAGGATAATTACAAATTTCACATTTCATACAAAGCCCTCCATATGCTAAAGAAGTTATATCTTGTTTTGATAATTTTTCTTTAGCTAACACTCTAGGATATATAACATCAAAAACCGTAACTTTATGATACATTCCACATCCTGGTATGCCTAATATTGTTACATCATTTCTATAGGCTACCATAAACATTGAACCAGGTAATACCGGTGAACCATAAGAAATAACTTCAGTAGATATATCCCTAATAGCCAGTGGTGTAACATCATCAGCATCAACACTCATACCACCGGAGGCTAGTATAACTTCTGCCCCCATATCAATCAATTCTAACATGGCTTTTGATATTAGTTTTGGATCATCTGGTGCGTATTTTATCCCAACATATTCAGATTGATAAGTATCTATTTTATTCTTTAAAATATCACCAAATTTGTCCTTAATTCTACCATAATAAACCTCTGAGCCTGTAACTATTATCCCTGTTTTTAAATTATACATAGGCTTTACACTTACAATAGAATCTTCATATTTACAAATATTTTTAAATCTTTCTATTTTCTCTTTTTCTATTACTAATGGTATTATTCTTGTTGCTGCTACAGTCTGATCTTTTTCTACAATTGTGTTATTATGCAAAGTTGCAAGCATTAATAGATCAATATTATTTACCCTTTCTAAAACTTTTTTATTTATTTTTAATAAACCTCTCTTTTGGGCTTTAATATTTACCTTTCCTTCAGATGGCTTCGTTGTATAAACTCCTTTTCCTATAGCTGCTTTTCCCATAGTAATAGCTGATTCATTCTCATGTAAACTATTTTCATTTAATACAAATGAATATATATGATTTTTCCCCATATCCTTTAATACTTCAATATCATCTTTTGTTATAATATGTCCTTTTTTGAATCTAGCACCTTTAAATTTACCAGGAACAATTTTAGTTAAATCATGTGCTAAAATTGTTCCTATAGCATTTTCCACTTTAATTTTTTTCATTAGAATCCCCCTTAAGTGATTTATTCTTTAGCATATTATATCTTAAATAAAGATTCATTTCAGAATATTCCTTCATTACATTATATACTATTTTCATAATTTTTTTGTATTTCTTGGATTAAAAAGGGTAACAAATTAATATATACTTCCATAAAAAAAACAAATTTCCTTTAAATATTTTTTTATCACATTCCAGATGCCAACTTTACTTTATTAAACAAAAAAATAAGCCCTTTTTATAAGAGCTTATTTAAGCGAGAGGTAAATTATTTTATTCAGGTAAAACTTTATTTAATATAATTCCAACTATTGCTGCTAATGCCATACCTTCAATTGCAAAATTAACCATTCCAAATTTTACAGGTAATGCAGCACCACCAAGTCCTAATACCATTATTACTGCAGATATAATTAAATTTCTAGCTTTAGTAAAGTCTATCTTATTTTCTACAAGTGTCCTAGCTCCTATTGAAGCTATCATACCAAACAATACTATTGAAATACCTCCAACTATAGAAGTTGGTATAGTACTTATAATTGAACTTAATTTAGGTATTATACTAAGTAATATAGCAAATACAGCTGCTATTCTCATAATTAACGGATCCCATACCTTAGTTAGTGCTAATACTCCTGTATTTTCAGAATAAGTAGTATTTGCAGGACCACCAAATAATGCTGATAATGATGTTGCAATACCGTCGCCTAAAAGAGTCCTATGAAGTCCAGGTTCCTTCATAAAATCTTTTTCAACAGTAGAACCTATTGCTAAAACATCCCCTATATGCTCAACCATTGTTGCAAGAGCAATCGGCGCTACCATCATAACAGTTTCTACACTAAATTTAGCCATTGTAAATCCAGGAACTCCTATCCACTTAGCTTCTGAAACTGGTGTGAAATCAACACTACCAAAAATAATAGCTATAATATAAGCTCCTACTAAACCTATTATTACAGGAACTACTTTTAAGAAACCTTTACAGTAAACACTTACCCCTGTTACTATAATAAAGCTTAATATTGCAAAACCCCAACCTCCTGATGCCATATCTATTGCAACTGGAGCAAGTTTGAGTCCTATAACAATTATAATTGGACCAGTAACAATTGGAGGGAAAAACTTTATAACTTTCTCAACACCAAAGAAGTAAATTAATCCTGCTAATACTAAATACACTAAACCAGCAACTACTAATCCCCCTCTAGCATAGGCTAACCCATCTGTTCCTCCACCTTCTTCAATAATCTTAACTACTGCTAACATAGGTGCTATAAAAGCAAAAGAAGAACCTAAAAAAGCTGGTACCTTTCCTTTAGTAATCAAATGGAAAAGTAATGTTCCTATACCTGCCATAAATAATGCAACTGAAATATCTAAACCAGTAATTATTGGTACTAATACTGTAGCGCCAAACATTGTAAATGCATGTTGAATGCCTAATATACCTTTCTTACTAAGAGATATTTTACTAGCATCTCTGATAGCATCACTGTTTACATTACTTTCTATACTCATATAAAAACTCCCCCTATTAATTTAATAGTTACCTCTCGCAATTAAACTATTTTTTCAATGCTTTTAATATTTTCTCACTTGTTATAGGTAAAGAGTTTATTCTAATACCAAGGGCATTATAAACTGCATTTGCAATAGCTGGTGCAGCGGGTACCATACTTGGCTCCCCTATACCTCTTGCTCCGAATGGACCAGTTTCTTCTGCATTTTCAACAAACTTAATAATCATTTTTGGCATGTCATCAAAGGTTGGTATTTTGTAATCTACAAAATTTGGATTTAAAACTTTACCATCTTTAAGTATTAATTCTTCAAATAAAGCTGTACCCAAGCCTTGGACTATGGCTCCTTCAACTTGACCTTCTATCAATTTTGGATTAATAACCTTACCAACATCGAAGCATGATGCAACATTTAATACTTTAATTTTTCCTGTTTCAATATCAACTTCTATTTCTACTCCCTGACATCCAAATGTCCAAAATGCAACAGGCTTATCTCCTAGACCCGTTAATTTATCTGCATCTCTAATATTTGGAGGTATAAAGGATCCTCTACCAATAATTGGTCCATGTATACCGGATCCATCTGGCATTGAAAGTCCTAATGAAAGTTCTGAGATAGACACTTTTTTATCTGGGTATATTTTAGAAACTATATTTCCATCTTTTAATTCTAAATCTCTTTTATATATTCCAAGCTTTATTTGTGCTAATTCAAGAAGTTGGTTTTTAGCATCCTCACAGGCTAATTTTATAGCATTACCTGCACAATATGTTATACGACTTGCAACAGTTTGCCATTCATAAGGAGTATGGTCAGTATCTCCTGTTTTAATAGTTATTTTTTCTGGAGGTATAGATAATATTTCCGATGCTATCTGTGTAAGAACAGTATCAGAACCTTGACCTATATCTTGTGCACTTGTTAATAAATGTAGAGTACCATCTTCATTGATTTTTATAATAGCAGATGATGCTACATTGTTTGGCATTGAGGGTGCTTTAAACCCAAATGCAATACCCTTTGCTCTAACTTTATTAGGCTCATTAGATTCTTCCTTTTTATAATATTCTATGTCCTTTACTACTTCATCTAAACATTCCTGAAGACCACATACATCTAATTGTTCACCAGTAGCAGTAACTCCTCCAGGCTTTAAACCGTTAATTTTTCTGATTTTTACCTTATCTATGTTTAATTTATCAGCTACAATATCCATATTTTGCTCTATAGCAAAGTGTATTTCACACATTCCAAATCCTCTAAAGGGTCCTCCAACTGGATGGTTTGTATATACACAAATAGAATCAGAATGAACATTTTCTATATCATATGGACCAGTAGATGCATATCCAGCAGCTTTAGCTATATTTACACCATATTCTGTATAAGCTCCACCATCCCAAATAAATTCATTTTTAACAGCAACTATTTTTCCATCTTTTTTGGCACCAGTTTTTATACGAGCATGTAATCCTTGTCTAACAAAACTATTAACAAACTCATCTTCCCTTGAATAAGTTAATTTTACTGGTTTACCATTAGTTCTCATAGCAAGAGGAATAACAATCCCCTCAAGGGTAGTACCAGCTTTACCACCAAATCCTCCCCCAACTGCAGGTGATATTACCCTTAGTTTATTTAATGGAATATCAAATGCTACTGATAAAGCTTGCCTTACTGCAAAAGGCGATTGACAAGATGCCCATACTGTTAAAAATCCTTCTGCATCCATTTTAGCTATTGCTGAATGATTTTCTATTGGTACATGTTGAACATGGGGAATATAAAAATCATTTTCTATAACTATATCTGCATTTTCAAATCCTTTATCAATATTACCTTTTCTTAACTTATAATGGTTACTTATATTAGTTCCTTCCTTTGGAAAAAATATTGGTGCCCACTTATATTTATCTAAATCTGGATGAACCAATGGTGCATCTTCTTTTAATCCCTCTACTCCACTTGTTACAGCAGGTAACTCTTCATACTCAACCTCTATTAAATCCACAGCCTTATGTGCTAATTCTTCAGTTTTAGCAACTACAGCTGCTACTCCTTCGCCTCTGTATCTAACTTTATCAACTGCTAAAAAAGTTTTATCTTCAAGATATAGTCCTACTCTCTTTGGAAAATCCTTCCCAATAACTATATCCACTACTCCCTTTAATTTTTTTGCCTTAGTAATATCAATATTAATTATTTTTGCATGGGGATAAATACTTCTTTTTACTGCAGCATATAACATTCCATGCATTTTTATATCATCAACATATTTTAAAGAGCCAGTAACCTTTTTTATCCCATCAACTCTGTTAACACTTTTTCCTACAAATTCCATTAGCCTCCCCCCTTCCCCTAATGTTTACCTTTTTCTACAATATCCATAACAGCTTTAATGATCTTTTTATATCCAGTGCATCTACACAAATTACCACTAAGAGCTTCCTTTACTTCCTCTTCAGTAGGATTATTGTTTTCCTTTAATAATGCTTTTGCAGTCATTACCATTCCTGGCGTACAATAACCACATTGTAATGCAGCATTCTCTATAAAAGATATCTGTAATTCATCTAATTTGTTACCAGGCGAAAGTCCTTCAACGGTTAATATATCCTTTCCTTCTACTTCTATTGCTAGTACTAAACATGCATTAACAGGTTTACCATCTAACAAAACTGTACAAGCACCACATTCACCTGCTCCACAGCCCTCCTTAGCTCCTGTTAAATCAAAATCTTCCCTTATCATATTTAATAAAGTTCTATTAGGGTCTATGTAATGCTCAATTTCCTCATTATTTAAATTAAAATTTATTTTATATTTCAACATCATCCCCCCTATCAATTCCCTTAACTTGCCTTTATTAGCCTTCTGCTAATGCTAAATTTTTTTGCCTTATTTTTTTAAGTCCCCTCTTTATTATCACTTTTGTCATATTTATTCTATATTCTTTAGATGCACGTATATCATCAATAGGTGATATTTCAGAAACCGCTACTTCTAAAGCTTTTTTTATTACCTCTTCTGTAAGTTCTTTACCTTTAATAAACCCTTCTGTTTTTCTAAGTCTTATAGGAGTTGGTGAAACTGCACCTAGGGCTATTCTTATATCATCACCATTTTTTAAAACAGTTCCACATACAGTAGATAAATCTACCATTTTCCTTCTTGATATTTTCTGGAAATCACCTAAAATATCGTTACTATACGAAGGAATCTTAATTCCAATTACAATTTCTCCTATCTTTAAACAGGTTTTTCTTACCCAAATGAAAAAGTCATGAATAGAAATTTCTTTCTTCCCCTCAGCTCCATAAACTAATACTTTAGCATCTAATGCAAGTAAAGGTGTGGCAGTATCTGCTAATGGAGATGCGTTGCATATATTACCAACCATTGTAGCCCTATTTCTTACTTGGCTTGAGCCTACCATATGAGCCGCTTTAGAAAGAAAATCATAATTTTCATCCACTATTTTGTTATGAGCTATATCATTTAAATTTACACATGCCCCAATAATTAATTCTCCATGCTTATTTAAATGTATACTGTTTAGTTCATCTATCTCCTTTATATCTACTACTACTTCTGGCTCAATAATTCTATCTCGCATTCTTATTATTAAATCTGTACCTCCATTTAAAATATGTGCTTTACCTTTATGTTTTGATAATATCTCGCTAGCTTCTTTTAAACTTTTAGGTTTAAAATACTGAAAATTCTTCAAAACTTCACCCCCAGTTAATTTTGTTTAGTTATATATGTATATGTAATAGTTCTTTATTATTTTACAAAAGGCCTTTGTCATAATTTTATAAATATTCTGTTAATTAACATATATATTTAGTAACTTTTACTAAACATATTTATTTGTGGTGATTTCATACTTTTTTTCAACAATATGTTGTATGAATATACAATTTATGTGACTAAAATAAAGTAAAAAAAAATACACCGAAAAATTTCGGTGTATCTAATCAATATAATAATTCATTGAATTATAATCTACAAAATCATTATTTTTTTCAATTTTAATTGCTTTTAAGAAAGCTTTTAATGTATCTAATGATGTAAATACTGATATATTTCTTTCAGTTGCCTTTCTTCTTAATTTAAATCCTTTTTTCCTTTTCTTATTTCCCTCTGTAGGAGTATTTATAATTATGTTAATTTTATCTATATCTTTAATCATCTCATCTAAGGAAGATGTTTTACAGTTTATATTATTGTTTTTAAGAAATTCACTTGTTCTTTTAGATGCAAATAAATTAAATCCTAGATTGCTGTATTCATTTAATAAGTCTAAACTTTTTAACTTATCTTCTTCATTTAATGAAATAAACATATTTCCCTTTTTAGCTATATTATAACCTGCTGCTTTAAAACCTTTATATAAAGCTATATCTAAATCTTTATCTATACCTAAAACCTCCCCTGTAGACTTCATTTCTGGTCCTAGGGAAACATCAACATCTGTAAGTTTTTCATTAGAAAAAACAGGTACTTTAACTGCATAAAAATTCTTTTTATCAATAAGTCCTAATCCGTAGGGGTTATTTTTAAGATTATTACCAAGCATTACTTCCATTGCTAATTTTACCATTGGTATATTAGTTACTTTACTTAAAATAGGTACAGTTCTTGAGGCCCTAGGATTAACTTCTATTACATATACATCTTTACCATCAAATACATATTGAATGTTTAAAAGGCCCTTTATATCTAAGTTATTTGCAATTTTTTTAGTGAAATCCACAATTTTTTTTATAGTATTATCATCTAAACTTAAATAAGGATAAACTGTTATACTATCTCCTGAATGTACTCCGGTTTTTTCTATATGTTCCATAATCCCAGGTATTAAAATATCTTTACCATCGGATACTGCATCAACTTCTATTTCTATACCTTCTATATATTCGTCAATAAATACAGGACATTCCTTTGATATCTTTACAGAGTCTTTTATATATTCTATTAAAGACTTTTTATTTCTAATTACTTTCATTTTTTTACCTCCTATTACATAGGAAGGTCTTACTACAATTGGAAAACCAATTTCTTTTACTATTTTTAAAGCATCTTCAAGACCTATAGCAGTATATCCCTTTGGAGTATTTACATTTATTTTTTCTAAGAAGTTACTAAACTTATATCTATCTTCAGATAAATCAATAGAATTATATGAAGTACCTAGTATATTAACTCCCTTTTCATATAGTTTAGAGGCTAAATTTATTGAAGTTTGACCTCCTAATTGAAGAACTACTCCCTCTGGTTTTTCTTTATTTATTATATTTAATACATCATCTATATAAAGGGATTCAAAGTATAGTTTATCTGCTATGTCAAAATCTGTACTTACTGTTTCTGGATTGTTATTTATTATAATTGATTCATACCCTAAATCCTTCAATGCCCATATACCATGAACACAAGAATAATCAAATTCTATACCTTGTCCTATTCTAATTGGTCCTGAACCAATGACTATTACCTTTTTACTATCTGTTATTATACTTTCATCCTCATCTTCATAACATGAATAGAAATAAGGAGTTTTAGCTATAAACTCTCCGCTGCAGGTATCTACCATTTTAAATACAGGATATATATTATTTTCCTTTCTTAAATTATCTATTTCTCCATGGTTATAGCCACTAAGCTTAACTATTTCATCATCAGTAAATCCATAGGATTCAGCTTTATATAAAACTTCTTTATCTAATTTATTTTTAAGTTCCTCTTCAACATTAATAATATTTTTTATTGCATTTAAAAACCATAAATCAATCCAAGTTAATTCATGAATATAATTAATATCCATATCCCGTCTTAGTGCTTCTGCTACTAAAAATAGTCTTTCATCACTACATTCATTTATCTTTTTTAACAATACATTATTATCTAAGCTAGTAATATATTTAAGGCTTAATCCTTTAACATCACCCTCTAGGCATGTAACTGCTTTTAATAAAGCACTCTCAAAAGTTCTACTTATTGCCATAACCTCTCCTGTAGCTTTCATTTGCGTACCTAACTTTTTATCTGCTTTATCAAATTTATCAAAGGGCCATTTAGGAAATTTAACCACAACATAATCTAATGTAGGCTCAAAACAAGCACTTGAATTTTTTGTTACATAGTTTTTAAGTTCATCTAAACTAAACCCAATAGCTATCTTTGCTGCTAACTTTGCTATAGGATAACCAACTGCCTTTGATGCTAATGCACTTGAACGACTAACCCTTGGATTTACTTCTATAACCACGTAGTTATTACTATTTGGGTCTAGTGCAAATTGTATATTACATCCTCCTTTAATATCTAAACTCTTAATTATCTTTATAGAAGCTCTCCTTAGCATCTGATACTCTTTATCGGTTAGGGTTTGAGAAGGTGCTACTACTATACTATCACCGGTATGAACTCCCACAGGATCGAAGTTTTCCATATTACATACAATAATTACATTTCCCTTTTCATCCCTCATAACTTCATACTCTAATTCCTTCCAGCCTGCTACACTTTGTTCTAATATTATCTGTCCTATAGGACTATTTTTTATACCCCTTGAAGCTATTTTTATTAGTTCATTATAATTTTTAGCTATCCCTCCCCCTGTTCCTCCGAGGGTATACGCTGGTCTTATAATAACTGGATAACCAAATTTATTTGCAAAGTTTTCACATTCTTTTAAATCAGTGGCTATTATACTTTTACAGATGGGTTCATTAATACTTTCCATTAACTTTTTAAATTCATCTCTATCCTCTGATTTAATAATAGTATCCTTTTCAATGCCTAGAAGTTTAACATTATATTTATCTAATATGCCCTTTTGTTCTAATTCCATAGAAATATTTAATGCTGTTTGTCCTCCAAAACCTGCTAATAAACCATCAGGTTTTTCCTTTTTTATTATGCTAGATAAACTTTCAATATTTATAGGTTCAATATAAACTTTATCAGCTATGTTATTATCAGTCATTATAGTAGCTGGATTACTATTTACTAAAACCGTTTCTATTCCCTCTTCTTTTATAGCTTTACATGCTTGTGTTCCAGAATAATCAAATTCAGCAGCTTGTCCTATAACTATTGGACCTGAACCTATTATTAGAATCTTTTTTAAATTATTATTTAGTGGCATCTTTATCCTCCTTTACTAATAAAATAAACTTGTTAAATAGATAGGAAGAATCAAAAGGTCCAGGAGAACCTTCAGGATGGAACTGTACAGAGAATATTGGTAAATTTTTATGTTCCATACCTTCTAAGGTATCATCATTTAAGTTAATATGGGTTATATCCATAGTATCTTTTATAGTTTCTTTATCAACAGCATATCCATGGTTTTGACTAGTAATATATGCTCTATCCCTTTTTATATCATAGACACCATGATTTCCTCCCCTATGACCGAATTTCATCTTATATGTTTCTCCTCCTATGGCTAGAGCTATCAATTGATGCCCTAAACATATTCCAAATATAGGAAGTTTGCCGATAAGCTTTTTAATTGTTTTTATTGCACCTTCAGCTTTTTCTGGATCTCCTGGTCCATTACTTAAAAGTACTCCTTCAGGTTTTATAGCCATTATTTCCTCATATTCTGCATCTTGCGGAAAAACTGTTATATTACAATCTAATTTTTTAAGATTATTAATTATATTCTTTTTAATACCAAAATCTAACAAAGCTATATTAGGTCCATTTCCATTTATTTTATATGATTTTTTAACTCCCACATCCTTCATCCAATCATATCTTAAGTGGGTTTTTTTAATAATATTATCTAAGACATTTAAATCAAATTCCTTATTTGATATTACACATTTAATACTTCCTAAAGTTCTTATCTTTTTAGTTATACTTCTTGTATCTACATTACTAATTCCCACTACATTTTTCTCTTTTAAAAACGTATCTATTGTATCTTCTTTTAAATGATTCGAAGGATTTTTACTAAATGTTTTAACAATCATACCGGCTGCATGAATATTATTTGATTCATTATCAAAACTATTAACTCCATAATTTCCAATCAACGGATATGTCATTGTAATGATTTGTCCCTTATAGGATGGGTCAGTTAATATTTCTTGATATCCTGTCATAGAAGTATTAAATACTATTTCACCAACCCTAGTTCCTTTACTACCAAAACCTTCACCAATATATACTGTTCCATCTTCTAAATATATTATGCCTTTCATATTTAACACCTCAAACTAAATGAATTTTAATATTTTTTTCATATAATCATCTTTAACTTCACAACCATATACTTTAAGTTCATTATCAATATAATTACCTTCATATTTAATATCCATTGTCTTTTTTATAACTTTTTTTCCAAATCCAACTCCAAGAATAATATTTTTTCCTATTAATTTTTTAATTTTTTCAATCAATATATTAAAATTTTCACCCTCTATATCACCATTTGATATAAAAACTACATCAAAGTTATTTTTTATATAATCAATATCAAAATCATAATTAAAAACACTTACACTATATTTTTTATCAACTATTTTTATTAAATCTTCTTTATTTATCCCTAGATTAATAACTGCTATCTTTTTTAAGCTAGGCATTATACTAAAATTTTCTAAATCCTTAATATCAGCATTTTTAATAGCATCCTGTGTAAATATCATATAATCATCTCCTTTAATATATTACTTTAATTGACTTTTCTAAAATATCTAATCCTTTATCAATATCTTCTTTTTTAACATTTAAAGGTGGTACTATTCTAATTACGTTTTTCCCAGCTCCCACTAATAAAAGCCCATTATCAAGAGTCTTATTTAAAAGCTTTTGTGGTTTATCATTTAATTTAATACCTAATAATAAACCCTCACCTTTTATTTCTTTTATAACTTCATATTTATCTTTAAGTTTTTTAAGTTTACCAACAATATAATTTTCCTTATCTTTAACCTTTTTTATTACTCTACCATCTATAAGTTCTTTTAATACTGCTAAAGATACCTGTGAGGCTAATGGATTTCCTCCAAATGTACATCCATGATCACCTTTTTTTAATACACTTGCTTTTTTATTTGTCAAAACAGCACCTATAGGAAATCCTCCCCCTAAACCTTTAGCCATACATATAACATCAGGTATAACTTCTAAACTTTCATATGCAAATAATTTACCTAATCTTCCTATACCACATTGCACTTCATCAAATATTAATAAAGCATTATATTCATTACAAAGTACTCTTAATTTTTTTAAAAACTCTTTATCTACCTTTTCTATACCCCCTTCCCCTTGAATAGGTTCTATTATTACACCGCAGGTATTTCCATTTATTTTAGATTTAAGATCATCTATATCATTAAACTTTACTGAATTTACTCCCTCCATAAGGGGCATAAATGGTGTTTGATATTTCTTTTGGCCAGTAACTGCTAATGCTCCTAAACTTCTTCCATGAAAAGAATTTTCCATATATAATATTTCGTTTTTATTTTTTCCTTTTTTATTTTTACCAAATTTTCTTGCAATTTTTAAAGCAGTTTCTACAGCCTCAGTTCCACTATTACAGAAAAAAGCTTCTTTATGATCACTATTATCTACTAACTTTTTAGCTAATTTTAATTGTGGTTCATTCCAGTATAAATTTGAAATATGGATTAATTTCTCACTTTGTTCATTTATAGCTTTTAATATAGCAGGATGGCTATGTCCTAAACAATTAACAGCTATCCCTGATACAAAGTCTATATACTCTTTCCCTTCAGTATCAAAAACTTTTGAACCAATTCCTTTTTCTAAGGTTATATCTAATCTTCCATAGTTTTTCATAATATTATCTTTCATTCTAAAAACCCCCTTCAATCATTGTACCTATGCCATCATTTGTAAATATCTCTATTAGTAAACTATGTTCTTTTCTTCCATCTATAAGATGGACATCCTTTGTGCCATTATCAAGTGCCATTAATGAACATTCCATTTTAGGTATCATTCCACCATTTATTAAACCTTTATTTATTAACTCTTTTATCTCTTTTTTATTAACCCTATTTATGAAACTAGAGTCGTCGTTTATATCTTTATAAATACCTTTTACATCACTTATATAAATAAGTTTTTCTGTTTTTAATTTAGAACTTATAAAACTTGCAACATAATCTGCATTAATATTATAAGCATTTCCTTTATCATCAGCACCTATTGGTGATATAACAGGAATATAATTTTTATTTACTAAATCTAGTAAAAATTTATTATTTATACTTACTACTTCACCAACATAACCTAAATCTTCTTTACTATCTAACAATTTCTTTTTAGCTGTTATTAATTTACTATCTCTACCGCTAACCCCTAGAGCATTAATACCATGATTACAAAGTTCTGTAGTAATTTCTTTATTGATCTTTCCAGAAAGAACCATCTCAACTATATCCATAGTTTCTTTATCTGTTACCCTCAAACCGTTTATAAATCTTGTTTTTTTATCTAATTTTGTAAGCATTTCAGATATATTAGGACCACCACCATGTACAATAATAATATTTATACCTGATAAAGATAATAATGCTACATCATCAATGAAGGCTTTTTTAGCTAATTCGTTTTTAAATATACTACCACCATATTTTATGACAAACGTTTTATTTCTAAATTTCTTTATATATGGTAAAGCTTCTATCAATATTTCAACATCTTTTGTATCCATTATTTTCACCTGCTTTAAATTTATAATTTTTATAATTATACCTTATTTTAATTATTTATTCAACTATTCTTTAATTAATTTTTGTTTTTTTATGTATTTTCATTATGTTGTTTGTATATTTTATTTTAATATTGCTAATATAAGTTTGAAGTTATACTCTAGTTTCAAAGGGTTATAATCAAAATTTCATGCAACTTTACTCTAAGGTATTTTCTAAAATCACTTTATAGTTATGCAAATTTATCCTTTTATTATATAGATTATAACCTCAGAATAAATTGCATTGATATGCAAAATTGCTTGTTAAAATCAAATCATATTAATATTCTTAAAATAAATCTTCAAAAAAAAGAGGATGGCACCTTTTAATTAAGATGCCACCTACTAATATTTTTTATAATATACTTTTCAATCAAATATTATAAAAAAAATCCATTTTCAAATTAAAATTCTGATATCTTAGAACAATAATAAGTTAATCTATTTATAAAAGTATAATTAAACCCAATTACTTTTCCATTATCTATCTTAAAATCAATATACATAGGGATTCCTTGTATGTGAAAGTATTTATCGGTTTTTGGTTTAAGCTTATAATCTTCCCAGTAAGTCCCTTTTAGTATTAATTGACCTTTATCTAGCTCTATACATAACTTTTCATCCTTAACTGGAAAATCTTTAGAAACTTTATATTTTCCTACATATTTATTTAAAAGTTCTTTAGGTAAATAATGAGTATCATCTATTTTCTCATAACCTAACCATTTTAAAACTTTTAACTCATTTTCTTTCCATTTTTCTTTTGTTATATCTATATGTAATATAGGAAATTCCAAATTTGAAGCTATATTTTTATATAGTATCTGCCCATCCTTAAAGTAATCTAACATACCTTTAAAACCAGTTCTATTTCTTTTCCTTTGATATGGAGATGAATTAATATTATTAATTGTATATTTAGTCCAATTCTCCCCTCTCCTACTACAAGCTCTAGAAACTACACTTTCTGTATCCCCATATAAAAAAATCACCTTTGGATTAAGTTCTTTTAATAGATTTTCTATCCTATTAAAATATTTATTTATTTTTTCTTCTGGGATTTCTAAACTTTTTAAATATAAACTGTAACTAAATAGTGCACTATCAAGGATAAATTTTTTTTCTGTGTTTTTTATCCTTTTAATTAAGTCAATCCAACAGTTAATAAGTATATCTATAATATCTTTATCAGTTGGATTATTATATTCAATCCAAAATTCTTTAAATTGTATATTATTCTGTTCATACTCATCCATCCAATAAACTGATTTATTATTTAAGTTTATCTGTCTAAAAATATACTGAGACAAACTAGATTTGCCTGATCCTGGCTGACCTTCAAAAAATATTAGTTTATTTTTCATCTTCTCCCCCTTAATTAACCCTTAACGAAGGTAATATATATTCATTAAAATATTTTAGTGGCACTAATGAATTTTCATACATTCTACTAGTAAAAACAGCTACCAAATTATATTTTGGTGATACAATAATAAATTGTCCTCCATACCCCAAAGAAAAATAATACTCTTTTCCCTTTGAAATCCACCAATGATACCCATAATCTCCTATATTATCATATCCTTTAAAATGAATATCAGTAGATTTTTCTACCCATTTTTTAGGAATAATTTCTTTACCATTTAAAAAACCTTTTTTTAAGTATAAGTAGCCAAATTTAAGCATGTCTTTACTTTGTATCTTTAATCCATCTGCACCTAAATTTATATTATCCCTATCATACCAAAATGAATTATTAATACCAAGTGGTCTAAATAGATACTTCCTAGAAAAATCATAGGTACTAACTCTAGATACCTTTTGAATTATCGCTGATAATAAATGAGAACAGCCTGAGTTATAATTCATATATTCTCCAGGGGAACTTTCCAGTGGTCTATTAATGATAAATTTAATCATGTCAGAACTATATTGCATCTTAGGGAAATTGTCCCATTTGCCAAATTCAGGCCAATAAAAGCCTGGCGTCATAGTTAATAAATTATAAAGTGTTATTTCTTTTTTACGTATATCAGACTGTTTATTAATTAAGTTTGGAAAAAATTCTACTATAGGTGTATGTAAATCTTTAATTAATCCCTGCTTAATTAAAATACCAAACAAAGCTGATATAAAACTTTTAGTACATGAGTTAATTCTTTGAAGTTTATTTTCATTTTTTTTATTCTTATAATATTCAAAGACTAACTTTTCATTTCTTAAAACCAAGCAACTTAATATCTTCTTCTTTTGTAATTTTTTATTTAACTTTATCATAAAAGTATCGTCTAGCCCCTCAATACTAGGCTTACTTCTATCAAACAAATTGTCACACCTTTCTTTTAAAAGTTAAGTTATAGATTCTTTAGCTCTTTAAATATTACTTTTGGATTATTAAAGTCTGTATTATCGATAATGATATCTGAATATTTTTCAGTTGGATACTCTTTAAGATAATACTTTTGAGTGGGTATGTATTTTAAGTCATACTTTTTTAAGATTTCTTCACCATATTTTGGGACATCCCTTTTTAAAACTCTTTTTTTACACTCATCAAAGGGTATATGGATAAAAATTTTATAGTCTAGATAGGGTTCTATCTCCTTTCTAAAGATAAATACCCCTTCTAAAATTACCAAAGTATTTTTATCTATCGAAAAAACTTTTTCTAAATCGTATTTATCTGTTTCTAAGTTTAATGATCTAATTTTCTTATGTAAATAATTTTTCTTTTTAATTGGGATTAATAACTCATTTACTAATCCTTTTATATTAAAACTTTTATAAAAATAATTTTCAATTTCATCCTTGCCAGAGTATCTTATGTTCTTAGGATTATGAAAATCATCTATATGTATTATTTGAACTTTTTCTTTTTGTTTTTTTAAATAAGTATCTAAGCTATTTGTAAATTCAGTTTTCCCTGAGGTGTCAATGCCATTAATACCAATTATTATTGGTTTGTGTGCTTGTTTTTTATTTTTTATTTCTTTATAAATATAATCAAAAACTTCGTAGATATCCTTCATAATACCCCCTTTTAACATTTTAGTCTCTAAATAAATGACAATACCTTATATAAATTCTATTAAATCTATCACTAGCAGCAGTTGGTTGATACCCCCCAACTTTCTTAATCTTACTACCTACCCTTATCTCTAAATAAATATTACTACCATCCATTACATCTCCATCTATCCTTTTAGGCATTTGAAAAAAATTTTCATTAATAACTACATACTTAATAAATTTAATTAATTTTTCTTTAGACACACTTCCCACTATAGTCTTAGCTTTAGCTATATCATCTCTAAATCTGGTGATTTTTACATAAGTGCCGTCACCATTTATCTTTGTTTCAAAAGTTCTATCGTCCATACTAGGTTCACTATTATATTTTATATAAAAGTCCCCTCTATTAATTTCTTTTATAAATGGTTTTTTAATTAGATAGTAATCTAATAAATAATAGCTACTGGCTATAACTATTAACAAAAATAAGCTTATAACAAAATAATTTATTTTCCCCTTCATTATACCCACTCCATTTCTAAATGTTATAAACATTTTGTTAATAACTAAAATAAACCAACTCCCCTATTATTAAGCCCTTATCTTTGCATATAAAAAATTATCATAATAATTGTCTTGAAATTTAATGATTTTTTTAAGTAACCCTTCTTTTTTATATCCATTTTTTATTGCCACTTTTTCACTAGCTTTATTTAAAGGATCCATTCTAATCTCAAGTCTTACTAAAGAAAGGTCATTAAATGCCTTTTTTTCTAGTAATCTTACTGCTTGTGTAGCAATTCCTTTACCAGCAAATTCATTATCTACAAAATAACCTATTTCTCCGACATGGTCATACTCTCTATATATAGTAATTCCACAACCTCCAACTACTTTTTCTTTGTAAATAATAGTATAATTATATTCTTGATTTTTCTCTCTTTTATATTTTCTTCTCTCTATCCATTTTCTTTCTGATTCTATACTCTTAGGTATAGTTGAATAATAATATTTCGTATCTATTTTATTTAATATTTCATAAAATCTTTTTGCATCTTCTTTTTTTACATATCTAAGTTTAATCACCCTTATCACCTCTTTATCTATTAAACAAAATAACCATAAAGAATTTACAAAAACCATATTATTAATTGATGCTTTTTTTACCTACTCCCAGATTATACTGTTAACACTTCTACATTATACAAAAAATACCTCTAGAATATCATTATATATAATATACAATACGTATAAATCGTTAGCCCTATAACCACTATAAAGTTATAATATTTCTCTTTAAATCTATTCATTTTTGACTTAACTTGTTTACATATTCTTTATAATTATACCTATTTCAAATCATTTTTTGTATTTTTCTTAAATTTACCTTTGTATTTTTATAAAATATACTGTATAATTAATCTTAAATAATTTTAGCGAGGTGAAAATATGATTAAAGTAGGAGTAATAGGTTCAACAGGTTATGCTGGACAGCAATTAGTGTGGTTACTTAACAACCATAAAAATGTTGAAATAGTTTTTCTATCATCTCATAGTTATGCAAATAAAGCCTACACCAAAGTTTATCCTCAATACAAACAATTTAATAAAAGCATATGTATTGATATGGAAAATGCTTTATCTAAACTAGATGACATAGATTTACTATTTTTAGCTTTACCCCATGGAAAGACTTTTGAAATAACAAAAAAAGCTATTGATAAAAATGTAAGAGTTATAGATTTAAGCGCAGACCTAAGACTTAAAAGTCAAAGCGAATATGAAAAGTGGTATAAGATAAGGCATAAACTACCTAAAGATATAAAAAATGCAGTATATGGTCTTTGTGAGTTAAACAGAGAAAAAATTAAAACTACAAAACTTTTAGCTAACCCAGGCTGTTACCCTACTGCAAGTATTTTAGCTTTAACACCTCTTGTTTTTAATAAATTAATAGAACCTTCTTCAATAATTATAGATGCTAAATCTGGTGTTTCAGGTGCAGGAAGAAAAGCTAATTTATCTACTTTATATGGTGAATGTAATGAATCTTTAAAGGCTTATAAAGTAAGTAGCCACCGTCATACCCCTGAAATAGAACAGGAACTATCTAAATTTTCAGATAAAGATATTACTTTATCCTTTACTCCCCATTTAGTTCCTATGAATCGTGGGATACTTGCAACTAGCTATGCAAAATTAACTAAGGAAGTAAAAGAAGAAGATATATTTAATCTATATAATAAATTTTATAAAGATGAGTATTTTATAAGAATTATTAAAGACCTTCCTGAAACCAGATTTGTTAAGGGTACAAATATATGCGATATATCTTTAAGAGTTGATATAAGAACTAAAAGAATTATTGTAGTTTCAGCTATAGATAACCTAATAAAGGGAGCAGCTGGTCAAGCTGTTCAAAATATGAATATTATGTTTGATTTTAATGAAAATGAAGGATTAAATTTATTATCTATGTTACCTTAAGAAAGGATGATTAAAATGAAAATTATAAAAGATAAACCCATATCAGTAGTTCCAGGATTTAAAACAATAGGAATCCATTGTGGAGTAAAAAAAAGAAAAAAGGATCTATGCTTAATATATAGTCAGTCCCCTACTGTTTCGGCCGCAACATTTACTAAAAATAAATCAATGGCTGCTCCAGTAATGGTTAGTAAGAAACATATAAAAAGTAATAATACTCAAGCTATAATTATTAATAGTGGAAATGCAAATGCATGTACAGGTAATAAAGGTTATGAAGATGCTTTAAAAATGGCTGAAACTGTAGCTAATAATTTAAATTTAAAAAAGGAAGAAGTTATGGTAGCATCTACAGGTATTATAGGAGTTAATCTTCCTATTGATAATATAGTATCTGGAATAGATAAGTGTTGCAGTTTAGTTGATAATAACGATGGTGAATCCAGTGCTCAAGCGATATTAACTACTGATTCATTTACTAAAACCATTACAGTTAAACTTGAAATTGATAATAAACCAATATTTATAAGTGCCATTGCTAAGGGCTCTGGTATGATTCATCCTAATATGGGGACTATGCTTAGTTTTATTACAACTAATTTAAATATAGAAAAAAACATACTAAATGATATGTTAAAAGTAAGCGTTGAAGATAGCTATAATATGGTATCAGTAGATGGTGATACTAGCACTAATGATACAGTAATTATGCTAGCTAATAAAACGGCTAACAATAAAGCTATTTCTGAAAAGAAAGAAGATTATTATAAGTTTAAAAAGGCTCTTGACTATGTTAATAAGTATCTTTCTAAAATGATTGCTAAAGATGGTGAAGGCTCTACTAAACTTATTGAAGTTAATTTAGAAAATGCAAAATCTTTAAAGGATGCTAAACTCTGTGCGAAATCTGTAATATCATCTAATTTAGTTAAAACAGCTATGTTTGGTAATGATCCTAACTGGGGAAGAATTCTTTGTTCCTTAGGTTATTCCGGCGGTGATTTCTCTCAGGAAAAGGTTGATATATCTATAGGAGATGAAAATTCTTTACTAGACTTAGTTAAAAATGGAATATCCTTAAATTTTGATAAAATATCTGCTGAAAAGATTCTAAAAAATAAACATATAATAATAAAAATAAATCTCAATGACGGAAAATATAAAGCAACTGCTTGGGGATGTGATTTAACCTATGATTATATAAAGTGTAACGGAGTATATACTACCTAAGATATAATGCGTACATTAATTTGTACGCATTTTTCCTTTTTTTTCTTTTAAAACTAAAATTATTAAGATTATATTTTATTTTTTTACAAAAACTATAAAAAAAGGAGCTGATAAATATGAGTAAGAAATATACATCTCCCCAGGCTAGACAGGCATTTTTTGAACTAAGGGAAGAAATAGCTAAAGAATTAGGTGTTCATGATACTGTAAAAAGAGAAGGTTGGGGTTCTGTTTCATCAAGAAACTGTGGAAATATAGTTAAAAAAGCATTAGAAAAAGCAGAAAATAATAATCATCAACAATTTTAAAGGGATAGTTTTCTATCCCTTAAAACACTGTTTATAACACCATCTTCGTGGTATATATAATATATATTATAAGGAGGTATCTAATGAATAAAAATCTTATTAAAAACAGAGTTGGTAAAACTCCCTTAGTTAGAGCAAAAAATTTAGAAAAGGAATTAGGAATAAAAAAAATTTACTTAAAGCTAGAGGGTAATAACCCTTCTGGACAACGTGCTGATAGACTAGCTTTTTTACTTATTAAAGATGCTATTGATATTGGAAAAGATACAATATGCGTTGGAACTGGAGGCTTTTTAACTAAATCCTTAGCATTTTTATCTCAATATTACGATGTGAATTGTGTTGTTATAACACCAAAGAATATGAAAATAACCGACCATGAAATATTTGATAAACCTAATATTGAAGTTATTAAATACGGTGAAACACAGGCAGATTGTTTAAAACAAAGCAAGAAATTATCTAAAAAACATGGATGGTATAACGCAAGTCCAGGAATAGAAAATAATATGTTAAACATGACTGCTTTATCTAAAATATCTACTGAATTAAACAGGCAAGTCAAAGAAGAAAAAATAGATACAGTTTTTTCACAATTAAGTTATGGATTTTCAGTATCAGGTCTAGACTTAGGTTTTAGACAATTATGGGTAAATGAAAAAATCAAAACATTACCTATGCTTTATTGTTGTACAACAAATAAAGGAAATGAAATATATGAATCCTTTAAAAAGGACAGTACAAAAATATTGCCTATGACTGATGATGATATTGAAGTAAATGAATATAATAGACACCTTATTAATCTAGGTAGTTCTGTAGCTCAGGATGCTTTAGATGCAATATATGATACTAATGGTAAAATCACAGGTATTGATCATAAAGAATTAATCTATTATGTTGATAAATTTAAAAGTTTAGAAAATATTGAGTTAAATATATCAAATTCCTACCCTATTGCAGGATTTATTAAAGAAGCTAAAAAGGGTAATGTGAAAAATGGAAATCATATTATACTCTTAAATGATGGTAAAGCAGATATTGAAATAAGAGACGTTACAAAGGAAGAAAGTGCATTAACCAATAAAGAAATAGTTCAACAAATAGATGATTGGTTAATGGAATATACAGACCCTAAAAGAGAAATATATGAAGCTTTAGATAATGCCTTTGAAAAAGGCTATGTTTTGTTTGCATATCATAATAATGATATAGCAGGAATAGCAATAATATCTAATTTTGATTTTGAATATTTTGCTTCTAAATATCATTTATCCTATATAGCAACAAATAGAAATATTAAAGGAAGAGGTATCGCCACACAACTTCTTACAAAGGCAATCGATTTAAGTGATGGTAATATATCACTTCATGTTGAAGCAGACAATGAAAGAGCAATAAAACTCTATAAAAAAATGGGATTTGAAGCTCCTTATTATAGAATGCTACATAGTTTAAAAGAATAATTTAAATATCCCCCATGTTATCATGGGGGATTTAGTTTACTTAAAATCTCTTTTTAATATCTCTATATTTTTATTAAATACTGAATTACCTAAACATACATCTCCATGTCCTGGAATTACAATATCATATTGTTTCTCATTTAATTTTTCTAATGTATTAATTACAATTTTTCCAGCCTCATCAGTATCAACTAATCTTACTGGATCAATATTAGATGCTAAAATATCTCCTGCTACAAATATTTTTTCATCTATAAGAACACTTAGATGTTTATTTTTAGCATGCCCTGGAGTAAATATTATCTTAAACTCTTTATCTTTACATTTAATTACATCTCCATCATTACTATTATCATATGTATAAAGATTTACCCCCTCTTTATTAAACATATCTAAATTATTTGTATGATCATAATGGTCATGGGTTATAATTAAGTTTTTTAACTCTAAATCATTTTCTTCAATAAACTTTTTCATCTCTTTTCCCATATTTTCAGTTATTCCAGTATCAATCATAGTTGCTTCTTTTCCTGAAATAGCTAATACCATAGTAGCCTTTTTTATAGTATATTCATTACCACTACTTACAATTATATCATCATCTATTTCAGACCAAAATTTATCTGCTTTTATATCATATTTAGATAATTGGTTTTCTATTTCTTTGATTTTTTTAGAAATAAATTTATTATCTTTAATTATATCTCCATGACCAGGTATTATTAACTCATAGTTTGTTTTTTGTAAATACTTTAAACTTTCTAATAAAAATTCGTATTCATTATAAGTTACTGCAGTATAAGATTTCTTATTAGTCGTTAGTATATCCCCTGCTACCAATATATTATTATTAATATCAACACTAATATGTCCATTGCTATTATGCCCGTTAGTAAGTAATAATTTTAACTTTTTATCACCTATTTCAACAATCTGTTCATTCTTTATATTTTGAGGCATTAATATCTCTGTATTCTCTTGTTTAAACATTCCTAAGTTATTTAGTTGCTCATCATCAAAGTGACTTATTATTATTTTATCTAATTTTAAGTTTTTCTCCTTTATAATATTTTTAATCTTTAGTGCTTCTTTTTCTTTAAATCCTGTATCTATCAAAACTGCTTTATCATTACTTGTAACTAAAGTCATATTTATTTCATTATGATCGCCAGTACTTATAAAAATTTCATCATTTACACTTTTAACATTATCTTTAACTTCAATATTAAAAGCTTCTTTTGTAATATCTTTTCCCCCTGAACATCCTGCTAAAAAACCTATAATAATAATTACTAAAAGTATTAACCCTTTCTTTTTCAAATTAATTCCCCCTTGTAATATGTTATTTATATTTTAACATTTCTGAATAGTCAGAATATTACAATGGTTTTAACATTAATTAACATTTATTAATATTTTTACAAAACAAAATTAATCACAAAAAAGCTATAGAGTAGACTTTTATATCTGTCTACTCTATAGAATAAATTTTAAATACTTAAGATATTACTATTATTTACTTAAATATACCAAATGGTTTTCCCACAGGTAAAAATTCTTTTTCAAAATGATTATTTAATACTGCTGCTGCTGAACCATAAAAACTAACCATTGATAATAAAAATTCAGATACTGCAGCTATAGTATGTGCTAATTCACTAAAAATACCAAAGGAACTTAGAGTTAATCCTATAAATAGAAAGTCAATTAAAAAGAATATAGTAAATAAAACCTTATGGGTTTCCATTGCACCTATTGTCATATACACAGTGAAAATAAGATACCCAAGAAAAGCAAATCCTAACTGTTTTGGATCAGCCGTTAGTGCTATATCCTTACCAAAGATTCCGATTTTTATTGCCCAAGTAAATGCAACTGAATACCAAAATAAAGCATAACCTCCAAAGGCTGTAGTACCAAAAGTATTATTGCGTTTTGAATCATTGATACATGCAAATAATTGTGCACTTGCTCCTAAAAATATCGCCCAAGGTAAGATATAAGTAACCCCTTGTGTCCATCCTAACTTTTGAGAAGAAGCAACTAATGTTACTATTGCTAATCCAAATAGCCCTAATGCCGATGGATCTGCATTAGTAATTTTAACATTTTTTTCATTCGTATTCATAATTACCTCCTATAATAATTAATCTATAATTTATCAATACAAATATGATATCATTAAATTCGACAAAATAAAATATAAAATTACATATTTTCATAAGTAAAATCATATAAATTTGTTTTTTTCCACATATAATGGGTATTTTTTAAAAAAAGCTTATATTTTAACTTAACATTAATTTAATATATAACTGATATACTTATATATAATAGATTTTTAGGAGTGATAATTTGTTTGTTTTAGAAAACATTAAATATAAAGATATATTAAATATAAAAAATCTTACAATACCAGAAAATAAAATAACTTGCTTAATCGGGGAAAGTGGCAGCGGAAAAACTACTTTACTAAAACTTTTAAATAAAATGATAAGTCCAACTAATGGAAGTATCCATTACAAAAATAAAGCTATAAAATATATTGACTCAATTAAATTAAGGCGGAATGTCGTTATGCTTTCACAAACACCGGTAATTTTTAAAGGTAGCATTAAAGACAATTTATTAAAAGGATTAAATTTTTCAGAAAAGCCAATGGTAAATGATAATACTTTAAAAGAAATTTTATCAAAAGTCCACTTAGATAAACCTTTAGATTTAACTGCAAAAGAATTATCCGGTGGAGAAAAACAAAGATTAGCCCTTGGAAGAATTATGTTAATGAATGCTGATGTTTATTTACTAGATGAACCATCTTCCTCCTTAGATGAAAATACAGAGGATATTATAATTAATGAATTTGTAAAATACATCAAAACAAATAATAAAACCCTTATTATTGTTACCCACTCTAAAAATATAGCTAAAACTTATGCAGATAATATAATTGAAATTAATAAAGGAAATTTAAAGGGGTGATATAAATGAAAGGTATTATAAACTTACAAATATTTCAATTGTTAACAGCCTACATTTTTATTTTAATATTACTTTTTATCGTTAGAAAACGGGGTATAAAAAGAGAAAGAGAAATTATTATTTCCTCTATAAGAATGACCCTACAATTAATTTTAACAGGATATATATTAACATATGTTTTTTCAAATAGTAATCCTTTTATTACAATTTCAGTAATTTGCATTATGGAAACTTTCGCGATATTTAATATATATAAAAGAGTTAAATCACCTTTAAGTATCGATCTAAAAAAAATTATAGCTTTATCTATGGTTATAGGAACTAGTGTAAGTATTTTATACTTTATTTTAATAGTTCTTAATTTATCTCCTTGGTATAATCCAAGATACTTTATACCTATATCAGGTATGCTTATAGGTAATTCAATGACTGGTATATCTTTAGGGGTAAACAAACTTGTAGATGGTATGATATCAAAAAAACATATGATAGAAACTTCTTTAATGCTTGGCGCAACACCTAAAAAAGCTTCAAAACCTATAGTAAATAATGCCTTTGATTCAGCTATTCTTCCCACTATAAATGCCATGGTAGGTATGGGTATAGTATTTTTACCTGGAATGATGACAGGTCAAATTCTATCGGGTATATCTCCACTATCAGCAATTAAATATCAAATAGCGATTATGCTTGGAATACTTGGTAGTGTATCACTAACAGTTATAATATTTGTGCAACTAGGATATAAAACCTTTTTTAATAATGAAGATCAACTCAAGATCTAAATTAAAGAATACAGTATAAAGCTATATATACTGTATTTTTTAAACTATACTTTTCTAGATTTCATATTATAAATTCCTTTACACGGAACATATGTTCCTCTATAATATTAATATATACTATTATTATAGAAGGTGAGTTTATGAAAGTAGTAAATGTTAATGTTGACATGATTGCATTATTTAATAAAAATGGTGAACCAAAGCCCATTAAGTTCCGTCTAACTAATAAAGATGGTGAATATATTACTGTAAAAGTTAAAAGGGTCTTACTTAAAAATAAATTAAAAATAGCAAACAAAAAATATTTTTCCTTTAGATGTCAAAGTATTATAAAGGGAATGGAAAAAATATACGAATTAAGATATGACACTAATGAGTTTAAATGGATATTATTTAAAATGTAAGGAGGTTTCAAATGATTACTCAGATACAAGTAAAAATACTAAAAACTATCAAAACATACATAGAAAAAAAGGGCTATAGCCCTTCTCTAGATGAATTAAAAAAAGAAATACCTTTGAAATCAAAGGAAGATTTAAACGGCCAGATGAAAAGTTTAGAAAAATTAGGTTGCATAAAAAAACAACAATCCCTAGCAAGATCTATTATCATAACAGACCAAGGTAAAAGCTTATTAAAACTTTTATCTAATTAAACTCTCTAAAAAAACATCATAAAAATTATGATGTTTTTTATAGCCTATTTAATTTTTTTACTTTTCTTTTATCCTTATACATTCTACTATCAGCTTTTTGAAATATTTTATCAATATCTTTATGTTCTTCAAAGGATTCAACTATCCCATAACCAAATGTTATATATATATTTTTTTCTTCTATTATTAAAGGCTTTTTCAAAAGATCTTGTTTTATATTATTTATTATATTTAAAACCTCTTCTTTGTTCTTATTATAAATAAGAGCAGTAAATTCATCTCCACCGATCCTTGCAAATATATTTTCTTCACCAATTTTTTCCTTTACTGTATTTGCAAACTCTTTAATAATTTTATCTCCAATATCATGTCCATAAGTATCATTAATAATTTTTAAATCATTCATATCAAATACAACGAGAGAAAAAATATTATTATTTTCAATATATTCTTCATGTGCTTTTTTAAATAATCTTTGAAATTCATGTCTATTAAAAGCACCTGTTAAAGCATCATGCCTTGATAAATAAGTTATTTTTCCAACTAATTTTGTGTTTTTTATAGCTATACCTATTTGCTCTGCTAAATGCTTTATTATAAGTTTATCTTCATTAGTAAAAGCATTTTTATGTAAAGTATTATCTATACTTATTACTCCTATAAACTTACCATCTAAAGCTATTCCACAACTAAGGATTGATTCTTGTTCATAACCATCGGCTTTTTCTAACATTTGAAATTGTTCTTTATTTAATGTCTCTTTATTAAATTTTCTTAAATCGTTTATTATTATCGGGTCAAATAACTGATTTAAACTATATTGAAATAACTCTTCTTTTTTTAATTTTAAATTTTTTAATACATTAAAATCATATCCATACACTGCTTTAAAAGATATCTCTCCATCTTCTAATATTAATATACTTCCCTTATTAGCCTTAGGTATTATATTAATTGCTTTTTCAAGTATCATTTGTAATATCCTATTAATATCTACTGATGTTAGTATCTCACTTGTTATATCCATAATTGCATTAGTTATTTTATTATTTCTATTAAGAAGTTTATTCTTTTGCTTTAATTCATGTAATAATCTTCTATGTCTTTGATCATTTTTTTTATAATCTGAAAATACATTTTCTAAAGTTTCATAAGGAACTGATTTTCTTTTATTTTCATTATAATCATCTACTTTTGTTACTGAATTTTCACTTATACATTTAGTAATCTTTAAAAAAGGTATTAAAAACCATTTGTAAATGACAAAGCCTAGAATCAATGCTAAGATAATTTCTATTGAAATTATAATATAATTATTAAGATTAGTATAACTATTTAAAAATTTTGGGAATATTAAAATAAGTGAAATTAATACAATAATAGCTAAATACTTTTCCTTAATTTTCTTAGTCATTGATATCAATTCCTTCCTTGAAAGTTTTATGTCCTAATATATTTAATTCTACAAAACTTAAAAATTTCCTCTTATGTTTATTATTAGAATTCTAAAAATTCTAATAAATTTAAAGACCTATAAAGTAAATTATCTCTAATCTACTTTATAGGTCTAATTTAAATTACTTTTATACCTTAACGGTTTTTGCCCAAATAACCTCTTTCATATTTTCGAATTTATCAAGGGTTTCATTATCAATTTCTTCATCTACATTTAATACCATTAATGCTAAATCTCCTTTTATTTTCCTTCCTACTTGCATTGTTGCAACGTTTATATTTTCTTTACCTGTAAGGGTTCCTATTTTACCAATAACCCCAGGTACATCTCTATTTTGAAGAAAAATCATACGTTCGCTAGGTTTTACATCTAATTCATATCCTTGCATCCCAACTAACATGCCTTCTTTTTTCATTGATACTGCACCCTTAAGTGTAAATTCTTTATTTTTATTATCAGTTATTTTTACTGTAATGAGATTAGCATAGTTATTATAATTTTTATTTATCTTTTTTTCTTTAAATCCTATACCATTTTTTTCTGATAATAATCTTGCATTAATATAATTTACTTTATTACTCATAACAGGTTCTAATAATCCCTTTAAAAATGCTATATTTATCATATTAGTTTCCTGTACTGCTACATCTCCCCAATAATTTATTTCAACAAACTTTACAGTTTCTTTATTTAATTGATAGTAAAGCTTCCCTATTTTCTCCATTATATCTATATAAGGTTTAATCTCTTTTAACTCATCCCTATGAACCGCTGGTAAATTAACTGCATTTGGTACTATTTCACCCTTTATTCCATTTATTACTTGTTTTGCTATATTCATTCCGACATTTTCTTGAGCCTCTTTAGTATTTGCTCCAATATGAGGAGTAACTACCACATTATCAAATTCATATAAAGGACTATCATATCTTGGCTCTTCACTATGAACATCTAATCCTAATCCTCCAATTTTACCATCTTTTAATGCATTATAAGCTGCCTTTTCATCTACTAATTTACCCCTTGCAGCGTTTGTAATATAAACTCCCTTCTTAACAATATCTAATTCCTTTTCACCAATTATACCTATGGTTTCCTCTGTTCTAGGTGTATGAATTGTTATAAAATCAGATTCCTTTAGTAAATCTTCTAAATTATCTTTCTTTTCAACTTCAAATCTTTCAAACCTTTCATCTGTTATATATGGGTCATATGCTATAACTTTCATATCAAAGGCTTTCATTCTAGTAGCCACTAAAGAACCTATCCTCCCTAAACCTATTATACCTAGTGTTTTATCATAAAGTTCTGAACCTTGAAATGTATTTCTATCCCATTTTCCATTTTTTAAATGTTTATCAGCCTTTGCTATAGTTCTTGCCTGTGTAAGCATAAGTCCTATGGCTAATTCACCAGCAGAAATACTATTTGCATCTGGAGTATTTGCAACAATTATTCCCCTTTTTGTTGCCTCTTTTATATCTATATTATCAGTACCATTGCCTGCTCTACCTATTATTTGTAATTTAACCCCTTTATCCATTAATTCTTTATTTACTTTAGTACCACTTCTTACAACTATTGCATCATACTCATGTATTATTTCTAAAAGTTTTTCTCTTTCTATACCTATCTTAACATCTACATCCATTTCCTTTTTTAAGTGTTCAATTCCAACCTCATCAATTTTTTCTGTGATTATTACTTTTCCCTTTTTCATTTTAAAACCTCCTCTAATTTGTATTATTAGAATTTTTAATAATCTTATTCTAAGTATTAATTTTTCATAAAATCTTATAAAAAAACTCCGCCTTGGATATACCAAGGGCGGAGTTATATTTTCTACGCGGTGCCACCTTGTTTTACTAAACAATTAGTCTCTTAATGTTAACGGAATTACCGGTATAGGTTTTTTACCCCTATACAGCTCTTAGGTTGGATTCGATAATATTTAATGTCAATTCCCACCAACCATTGACTCTCTAAAAATTAAATATTATTTACTACTACCTGTCATTGCTTTTTTTATATAATTTTTAGGTATAAAAAAATCCCCGCACTTGATATAACTCAAGGGCGAAGATATTATCCACGCGGTACCACCTTGTTTACTAAACAATTAGCCTCATAACGTTAACGGAGTTACCGGTATAGGTTTTTTACCCCTATACAGCTCTTAGGTCGGATTCAATAATATTTAATGTCAATTCCCACCAACCATTGACTCTCTGAGAATTAAATATGATCTACTACTACCCGTCATCGCTTTTTTACTTTAGCTTATTAAACATTATAATAGAAAACCATCTAAATTGCAAGTGCTTTTTCACATTAATATAGTTAAACACTCTAATAAAAAATTATCTATTAAATATACAAGAATTTGGTTCAGTGTCAAAACATTTATTACATGATATACACTTAGGTGTATTTTTCTTATTTTCTTTCCACTTATTTATCAAATCTGGTTCGCATAAAAGGGGTCTTCCAATTGAAAAATACTCAATTTCAGTATTATTTAAAATATCATTCATTAAATCAACATTTCTATTTCCGCCCATTAAAATTACCTTTGCATTAACAGTACTTGCAATTTTTTCAGTGACTTCTTTAAAATAAGATTGTTCATCTAAAGAGTTTATATTAGTTCTTGCAGGGGCAAGCCCTTTACCTGAAGATTCATTAACTGCACTAACTTCTATAATATCTACGCCTAGTTCATCAACTCTTTTAAAAACCTCTAATGATTCCTCTTTAGTTAACCCTTCTTTGCCCATAAAATCATCAAAGTTTAGCTTTATCATAATTGGATACTCACTACCAACCCTTTTTCTTACTTCTTCTATGGTTTCATAAATTATTCTTGCCCTATTATGAATGTTTCCACCATACTCATCTTTTCTTTTATTATATAAAGGTGTTAAAAACTGACTTAAGAAATATCCATGGGCTGCATGGATTTCAATTGCATCAAAATTAGCTTTTTTAGCCCGTACTGCTGCATTAGCAAATTTCTTTACTATATCTTTTAATTCTTTTTTAGTAGCTTTTTTAGGGGTTATTTTAGTTACCTTATTTTCTATAGCAGATGGTCCTAAAATATTCATTTTTTTAGCATCGGGATGATTACTCTGAGATCCTCCATAGGCTATTTGAAGGGCTATTTTACTATCATTTTCATGTACTTTTTCAGTTAAAACTTTATATTCATCAATAAATGAATCATTATAAATTCCAAGCATTTTTGAATTTGGTTGTTCATCCTTTGATATAAAAGCATATCCTGAAAGAATTAAACCTACCCCACCTTTTGCTAACTCTTCATATGTTTTTATTATATTTTCATTTAAATGTCCATCTACATTAGCCATTTTCATCCAAACAGCAGACCTAATAAATCTATTTTTTAAATCTAAAGATTTAATCTTAGTTTTATCAAATAAACTTTTCATAACATCACCTTTCTTTGTATATTTAATTTATCTTTAATTAAGAGTATAGAATGTCTTAAACAGTTTAACAAGTAGGTACTTTTATGTAAGATAACTAACTTTAAGGTAAGATTTTTAAAAATTACAGTATCCAAGCTTATTATTCTAATTTAAAAAAGATAATAATAAAAATATAGAAAACACAAAACTATCTTAACTGAAATATTCTTTGTGTTTTTATATAGGTTTTATATATAATATATAAGTGTTAGGAAGGTGATTTTAATATGTTAGAGTATAAGGGTAAAAAATATGTTTGTGATCTTGATCTTGGTTTTGATATAATACGCGGAAAGTGGAAGCCTGTTATAATATGTCATTTGACTAAAGGACCTATACGTTTTTTAGAATTACAAAGAATTACATGTGGCATAAGTCACAAAGTTTTAAGTGAAAATCTCAGCGAATTAGAAGAAGAAGGACTTCTTGAAAAAATCATTTATCCTGAAGTCCCCCCTAGAGTTGAGTATAACCTCACAAAAAAAGGTGAAGAGTTATCAGTTGCTTTGAATTTGATTGAGAAATGGTCAATCAAATATTATGGTGCTAACAAGTAAATTGAATAAAGACATCTCATAATTATTGTGATGTCTTTATTACTAAAACATATATCATTATTTAACAACTGGTAATACCGAACTTCCTTGGGGAATAATTAATACTTTTGATTTATTTTCAAATTTATTCATTGCATCTTTTAAAGCCCTTTGGATAGATTCTTTAGGTGTAAAGTAGATTTTTTCTACATCTTCTTTTTTCATATCAGAAACAAAATAAATCTCTGCCTTTTCTAATACCCTAGCTATCGCAGCTGCTTTATGTCCTCCTAATACAAATTCTTTTTTTAATCTTTCTATTAATTCTTTAGAAGAAGTTGAAGATTCTATCCAACTTTTAAATGTATCTTCTCCAAATCCTTCACTACATTCAGAAACTAAAATTATAGTTCCACCCATTCTTACTGCATGACTTGCATTATCTAATGCCTTTTGTGTCTGATATAGATTTAAATCCTTAGGATATCCTCCAGGGGAAACTATTACTATATCTGCTTTTTCATCTATTTTTATATTATATAATGAATCTAAATACTTACACCCTTCTCTATGGGCTTTAATATAATCACCACTAAAGGCTTTTAAAACTTCCTTTTTCTCATTTAATACAACGTTAAATAAAAAGTCTATACCTAATATTTCTCCGACCTCATCTATATCTTCCCTTACAGGATTATTTATAATCTTTCCTGATTTAGAATTTTCACTTAGTTGTAATTTATGATTATTTTCTATGCTCTTATTATTAGAAGCACCTGGCATAACTGCTTTTGCTCCTCCTGAGTATCCTGCAAAATAATGATATTCTATATTTCCTGTACAAATTCTTATATCAGCTTCAACAAGGGATTTATTTAAATATATAGGAGTTTTCCTACTTGTTTTTCCTAAATATACATACTCTTCTTTATTACTATCAACACATTTTATTCTATTAAAAATATCCTTACCAACTAACTTTATTTGTTCTTCTTTAGTATGAGACCTATGAATACCCATGCCAAAAATAATAGTTATATCTTTATCTTTAACACCTGATTTATATAATTCTTCAAGTAATAAAGGAAGAATTTTTTTACTTGGTGATGGTCTTGTTATATCGCTTACCATAATAGCTACCCTTTTTTCTTCTTTTGCTATTTCAGATAATTTAGAAGTTCCTATTGGGTTTTTAAGTGATTTTTTCATTTCAAATATTTCTGATTCATTATCTTTTATTTTAGGAAATTTAGCTTTAATAACTCCAAGTAAGTTTTCTTTAGGTATATCTATGGTTAATGTTTCTTTTCCATATTTTAATTTAATATTTTCCATCTTATAACCCCATTTCCCTTTAATCCTTTATAATAACCTTTGTGCTTTTACACTTTAATTTATTAAATATTATATTAAATAAATCATGTTCCTTCAAGTAATTCTCTATTTTTTATCTTTTACATTTTATTTTCTCTTTATAAGTACAAAAAATACAATAATTTACATAGGATTGGTTTACATAACTATGATATAATAACTACTAATGATAAATCATAAGATAAGGATGATGATATGAAAAAATTACTATTTTTAAGTATTATAATAGCCACTATATTTCTAAATATAACCCCAACCTATGCAGATGTCCCTAAGGACATTAATAGAGGCTCAAATTATGCTAAGGAATCTATTACTATACTTTACAATCAAAATATTATTAGTGGTGATAATAATAAAAACTATAATCCAAGGAAAAACATAACCCGTGGAGAAGCAATAACATTACTTGTTAAAGCATTAGATTTAGAGACATCTAATCTTCCTTCTACTGAAACATTTAAAGATGTTCCTAAAAACCATTGGGCTTTTAAGTATGTTGAAACAGCTTATAATAAAGATATAGTTAAGGGTATAAGTAAAGATGAGTTTGATGTAGATGGTTTATGTAATAGAGAACAGATAGCTACTTTATTTGTAAGGGCTTTAGGATTAAAAAAAGAAAACATTATTAATAAACAAGAGAACTTTTATATAAATGACTTTAAGGATAGAAATTTAATCTCTTATTGGGCTGAAGATTATTTAGAATTTGCAGTCTATACAAGATTATTACAAGGTGTAACTGATGATTTACTAAATCCAAAGGGTTATGCTACAAAGGAACAACTTGCAGTATTAATCGATAGATATATTAAAAACTATAAAGATATTAATGAAGTTGCTTACCTTTATGAAGTAGGTACAACTCCAAATGTTACTAATATAAGTTTTGGAAATTACTTTAGTATTTCCTTTTCAGATGATTTTAGTGGTGCAAGTATAAAAAAATTAACAGATAGTCAAGGTAATAGGATTATTGGTATTTCTATGAATAACCGTAGATATCATAGATCAGGTCAACCAGAAGATAAGAGTTCATTTTATTTTAATCATTATAATTTAAATAAGGGTGAAAACTATAACTTAGAAATAACCTACACCTTTAAAACTAAATATGGTAAAAAAAGACTTGTAACAAAGAAAAAAGTATTAATACCTAAAGAGTCAAAACTTTATCCCTTATCAATTAGTCCCAGGGGAAATTCTAAAATCACCGTATTTTTTCCAAACATTTCACATAATTACGATAAAAGTTTAACTGATTTAGATAACTATACTATTACAAATGAGCTAGGTAATGAATTACAAATAGAAAATATAGATTTTAGCAATGGCTATAACTACGCAACAATACACTTAAAAAGACCTATATTTAAAAAAAGTAAACTTAATGTAAATGTTAAAAACATTAATACCCATCGTTTACCAGATCAAAAAGAGCATAATGTTACAATAGAGCCTTACACAGCAGAAATCATAATGGGAGATAAATCTACATTTATTAAGGATTATTCCTTTAATAAATATAATAATGATATAACCCAAGAGAAAGACTTATTAAAGAGTTTAAAAAATAAGGATATTAGATTTATTATAAATGGAGATAAGATTCCCTTAGATAATGATATATTACTAGAAAATAACGAAATACTAGTACCCCTTAAACTTTTAAAAGCAATGAATATAGATAGTTATTATAATTCTAATACAGATGTTATAAATATAGGTAGAGGTTCATCACCTCCTAATAATAGTTATAAAAATGCACTTTTAAAAATGGGAAAAAACTTTTGCTTTATAAACCATAACGGTTACGTTAATCCATTTAATAATGTTGAAGCTAATAAAGAAAAGTTATCTAAATTAAAAGCTGCTCCTAAAAAAGTAAATGAAACTATTTATCTACCGCTTGGATTTATAAGTAAAATGGTGGGTTCTTCAATCTATATAGATAGTGACTCAGCTACTTTATATTTACGTGAGAGTGGAAGAGATTTACCTATGTTTTATAAGGCTATAAAAAATGATCATATCCATGGAAGAAAGGGTCAATTTAACTTATATACTGAAATTAATAAATATGAAAATAATAAAAAGAAAACTTATGAATCAATATCAATGACAGGTTTAATAAATAGAACCAATACTAAATTTAGATCAAATTATAAAAAAGAATCAGAAAATGAAAACTTTAATATTAATAGAGATATTATATCCCTTGATAAAAATGTATTTGAAAAGGATAAAGAAATTAAAGCTTATAAGATACTTCAGGGTGAAGGAAGAAAAGAACTTAAACTTTTATATAATATAGGTCTATTAAAGCTTAAAAAGTATGATGAGTCAGGAAATGGAACAAAGCTAACTGAACTTATCTATAAGTATTATGATAAACTTCCTATAAAGAGAATAAAAGAAGTTAAAGTTAACGGTGAAAATGCGACTAAATATTCCTTAAATATAGATTCACGGATCAAATATAATACAGATTCTGATTTTAGCACCTTTTTAAGAAATCATAGATTTTCTGATGATGAATTTAATATATTAAACTACGATATACCATATAAAGTTGATATATATATAAATGATAAACAACAGATTGTAAAAGAGGTTATAAAAGCTAAAAAAATATTTAATACCCATAAAGAATTTATATTTACAATTACTCTTTCAGATATAGATAAAGATATAAAAATAGAAAAACCAATAACATTTGATAATATAAAGCCTAATAAAGTAATTTCATTTAGAGATGATAATTTTAAAAATCATCTACAGAATATAATGGATAAAGAAACTATTACTGAAGGAGATATGCTTTCACTTACTGAATTAGATCTTAAATTTAAAGAAATAGATGATTTAAAAAACATAGAATATGCTAAAAACTTAGAAACGCTTGATATTGGTTTTAATTATAATCTATCTAATGTTTCTTTAATTGCTAATTTGAAAAAATTAACCCATTTAGATATGAAAAGTATAAACTATAACACAAATACATGGGATTTAAGTTTTATATCAGAACTTAAAAACCTAAAACATATAGATTTATTAAATAACTCAATTTATGATATAAAACCTTTAGCTACAATTAATCTAGAAAGTTTAGTTTTATCAAAAAATAATGAAAACATTAAAGACCTAATAAAACTTAAAAGTATTAAATTTCTTAAAATAGAAGATGTTACTCAAAAGGATTTAAACATTATAGGTAATTTAACTAATTTAGAAACCCTAATTTTATCAAGGGAAAGTGTAAACCCCACAACTAGCTTAGATATAACACCTTTGAAAAATCTTACTAATCTAAAGAAATTAGATTTAAATGATAATAGAATTGAGTCAATAAAACCACTTGAAGATATGATAAAATTAGAAGAACTTAGTATGAATAGAAATATAATAAATGACTTAACACCTTTAAAAAATATGAAAAAACTAAGAGTATTAGATTTAAGTTTTAATCGTATAAAAAATCTTACTCCCCTTAAAGGTCTAACTAATTTAGAAGAACTAAACTTAGATTATAATAGGATAGAAGATGATACTCCAATAAAGGATCTTCCAAATTTAAAGAGTATAAGATTATTAGAAAATCCAATAACTAGATAAAAAAAGGAAATGAAAATCTTTTAAAGATTTTCGTTTCCTTTTTTATAGTTTAAATTCTAATACAGTAATTTTCACTTATAGTTAATAGAGAGGATTAATATCCCTTATGAAATTTTTAATTCTCTTACTAATAGTTTTTTCAACTTCATATGCACCAATATCTGAAGGTCCTTTATCCCTTATTACTCCCCTTTGATCTACAGTTACAAAAGACTCATCCTCCGGTATTACATCTACAGCAGAACTATTAAAATCTAAAGCATAAGTCTTAGTACTTCCCCCATTATCCTGTAATGGGTAAAGTTTTATATCTTCAGAGATAAAATATGTAACCCCTTTTAAATTTGAATTATTAATATCTCCAATAAAATTATATTCACTTTTATCTAAAATTCCCTTTCCATAATATCCAGCACCTTCACCTAATGCAAAATTGCTATACTTATTATTAACAATTAATGTTGCAAACATATCAATTTTACCCATAACAAATACTCCACATCCTAATTTAACCCTAGAATCATTCTCTGTTATAGTGCAATGAATTAATTCTAAATCTCCTCTAACACTAATTCCTCCCCCTTGTTTACCACCTTTATTTCGAGCTACAGTACAATTTATAAGTTTAGCTTTTCCCTCACAATTAACATGTATGCCTCCTCCATTGGCTACTGATTTATTATCTATTATAAGAGAGTTTCTAATTACTACCTCGCTGCCTCTTTCAACATTAAGGCCTCCACCTGAACCACCACAATCAACACCATGCAAAGCATCTTTTATAGGCCTTTTAATCCCTATATTTTTAGCTATAACACTCCTATTTATATTAAGATAGCCCTTATTATTTATTCCCACTCCATAGGTTGCTTTATTAAGGGATATTTCACATGCCTCTATGCTTAATTTGCCAAGATTTTTTATACCTCCCCCTCCCCTAGGAATCTCAGTTATTTTACCATGCCGTATTGTAAGTCCTTTAAGTTTAACATTTGCTTTTTTATTAATTAAAAACACTCTATCCTCAGAGAGTTTTAATTTATCAGCAGCTTGAATAATTGTATTTTCCTTTCCAAAACCACATATTGTTATATCTTTAGATATCTCTATCCCAGGTTCAGTATGTATTTTATCCATAATATATATAATTTTACGTTTTTCATTTTTTGATGCTAAAGCTTCCTTTATAGTTTTATAATCACAATCAATTGCACCTACAGTTATATACTTATCTTTATTATTAGAAACTTCTTGTTTCATTTTAGTTGCTTTTCTATGACTTACATTATTATTTAATTCTTCATTAATACTGATATAAACAATAACTATTAATATTATAATACCTATCCCTAGCAATAGAAAAATTCTAGATTTCATTTCAATCTCCTTTTTAGTTACTTTTTATACTTATATGTTATGAAATAGGTAATATGTAATTATCTTTTCAAAAAATATAAAAGGTGCTAAATTTAGCACCTTTTATTCCCACACATAATTATTTCTGATTCAAAAAATCTCTCTTGAAACTCTGTTAATACTTTTATCTGGTCTTTATTATACTTATTAAAGTCTTTACAAACTACTAATTTATCCTCATTATCATTTTTTCTATTTATCACTGCAACAACATATCCTTCAAAGGACTTTAACGGTTTGAACTCACCTAAAATATAAGCATCTATCTCTTCTCCATCCCCTGAAATTGTATCAGGAACATATCCATAGTTAATTGGGTATACAAATCCATGCTCTGGATGCTTAGAACCAAATGGCCTATCCATTATTACCTTAACTTTTTTACCAATATATTCATTTTTTATTTTTTCCCTTAATACTTTTTTATATAAAAGTGGTTGAATATCTGGATATGTCAACTTTTCTGGAAGCTTATTAAATAGTTGTATCTGGCCTATTTCTAAATCTGGTAAATCGCCTAATTTCTCTACTTCAGCATAAAATAACCTACCATATGATGGCTCATCCCTTGTTACAGAATAATCACTTATAGCTTTAATTTTAAATTTTTCTGCTCCAGTTTCTTCAAATAACTCTCTTTTAGCAGTATCATTAATATCTTCACCTATTTCTCTATGTCCTCCTGGTATTTCCCATGTACTTCTCTTTTTATGCTTTGCATATATCCATTTACCTTGAAATGATGCACATATTACTGCAAATTTTAATTTATTATCATCTATCTGTCCGGTCTTTAAAAGCTCAACTCTCATATAAACCCCCTTTTAATTTATTTATATAAAATAGTTTATAAACTTAAGATTTAAACAAAAAGACAACTCTATATAAAAAGAGTTGACTTTAATCTAATTTAATATAATTATGTATTTATTCTACTACTACTGCTGTACCTGAAGCTGTTACCATTATCATATTTCCGCCTTGACCTAATACTTCATAATCAATATCTACTCCTACAACAGCATTAGCTCCCATACTTTTAGCCCTTGACTCCATTTCTTTTACAGCTGCTTCCCTTGCTTCTATAAGCTCGCCTTCATAGGATTTAGAACGTCCCCCAAAGAAGTTTGTTAATCCTGCTGTAAAGTCCTTTATAAAGTCCATCCCAGAAATTACTTCTCCGAATACTATTTGTTTATACTCTACTATTCTTTTGCCTTCTATATCTGGAGTTGTCGTTGAAATCATAAATATCTCTCCAATCTTTTTAATTTTATTAAATATATATTATCACTTTTTGGTAAACTATACAATATTATTTAAATTACTTAGATTTGTTCCAAAATTAAAGAGTCTTTTTAAATTTACATTTAACTTATAAAAATTGATTTAATCTATTATCCATGGGTATATATTAATTATAATAAAAGAGAGGAGATGATAAAATAGTTAATTTTAATAAAAATAAAAACTTTAAAAGGAGGGGATCCCACCATATTTTAAATAGTTTTTTAAAAGACTATACATAAAAAAGCCAACTCTATTAATCATTAAAGAGTTGGCTTTTTTATGTATAGTTAAATATGTATAATAACTAGTATTAAAATGGAATATCTTCATCTTTAATATGTTCATAATTCTCTTCATCTAATAAGTCATTCTCATAAATATTATTATCAATATCTACTTCATTGTTTTCTTCCATATCAATAACTTGTTCAAAGTTTTTACATATATCAAAAAATTCCTTTTCCCTTTCTTCTCTTTTTTCTATTATTTTTTTTCTTTCCTCGGGAGTTTTTCTCATGCATTTTTTGCATATATGTTTCTTATGTCCCTTTCCTGAAAACTTTTCATTAGCTAATACTTTATCACAAACATAACAGTAGTTACCTCTATATCTCTTCTTCTTCCCCATAAATACCTCCTTAATACATAAAAAGTTCACTTATTTAAGTCTATAAATTTTAACCTGTTGTATTATACAAATTATAATGAGTAAACCTATAAATAAATATAAAATTAAATCTTTAATGTTATTTTCCTTTGTTATTTCAATATCTTCAGAGCTAATATCATTATCTATCCATTTGATTTCTTTGTATGCTTTTATAACCTCTTTAGAATTTCCATCAAAATAAATATCAGTTTCATAATTCATAGTATTATCTTTATAATCCATAGCTGAAATTTTAACCTTGATATTACTTTCATCTTTATATTTTCTAGGATTAATTACATTTTTAAATCTAAAACCTCTAGTACTTTTTTTATTTATATCTATAACCTTTTCATAGAGTATATCATCTGGGTTTTTAATTGAAAAAATTTCATACTTAATAGACTTAAGATCTCCTGTATAATCTATAACTGATATATTTAACTCATTTTCATTATCTACTAAAAACTCTCCTATTTCAGGAGCTGATAACTTATATTTTTCTTTATTAATCTTATTTAATAAATAAAGTATTTCTATAGGATTTCTATTTGAAACTGCTTTTTTAAATTCACGGTCTTTATCTTTTGATTTAGTTAATTCATAATATCTATTTATCCTCATATGTCTTTTATAGTTAAGAAGTGCATAATATGGATCATTTTCATCAAGATTACCTGAATCTAGCCAATAATTAAATTTAAGATTATAATCTGGCTCAAAGTTTGTTTTTTCAAATATTAACTTATCTTTATTAAGGGTTATCCCTTCTAAATCATAGGGATAAAAACTATTAATCCTTGTAAAAAGTATATCTCCTAAATGAAAAATAATCTTAGCATGACCAATATTATCCTTCCAAGAAGCACCTGTATCAAGTACATATCCTGTTGTTTTTAAACCTGGCCCTATAGCGCAAATAGGTGCTTTATATTCATAAGTATTTTTTATCTTTTTTGTTTCTCCAGCTTTAAAGGGCACTTTAAATGTATACCATTTATCATACCAATTTCTTTTACTTAAGTCATCTAGATTTACTTTAACTTCATTTTCAAGTTTTACTGACAATTTTTTATTATCATCAAAAGCTTTAAAATTTTTAATTATCGAATCCTCTGATTCCCCCGGTGAATTTTCTATATAATTATTATCTAAAGTAGCAGGAAATCCCATTAATACAGTATTTTTTTCACCTGTATTTTTAAAGGTGAATATACATTCAACTCTGTCTTCTTTAAGATAAATGTTTACTATCTCATCAACCATCTCGATATCATTATTACTTATAGGATACACCCCTTCAGGAGTTCTCCCTAAAGAAGTATCATCTGCAAAAGAGTAGGTTCCAAATATTAAAAATATTATAATACAAATAAAAATAACTCTAATCTTATATGTCATTACACCGCCTCCATCCATATATCCTCTCTTTAAATACTTTAAATAATAGATTAACTTAAAAACAAAAGAGTTTGACTTATCAAACCCTTTTATTTTAAATTTCTTTATTTAATTTTTGTTATTTTTACTAATTTTTTAATTTTAAATCCCCCATTTCCAACCCTTATATCTTGAATAAAAAATATTACAGTATATAAACAAAGAATTATAGATAATATTAAAAAACCTTCAAATACAGATGATTTGTTTGCAAAATAACCAAATGCTAATCCAACTACTATAGTAAGGCCATTCATAATAAAAGCTTCTACAGAACTTATCGTAGCTCTATAATCATCTGTTATATGATTATGAATATATCCTGAGGTAAGTGGTGAAACTAATTCCATTAAAAATATTGCTATCATAAGATATACTACTTCCCAACTATATTTAGCATTACTAAACATAAAAATAGATATAGTTGATAATATTAATATACTTCTAAATATAGTTTTATAGCCAAATTTAATCTTTAACTTAGCTGATAAAACTCCACTTAATCCTCCAAGTAAAGTTATAACAAAACCAATATAACCAAACATATATATAGGTATTCCTATTTCTTTAAATATTAAAGACCCCATCTCATGGAGTTGACCATAAAGAATAGCCCCTATAATACCACTGTAAAAGATAACTCTAAATAAGTTTTCACTTTTTTTTATTACACTTATAGCCTCTTTTATCCATCTAAATATTTGTGATCCATTTAAAATAATACTTTTTTCTTTTCTTATTTTTCTTCTTTTGTTAGGTTCATAGATACTAAGACATATTAATATTGCAAAAGGTGTAGCTATTAAGGATAGCCAGTAATTTGTAACTAATCCATATCTATAAGCAATATATCCTCCAAATATGCCTACTATACCACTACTAGTATAATCTAAAAACTTTATATATCCCCTTAGTTTTTCATATTCATCTTTTCTTTCTAGCTTATTAAGAGATTCATATAAAATAGAATCCCATGTCCCTGATTTTAAAGAACTTCCTATGGCTGCTAAAATAAAAGCTAGAACAAACATTTTAAAATTATATGCAAATATACATATAAAAAACTCAAAAAAACTAAAGAAAATACCTAATGTCCATACATATTTCCTTTTCCATTTATCTGCTAAAACACCACATGGAATCTCTAATATAATACTTACAATAGAAAAAATAATAAGAATATATTGCATCTGTAAAACAGTTATTCCTCTCTCCATTGCAAAAATTCTCTCTATAACATATGCAAAAATCAGTGATTTAAGAAACATAATAACAAATATCTTCTTAATATTTGATTCATATTTTTTCTTTTCCATTTTATCTCCTCCAAATTTTTTTATATAATTTTAAAACTTCTTGGAGGAGCCCTTGAAAGTTAACAGCTTCCTTTATTCTTATACATAGTAAAACCTCCTTTTAGTAATCTATTACCATTATTTTATCATACTGCTGTAATATGTTAAGTATATTTTAAAACTTATCTTTATCTAAAATGTCATAATTTTGTAAAAGTATTTCAATATGATATTATAATAGAATGTAGAAAAGAAATTGTTAGATGCATTTTTTATATCTTATGATCTGTATGGAGGTAGAGATTAAATGAAATCTAGGGAGTGTTATAGTGATTTAAGTATAGTTAGAATTTTATGTATTCTTGGTGGTATTATAACCCCTATAGTTACTTATACATGGAAAATAATATATCCAAACCTTAAATGCAGTGTTTTAAATTGTTGGATTTTTACATTTATTTTTTTATTAGTCCTTGGATTGACATATTTTAATGAAACAGTTAAAAAAAATGCTACTATATTTGCCTATATTATATATTACCTATCTACTTTATCTGGATTATATTTTGCCTTCGTTAATAATTTTAGTTTTGGATATACATTTTTACTATTTTTAGTAATTTTCGGTGTATCTTTAATTTTTAAAACACCTAAGAGTTTATTATATTATGAAATTAGTATAGTAATTATAATTTTAATTGGTTTATATATTAAGAAAGATAAACTAATAATAAATCCTATAATTTTAATAATAACACTTATTATCTTTTTCATAATCTCATTTTTAATTATAAAACATAAATACGAAATGCATAAAGAATTATCAAAGAGTAATAATCTCTTTAAAAATATATTCCAAGAATCCCCCATTGGAATCATGCTTTATAACAAAAACGGTAAATTAATAAAAGCGAATAACTATATATATATAATAGTAGATGGAATTTATAACACTAAATTTGATAGTCTATCAAAACTAATTAATGAATCTTTATATTTAAATTTAAAACAAGGAAAATCAATTCAAATGGAAAAAGAGATTAAAATAAATGAAGATAATTTAATTAAGCATTTTGATATACATATCACACCTTTAAGTAATATGTATGGATATTTGATGCAAATAAAAGATATTACAGATATAAAAAAATACCAAGATAAAATAAAAAAAATGGCCTATTATGATACTTTAACGAACCTACCTAATAGAAAACTATTTGAAGATAGAATGAAAATGACATTAAAGCAAGCTGAAAGATATGTCAATAAATTCGCTTTATTATTCTTTGATCTTGATAATTTTAAAATTATTAACGATACATATGGACATTCCACAGGGGATGCTTTATTAATAAAAGTAGCTGATAGACTAAAAAATACCCTCCGTGAAAGTGATACATTAGCAAGATTAGCAGGAGATGAATTTGTTTTATTATTACCCTTTATTAATGAAAAAGAGGATTTATTAAATATTTTAAAACGAATTGAAAATGTAATGGACAAGCCCTTTTATGTCAATGATATAAAACTTAATGTATTAGTAAGTATTGGTATAAGCATTTACCCACTAGATGGTAAAACTTCAAAAGAAATAATTCACAGTGCTGATAAAGCAATGTATGAAGCTAAAAAATATAAAGGCACTAATTATAAATTTTATTCACATTATACAAAAACTTAAACTAATATGAAAATTCCCTTTGATAGATTATTTCTAATCAAGGGAATTTCACATTTTAACTCATACTATATTAAATCTTTTAATAATTGCTCATTTGAATACTTTTCCATATTCCAAACATCTGTTACCAAATCCTTATAAAAAGATTTCTCATGACTTACTATAAGAATGGTCCCTTTAAAGGATTTTAATTCTTCTTTTAATGCTTCTTTAGCATGGACATCTAAATGATTAGTAGGTTCATCTAATAAAAGCCAATTACAAGGCTTTAACATAAGCTTACAAAGTCTTACCTTAGATTGTTCACCACCACTTAATTTAGACATTTTCTGATGTACATGTTTCTCTTTTAATCCACATCTAGAAAGTGCCTCTCTAATTTCTTTTCTATTTTTTTTAGGAAACTCATCCCACACTTCTTGAATAGGTATTTTATCCCCTATTTTTACCTCCTGTTCAAAATAAGAAGGGAAAAGATATTTACCTAATCTTATATTCCCACTTAAAGGAGGGAGTTTGCCCATTATTGTTTTTAAAAGAATAGATTTTCCTACACCATTACAACCTGTTATTGCAATCTTATCTCCTCTTTTAAGCTTAAGATTAATATCTTTTAATATAGGATAGGTATAGCCTATATCCATATTAAAACTTTCAAATACTAAATCAGATGACTCTCTTGTTTTATTAAAAGTAAAGGCTGGTTTGCAAACTGTTTTAGGTTTTTCTAATTTTTCTATTTTATTTAATTTTTTTTGCCTACTTTTTGCCCTTTTAGATGTAGATGCTCTAGAGATATTACTTTTAATAAATTGTTCCATTCGTTTTATTTCCTTTTGTTGTTTATGATACTTTTTAATATACTCAATTTTATTCTTTTCTTTTAATTTAAGAAAAGTATTATAATTTCCAGGGTAACGATTCATTGATGAAAACTCAATATTATAAATTACATTTGTTATTTCATTTAAAAATTTAGTATCATGGGATATTACTATAAAACTATTAGGATAGTTTTTAAGATATTCCCCTAACCAATCTACATGCTCCTTATCTAAATAGTTAGTAGGTTCATCTAAAAGTAAAAGATCTGACTTTTTTAAGAGTAATTTTGCTAATTTTACTTTAGTCCTCTGTCCTCCACTAAGCTTTTTTACTGGTCTATCCATACCTAATACATCTAATCCTAATCCTTTAGATACGTATTTTATTTGTTTATCTATACTATAAAAATCCTCTGTAACCAATTTATTTTGTAATCTTTCAAATTTATTTATTAGTTTTTCTGTTTTTTCCATAGGACATCTAGATAATTTATCTCCAACTATAATCATTTCCTTTTCTATAATATATAAATCACTAAAAGCTGATTTAAGAACATCTTTTATAGTCTCTTTATCATTTAATTTTGCGTGTTGGTCAAGATAACCTATTTGTATTGATGATGGTCTTTTAATATTTCCTTTATCAGGTATAAGTTTACCAGTAAGAATATTTAAAAAGGTAGTTTTCCCTGAACCATTTACTCCTACTAACCCTACATGTTCTTCTCTTAAAAGTCTAAAAGATATATTTTTAAACAATACTCCATCTCCAAAACTAAAACTTACATTCTCAACATTTAAAATACTCATATATATTCCTCCTTATAAATCTAAATTAGCTTAAATTTCAAAAAACATAAAGAAACAGGAAAGAAGAGATTATTCTCCTCTTTCCTGTTTCTATTAACAATCTTATAATAAGCCCATATCATTTCTATTAGTACAGATAAATTACCTAACCTATCCATTAGAATAATATACTATAGGTTATAGAAATACAAATTGTTTCCATAACTCTATAACTTATGATAAAAAAGAGTCGAATCTTCTATTACGTAATTTTTATTGAATTGATTTAGCTCAAAAAGGACATAGCTATCCTAGGTTTAAACTAAATCGCTACAAAAAATTACGTAATTACTCATGATTGACTCTCATCTCCTTTTCCATAAATAGATAATTTTACTATATTATAAATAATTATATATTGATATTACTAAAATGTAAAGGTCTATATTTAATATTATTCCCTATATTACATATTAATATTAGCATTGCATTAATTTATATATTCTAAAATTAACCTATAAAATAAAATCTACATATACTTATTTACTCTTTATTTAGCTTAAGTTTCTTTTTTAAAATAAATTTGACTATAAATTGAGATTAACCATTCTCAACATCATCCTATGACGACTATTCAAGTGTTTTAAAATAATTATTAAATAAATTGTTTATGATATTTTAAAAGTACCCTAGTAAAAGAAAAAAATAACAAATTTGTGTATTTACTAAATGAGTGTGAAAGTAATCTAGAAAAAGATTAGTTGAATCCATAAATAAGAAAGGTATTAAACTTCAAGATGAAACTCAAAAAACAATATATATTGATAACATTCCTATAGCAGAGGTGGATTTTTTCTATGAGCCAAAAACTGTAGTATCGGTTGATGGTAGAAATGTTCATAATCAAGGCTATATAAGTGATTCTAATAAGGAAAAAAGGAGTAATCTAAAAGCAAAGGATTATAGATAATAGTAATTAGATAAGAAAAATTTAAGAATGATTTATCAAGACTTATCTGTTGTTAGTTAAAATGATCTATAATATTATACAGGTAGCTGTCTTTTAATAAATAAAGATCACTCTTCTTAAATCCATACACTTATAATTAACAGAGATAAGCTAATTTAATAACAAAAAACACTCTAAAAAATTTAAAGATTCCATATAAATTTCCTTATAGTGGCTGCATTTTTATCCTAAGAAAAATATCAATAGTTTCCAATTTTATATAAATATACCCCATTTATAAAAGTCCACCGCCTCTTAAAGGTCGCCAGCTTTAGTGTTTTCAGTTTAGAAGTATTTCTACCTAACAATCCTTCTCTAAACATATTTTAAATCGATGGGGTATATTTATAGACATATTCTTTAAGCACTTACATAAAAACTCAAATTTACTACCTTGCTACTAATAAGCTAAGCTTGTGAATATATATAATTTAAACCTAAAATTTTATATATTTTAAAACCAAACCTCTTCTTTTTTTAAATCGATTTCGTTATTAACCACCATCTTTATATACTTACTAATCCATTAAGCTATTTTTTACCATAACATAAGTTTATCAGCTTTGAACTTCAATTCGTCTCTAAAATTAGGATGAGCAATATTAATCAACCTTTTCACTCTTTCACCTACGCTTCGTCCTCTAAGCCATGCAACTCCATATTCAGTAACAACATAATCAACATCGTTTCTAGATAAGCTTACTGCAGCACCTAACTTAAGTGAAGGTACAATTTTTGATACTGTTACTCTCTCCCCTTTTTCATTCTTTACACTAGCTGTTGAATAAAGTGCTATGACAGATTTTCCTTCTGGACATCTTTGTGCTCCAATGGCAGTATCTGCTTGACCACCAGTACCAGAAAACTGTTTATGTCCAATAGATTCAGAACAACATTGTCCGGTTAAATCAACCTCAATAGTAGTATTTATTGAAACCATTTTATGGTTTTGTCCTACTATATTTGGATCATTTGTCCATTTGCCTTGTTTAAACAAGACATTAGGATTATCATCTAAATAGTCATATAGCTTCTGTGAACCCAGTGCAAATGTACAGATTGACTTATTCTTGTAAAGAGTTTTCTTTGAGTTATCTATAGCACCACATTCTATAAGATCAACCATACCATCAGTAAACATTTCAGTATGAATACCTAAATGTTTCTTTACCTTTAACGCTTCGGCAACTGCGTTTGGTATTCCACCGATTCCAAGCTGAATTGTTGAGCCATCTTCAATTAAGTCAGCAATATACTCTCCAATCTTTTTATCTTTATTATTGAAAGGCACTGTAGGTAAACAAGGAATTGATCTATCAGTTTCAACAATTGCATCTATTTTACTTACATGTATTTGGTTATCACCAAAGGTTCTAGGATAATTTTTATTTACTTCTGCAATAATTACTACATCTCCTGATTCAATTAATTGCATTTCATAGGTATTCCCAATAGATAAACTTATATATCCATGTTTATCCATAGGGGAACACGTCATCATTAAGACTTTTCTTCTACCTTCCATTGCATAAAGTCGTTTAGTCAATGCAAGGTGTAAATGTTGTGGCTGAAAAGATAAATGACCTTGAGGATGAGCTTTTCTCATAGTTTTTGTATAAAACCATCCATTCACATGAATAGCATCCTTATACTCTGGATTGATCATAAATTCATAATTACCCAATGGAAGAGTATTACTGAATTCACACCCTCTAACTCCGTTATCTCTTATTGTATGTAACTCATTTAATAAACTTGCTGGCTCACTACCGGCTAATCCACAAACTATAAAATCATTTGACTTTATATATTTTAACGCTTCAGGTATAGTTTTAAGTTTACTTTTATATGTTTCATTAATATTCATTAATTTCACCCCTTATTTTTTATTTTCCCCATCTGACCATAGTACAAGCAAATGCATATCCAGTTCCAGCACCTAATAATGCACATACACTCCCATCCTTAATTTTTTCTTGTTCTAATCCATACTGTAAAGTTAAGAATTGATCTACATGTCCACAGTGACCATCGTTATCAAGATAAACTGACTTTTCTCTATTAACACCAAGTTCACTTAGTATAGCATTATGTGCTTTAGGGTTTATATGGGTTATCCCAATAAAATCAATATCCGCTTCAGTTAACTTAGAATTCTTTAAAGCTTTTCTAACTGCACCTACGAAATCAGGAAGAGATCTTTCCCCTAATCTTTTCTTCATTCCTTCTGGATCTGATAAATGTATCAATCTAGCCTTTCTCAATTTCTCAGGATCTTTAGCAATTTCGTCTGTTATAGGATAAAGACTTCCTCCCCACTTACCAATTACATCATCACAAAATACATGGTCAGTAATAATTCCTGTTTCTAAAATCTCATTTTCTAAATGATTACTTTTAAGTAATACAGCAAATCCCGCTGGTGACATATCAAACATAAAAGATTGATTTCTATCTTTATAGTCAATTAAATATGCATTTGTATTCCCACCTGCAATAAGTACAGTTTTTAAACTTTCATCTGACTTCATCATATCTTTAGCAACCTTTAATGCTAATGGTGTTGCTGCACATCTAAAACCTAAATCCCATGCAAAAGCATTATCCGCCCCTATTTCATTTTGTATCTTTATAGCAGCAGTCCAGCATACGTATTCACAATAAGTTTCTCCTGCAAAAAGTATCATATCAATATCATTTGGATTTATGTTATTTCTCTTTAGTAACTCTTTTGAGGCTTTAGTTGCCATCATAGCAGCATGATCCTCTGATCCACCTACATGTTTTCTGTTAATCCCCATTTTTTTTCTTAATATTTCTGGCGGAATTTTTACTTTCTTTGATAATTCTTCAGCACTTATTGTTTCCTCTGGTAAATAAGTCTCAAAATCTACGATACCTACATGAAAGTCCTTATACATAATAACTCCTCCTTTTATTAATGTTATTAATTTTAAAATGTTATTGTAATAAAAAATCTATTAAACTTCTATTGCCTTTTAATATAAGCAAAATTCTTGCCAATTTATTAATATATAAGCAGACAATACCATTCAATCCATGTCAAATATGGTCTTTAAGGTAATTTCACTATTCAAATAAAATATTTTTTATAATCAATCTTAGTTTATTTTAAGTTCAATTCTTATATTTTTTTTGCTTTTAGTGTAACAATTTGTTACTTTTGTAAAAAAATTAAAACATTAGTATAGAACTTATTTTGCTAGATAATATATTTAAATGGTTACTATTTTCAAAATTGTTACACTTATGTAATTTTTTCATTTAATTACTAACTCTTTAATGGTATAATATTAATAATTAGTAAAATATCAGGGGGGATCATATGTACAAATTTAATACTCAAGATAAGGTTGATATGTTTTTTAAACAGATACCTTCTTCATTATTTAATAAACTTCCTCTACCAATCAATTTCGTAGATACTGATTGTAGAGTTATTGTAATGAATCAAGCTTTTTTAAATTATCTAGAAACCCCTTTATCAAAAGTAGTAGGCAAACCTCTTTGTGATATCGATCATACAACTCGTCTACCTATAGTTCTACAAACAGGAATACCAGAAATAGGACATAAACATAAATTTGCAAATGGAAAGGAAGCTATTGTTGATAGAATTCCAATTTTTGATGGTGAAAAAGTTATTGGAGCTGCTGGAATAATAGTTTTAGATGATATCGCTTCAATATCAAGTGCCAATAATATTAGAAATTCTATAATCAATTCTATTAATCCAACTCGAAACAATAAACTTAGTAAACATTCTAACCTTAAATCCAAATATTCATTTGATGATATAATTACACAATCTTCATTAATTAAGCATTTTAAAACCAGAGCACAATCCTTTGCTCAGACAGATTTACCTGTCTTAATAACAGGTGAAAGTGGTGTAGGTAAAGAGTTATTTGCCCATGCTATCCACAATAGTAGCAAAAGAATGATTGAACCCTTCGTAAGTATTAATTGTGCTGCTATTCCAGAAACTTTACTAGAATCAGAACTATTTGGTTATGAAGGTGGGTCATTTACAGGAGCTAATAAATCTGGGAAAATAGGTAAATTTGAATTAGCTCAAGGTGGAACAATATTTTTAGATGAAATTGGTGACTTACCTATCAATATGCAGTCAAAGCTTTTAAGAGCTCTACAAGAAAATCAAATTGAGAAAATAGGTAGTAATAAAATCATTAATATTGACGTAAGAGTTATTGCAGCTACAAACCATGATTTATTAAAAAAAGTACAAGAAAAGAAATTTAGAGCTGACTTATACTATAGATTAAATGTATTAAATCTAAACATACCATCATTAAGGGAAAGACCAGAGGACATTCCACTATTATTAGAACATTTTAGAACTTCTTTCTATCAAAAAAACGGAATTGAAAAAAACTTCTCTAATGAAGTTATATCTATATTATCTAACTATGATTGGCCTGGAAATGTTAGAGAATTAAAAAACATTGTCTCCCGCCTAATGGTTATTAGTTCCGGTGAAGAAGTTTCAAAATCATCGATACCTGATGACATATTAAAAAACAACTTTAAAAACATTGCAAACTCATATCATACAACGGATTTATTATCTAAAAAAATTTCTTTAAATAATATTTTAAAAGATATTGAAAGGAAAATAATTGAAGATACTTTAAAAATATGTGATAATAATAAATCAAAGGCAGCAGAAATGCTTGATATAAAAAGAATGACACTTTATAGAAAACTTAAAAGTCATGGCTCTGTTGATTTTTAAAGTAAATATTACATAAGCCCAATTCCTTAGTAAAGTAAGAAATTGGGCTATTTTTATGAGTTATTTATGCCTTCAACTTATTAACAATAAAATCTATATTTTCTGCCAAATGATTCATTATACTTATTCCCTCTATATCTTCATTTGCGTTAACACTACCAGAGGTTCCTGCTGTTCCTACAGTCCAATAGTTTGAACCTGTCATTATGAAATCATTAACAGCTGCCCATAAGGCTAATTGTGCAAAAGCAAATGTCTGGCCTGTTTTCCTAGCCACTGTTATAGGAGCAAAAACTTTTCTAGAAAATGGCATTTGTCCCCAGTCATATTTACCTTCACTTGTCTTTAATTCATTTTTCATCCAACGGGAAGAAAAACCAGATCTATCTAGTAATGCTTTTAATCTTGGAGTAATAGAACCATTGTAGACTGGTGAACCAACAATTAAACCATCGGTTTTTAACATCTTCTTAAATACAACCTGAAAATCATCTGCAACTACACATTTCTTATTTTCAATACATTTATAGCATCCTTCACATTGAGCAATATTTTTATCGCGTAAATTTATTAATTCTACTTCAAATCCTTTTTTCTTTAATTCACCTAGAACTATATTAATATAATATTCAGTATTACCTACTCTTGGACTTCCACATATTCCTATAACTTTCATAAGCGCCCTCCTCAGTATAAATTCCAAAAAATGTTTCACTTTATTTTTTGGAGAAAAAGCCCCCATTAATGGGGCTTTACTCAATTTTATAGGTCTATTACTGTCTCAATTCTCTCATCAAGTTCATTTCCTGTAGCTCCTTTTGTAAATAATGAAACTGCAACTGTTACCACTAATGCGGCTGTAATTACATTTACATACCAAGGTAAACCTCCAGGCCATTTAAACCCAGTTCTATTCAAAATTAAAGCAGTAACATTAAGTGTTAAAGCAGTTATTAAACCATAAAAAACACCTTGACTGCTCGCCCTTTTCCACAATAAACCTGTTATAAAAACTGGGAAAGTCGCTGACATTAATGTACCCCATCCAAATGTACCTAATATTGCAACAGCTTCTCCACTAGTTAAGGCAAACAATATTGCGAAAATACCTATTACAAATGTAGTAATCCTAGAAACTTGAATTTGCTTTTTGGAGTCCAATTTTTTACCCAAAGCGCTTGGTAAATCTCTTGAAATAATATTAGATGACAGCGTTAAAAACATACTTGCTGTTGACATAGAGGCTGCTAGTATTGCTGCATATACAAATAATTGAGCATATACTCCAACATGATCTGCAACTGCAAATATAGCGTTATCCCCCTTAAGTAATGGTGGTATAGTTCCTTTACCAACAAGATAAAGTGCTGCATACCCCATCGCTATTGCAAACAAACCAACTATCATATGACCTAAAGCTGCATACAACCCTAGTTTAGGCATATCCTTTGGATTTTTCAAAGCATACATTCTTGTTAACACTTGTGGTTGACCCATTGTACCAAGGATAGGAATAAACATCCATGCCATTGCAATGGACCCTGGAAGTACTCCCCAAGCATTCATCATACCTGGACTAAATGTCTTTGTAATTTCTTTTCCAGCGGAGTCTGCTGTAACCTTACCTGCAGTAGAAACAACTTCTACAACATTCTCGAAGCCACCAGTAATAGAGAAGAAAGAAAAGATCATAATTATTCCTGCTACTACCATTATTAGACCTTGGAAAGCTTGTGTAAGTACTCCACCAACTTCTCCACTTAAAGAAGTATATATAGTAAGGATACCGAATATGAAGAAACCTGCCATTATTGGATCCCATCCTAATAAATGAGCAAACAGTGTTGAAGTAGCACTAATTTGGGATGCTAAATATGCTATGGCTCCCAAGAAAAGTACAATAGATAATAGAGCTTTAATTCCCCTATGTCCGTTATATCTAAGGTCAGAAATATCCCCTAAGCTTGCTATAGGACCAACTTCTGCCATTGCTCTTACTTTTTTACCGATTGCTAAATAAGCCATTGCAAATGCTCCTGATGATAACATCCATAATGTCATTGTATTACCAAAAGAGTAAATAATCCCTGGAACACCAACTATAGCAAATGCACTTGCTACTGCTGCTATGGTTGATAAACTAACAGTTATAGGTCCAAAGAGTGCTGTACCACCAAAAAACGATTGAGCATCAGAAGCTTTTTTCTTTGCAGCCCATCCAATTAAGAATGATATTATTATAACTGCAAAAGAGAATGATAATATTAAAAATTTAATTCCACCTTCCATCTAGCACTCCTCCTTTGCACTATTTATTGCTTTAATCTTTTCTTTAAAATTATCCCAATCTTCATCGGATAACCAATGATCAGTAAAGATATTAAGTCCAACTGTTAATGTAAGTACTCCGCCAATCCAATACGTTAAAATTGTAAAAGCAAATGATGGATGAAAACCTAAAATAGAAAAATTAGGCATTTTTCCAGCAAAAACATCTGCATAATATTTAGAAAAATAAAAGCCTACAATCCATAAAACCCCCCATGATAATAACGGATACATAAATAGTTTTTTACTCAACTTACCATTTTTTGAAGCTCCAAGCATCATATAGAGTAACATTAAAACTACACTAGAAATTAAACCAACAAACCAATTACCATTCCATCCACAAATTGTAATGAAAACCCAAAGAGATGTAATAATCAAAATAATACCAGTACTCTTTTTACCTATATCCATGATACCCCTCCTTTAAATATTAATATATCTAAATCTACCCTCCCTTCTATATATTGGACTATAAAGTATATATTAGCAATTTTTATGCCAACATAATTTCTGCTGTATCTAAGTGATATTGTCTTTAATTTATAACTTTCATATATCGATAATGTAACAGGATTGATACAATTTCTAGTTTTGTTACATATTCAATAATAATTTATAAAAAGCCTTATACTTCTATAAAATATTTGACTAATCTAAAAACAAAATATAGAAGTTTTAAAAAACAATCTTTAATCAACAAATTTGATAACCCTATTGAGTAAAGCATCTACAGTATAAACTTCACCATTAGAACCACATGCAATACCTTGAGGTGAGAAAAAATCACCTTCATTACCACTAAAACTTCCCCATTTTTCTAAGAAAATTCCATTACTATCGAATTTTTGCATTCTATTATTTGAATTGTCTGAGATATAAACATTATCTTCCTTATCAATTGCTATTCCTACAGGCAAGAATAAATCTCCGTCTTCAGTTCCCCAATTTTCTAAAGGATCTTCATGGGGCACACCATTATTAGATCCCCATTTTCTGATAAAATCTCCGTTTTTATCAAACTTGGATAGGTTATACTTAATTAGACAGTAAAAACTCGGACATGATATAATAAATAAAATTGAATTGGAGGATTATCATGTCTAATAAAGATAAAAGGTATACTAAAGAATTTAAAAAGCAAATTGTTGAATTGATTGATAATGGTAAAGAATAATAAATATAGTAAATGAATATGGTATTGCTAGGTCTACAGTAAACAAATGGGTAAAGGATTATAACAACTCGGGCTCATTTAAAGCAAAAGATAATAGAACAGATAAGGAAAATGAGTTAATAAAGTTAAGGAAAGAAAATGAAAAATTAGAAATGGAAAATGATATTTTAAAGCAAGCGGCGCTGATAATGGGACGAAAATAGCTATTATTAAGGCAGATAAAGATAAGTTCAGTATCAGCGCCATGTGTAAATTATTAGATATATCTAGGAGCCTTGTTTATTACAAGTATAAAGATGAAAAATGTGATAGTGACCTAGAAAATGACATTATAACTATATTCAAGAATAGTAGAAATAATTATGGAACAAGGAAAATAAAAAAAGAATTAAATAAAAAGGGACTTCAGGTATCTAGAAGAAGAATTGGTCGTATCATGAAAAAATATGGATTAGTATCTAATTATACAGTTAAACAATATAAGGTACATAGAGCTAAGTGCAATGAAGAAAAAACAGAGAATATTGTTAATAGAGAGTTTGATGAAAAAGAAAACTTAGAGGTTGTAGTAAGTGATTTAACCTATGTAAATGTTAAAGGAAAATGGAATTATATATGTATATTACTTGATTTATATAATCGTGAGATTATTGGTTATGCAGCTGGAAAGAAAAAGGATTCTGATCTTGTTTGTAAAGCATTTTCGAAGGTCCAGAAACCTCTTGGAAGCATAAAAATACTGCATACTGACCGAGGAAATGAATTTAAAAACAAAGCTAAAGATGGATTATTAGCAGCCTTTAATATTGAACGTTCCTTAAGTAAAAAAGGATGCCCCTATGATAATGCTGTGGCAGAAGCTACTTTTAAAGTTGTCAAAACAGAATTTGCATTTAATAAGATATTTGAAAGTTTTGAGGATCTAGAATATTTATTATTTGATTACGTAAATTGGTACAATAATCATAGAATACATGGATTATTAAATTATCTTACACCTGTGGAATACAGAATATTAATGTCCGAGAAAAAAGTGTCCTAAAAAGGGTTGACGATCCAAACTTCCTCGCAATATTTACTTAAAACCTCCTTTGTCTTAGGCATTCTGTTTAAATATTTAGACTTATTTATTCCATCATAGTCAATCACTCTGGATAAATAGGTCTTTGTTATGCGAACAAATAATTTGTTATCAATTACTTCTTTTGCAGCTTTTTTAATTTCATTACTTACTTTACTATCTCTTTCATTCCAATCAACACTTCTCATATTTTCTATTAGAAGCTTCTTGTTATCGCAAGTCTTTGGTAAATTCTCTTCACACCATTCCCTATCATTCTTAAAAACATATTGATATTGCGTCTGACAAGCTGTTCTTATTCGATTTCTTAAATCATTAGGATTATTAGACATATAATCCTCTAATATTTTTTTATATTTGCTTAACTTATCATTATTTGTTTTGTCTTTATCTTTTTTTCTTTTATATTCTAGGTTGGTATACTCTGTCAAATTTAATCTTTGAATATGACTTTTAAGAGATTTCCTAGTTATTTTCATCATTGTGGCAATTTTACTAGCCGAGTACTTTCCCGACATAATAAGATTTGTTAACTTGTTATCAAAAACATGACCATATTTAATTACTCTGCCTATTCTATATCTATCATTTTTATTTTCATCTGGTAATTTTCGTGTATATGTAAATCCACAATCACATTCAAAAATTCCTATATATCTACTACTTGAATTGACTTTTTTTATACGATATTTATCAATTATGTTTTCTAGATAATGACTAGCATTTTTATTTAGACAAGGCCATTTAGGGTCTCCAAAAGGCTTTAAATCCTGACAACTATAATCATGAAACTCTTTAATACTTCCAAAAAGAAATCTTATAAACAAAAAGTGTCTTACTGGATTTACAATGATATCACCATTCCTATATAACATTTCAATCCACTCATGACTACTATATAAGCTATTAGAATTAAAAATTTTAAGAAATTCTTTACTATAGAATTTTAAGAAATCCTCCTTCAGTTTCTTTCTTCTAACATTACCATAGTGCTTCTTGTATCCTTTTTTTATCATTATACTAGAATATTTATTCTTAATATCTTGCATATTATAATTTTTAAGATACCCATTAAATATAGCTTGAATATCATTTGCAAAATTTATAAAATCATTAAATACTGGTTCTTCATCAAAGTCACTTGATATTATATTCCTGTCTTCAAGTATAGGAGACTCAAATTGAGTGAATGGAGAATTTGTTTTATTTACTATATATTCTTTCATATAACATTTATGATGTGCACACACTTTGTTAAATGGAACTTGATGCTCCCTATGCAAGAAAATTTCTCCGTATTTTTTATTGTCCTCTTTTTCACACTCTGGGCATACTCGTACTACTGTTTCATTTAAAATAAAGCCAGAGTTAACTTCAATCCTTTAAACCAACAGCGCACCCCTCACTAATATCCTGAATAACTTTATCTATTCTTTCATCACTCATAAAAGGTAAATAGAGTGGAAGTATTGTATGGTTATCAATTAAAAAATTAATGTTGTATCCCCGGTTTTGAGGTAGTTGAGTACAAAAATAATTCAAATGTGTAGGGTAGTAAACATTTGTTCTTACATTTATATGTCCAAAAAGGTACCTAGATGAATCCATATGAGCTGTATTACCACTCAATGTATGATATCTTATAAACCAACTATACAATATTTCATTCTTATATATTGGTGGTAAAATATTTATCAAATTACCAACTCCTATAATTATCATTTTTTTATTTCTAAGAGTTAGCATTAATATTAAAATAAAAAATATGTATATAATACAAATTTAAATCATATTTTATGCTTTAGGTGAAATATCACTACAAAAAATAATAAAAAGACTTTTTTAAATTAAAGTCTTTGCCTACAGTCAATATTATTTTCAAAGAATATGCAGCTATACTTGCTGCATGTTCTTTTTACCCTACTTAAAAGACCTCACTCCTTAAGTTATCTAAAACATCTTTTGCATACTTACCATATCGTTGTAATAACAATCTATCTATTGCTTTTAGGTTAGATATGAGTAGTTTAATTTTGTAAATCTTCTTGAGTGTTAACTCTACACAAGATGCTATTTCCGATATGTTGTATCTACATGAACCTAGCATTAGATATGTTATCCATATTTTATACCTTTGTAACCTCTGAGTTTCTTTATTAACATATCTGGAATAAAAGTTAAGCATTTCAGAGTTGCTATTATCTTTTTTAGCTGTTTGTGTATTCATCTTGTACCCCCTTGTATTTATTCATATTAATTTGTTGTATTTATCGAGATACCCTAAAATCCTTTAAAAAGACTCTTGGTCCATTAAATAATATCCTCCCCTATTTTTCTTATTTGCGAAAATCTTCTGCTAAGCTGAGGATTCAATTGAATGAAGTATTTGCACTCAGGTAATCCAACAACAATTATAGATACTTTTACTGTAGTAATAATAGTACTCATAAACTGTAAATTAGTGAATCTAATACTCCTTTTGAGTTTGATGCTATAAAATGTTGTGATTCATCAAATATAATTAATTTAATACCCTTATCTTTTATTAACTTTATTAACCTTTGCTTTTTAACATCGGTTGGTGAGTTCATAGAATGAGCAAACTGGTCACCTAATTGATGTAACATACCTTCAATTAATGTTCTTACAGTCACCTTAAATGGGACCTCTACCATCTAAATAGATTCCTCTGTATTTGTTTCACTTCTAGCACTTGAGAGATTCCCTAAGAACTCATAAACTAGTGTCGTTTTTCCTACCCCTGTTTTTCCACTAATTAGCATACCATGTGACTCAGAAGTATGTTGAGACTTCTCATAAAATTCTTTCATCTCTTTTAACATTTTTTAGCATTATTTTTCATATTAATTTTCTCTCCTTTGTAAGTACTATTTCATTTCTAACCAACACAAATCTAGACTTAGCTTTTAATATAGATTATCACCCTCTTTCAATATTTTTTTATTAAATTTTTTATTTCTTATTCTACTTCACCTCCTTATATTTTTATCGGTATTAATTAAATTTACAATTGACCTATCTACTAGTCTCTAATCAAATAAAAAAGTAGTAAAAAAATCATCTCTTTTCCCCCAGTCAATTTAATAGGTTGTATTTCACCCACGTGAGATTTTTTTTTTACTACTCTAGTATTTCTTTATTAATATTCTTTTTTAGTAACTATTAACAGACATGAAATCTAATAATAAGATTTTATTATTAATAAACCGCTGAGATTAAAAGTATATTTTTATATAGTTCTTTAACATAATCTTTATATCACATATATTGCCAAAACTTGCTAATTTAATACATGAAAATAATAATATTAAAATAAAATTAGTGGCTACACAAAATGTGTAGCCACTAATTTCTTGTAAAGTTCTTTATTCTTTATTACATCTACTAAATGACCTTCCATTTTAATATTGACCTTATTAAAATTTAAGTCTTACTACTCAACTCTCTTACTATAAACCTAATATCATTCCCCTTTAATTTGATATGCATTTATTAATTACATAGATTCTAATTTACTCTTTTTAATTCCTGCTTTAATAGCTTTTTTACTCTGTATCTCAACTTCTGACTCTGGTAATAGTTTTATTAGGTCTAAAATTATTCCCTTGAGCAAACCATAATCCTCAACTTTAATAGCACATTCTCCCTCTTCAATTAACCTTCTCGCTTCATCTTTATTTACATAAGCACTTTCTTCTTTTAATAGATTAAATTGTGTTTCCCAAAACCACTCTTGTTCATTAAGTATTTCCCACTTTAATCTTTCCAATTTTTCTTCTGATTTCTTTCTTCCTCTATCATCATGCCTTTCAATTTGCTGTTCTATTCTATCTTCTACTAGGTATAACTGCTCTTTTTGAAGGTTATCACCATATGCTTCAACTAATTCTTTTGTATTATCTAGTTCTTGATATATACCAGAAGACATATCTAAAGGTCTATATTTTTCTACTTCTTGCTTAAATACTCTTAATTCCCCTCTTATTCTTTTTATTTCCTGATTAATTCTTTTTAAGTCATCTATATCTATTACTTTATTTTGTTTTTCGATTTCATATATTTCTAAATATATCTCTTCTGTTGAATGCATTAGTTCCTTAAATATTTTATAATAGTTTTCTATATCATCTACAATGTCTTCTATATTTTCAAGTAATAATTCTAAATCATCAATAATTTCATATATTTCATCCAATCCATCTCTTATATCTTTAAGTTTTGGTGGTTGTTCTGGTTCAGGTACATATACACTGCCTCTAAAATGTTGATTTATAACTGGTATAAAAGCTTCAACACTCATCTTCCTTGAAGTGTTAATTTCTATACTTAACTCAATATCAGCTCCTTTAGGAATAGGTCGTTTTATTTCTTCTGAAGGTATCTTAAGAGCTGCAATTACAGTATTATCCTCAGGATATGGATAATCCCCTTCTAATATTTTTATTCCTATATAATTATCTTCATTAACTCCTAATGTATTGCGGCTAAGTTTCTTAGCAGTTCTATATGTTACTATTTTCTTAGCTGGTAGTGGTGTTGACCTTTTAAAAATTATATCTACTTCTGAAGTTCCGTCATTTTTTACACATTCTACCCCTATAGAATATGGAATAGGAACTTCACCAACTGAACACCCTATTGTTGAAATACTAAATTGTTTTGGAGTAATTAATATTTGCTTGCCTACTTCATCTCTCATGTAGATATTAAAATTATTTATTTTATTTTCAAGTAATTTGATATCTGCTTCAAAATATCCTCCTTTTAAAGGTATCCATCCACTACTCCAATACCCTGTTTTATCACTTATAGAAACTTCATATTGATTTTGATTATTCTTTAGCTCATCAATATATCCAGATATAAAGCACTCAACTCCTGATTCAATATTCGGATAATCAAGGTCAATATTTAATCCATTAAAAACTTCTTCTCTGGATTCATTTTCTATTATAGGTAATGTAGCAGCATATACGGATGCACCTCTTGCTACTACTGTTATTGGGTCAAGTGAAAAGTTTAGAGGAATATTGAACTCTTTTTTTAATAACTCCCTTACTAAAGGTATATATGTAGACCCTCCAACTAAAATTATAGATTCAAAATCATCTTTTGATAATCTAGAATCTTTGACTGCTTCTTTACAAAGCTCTACAGTTTTTAGTATGTATGGTTTAATAAGTTCTTCAAAATTTTCACGCTCAACATATATTTCCTCATTTATTAACTCACCAACTTCATCTTCTCCTACATTAAATATACTAGCAACCGTCTTTTCATTATAACTGAGGTCTTTTTTAACCTCTTCTGCTGTCTTTTTAAGCCTTTGTACAAGTCTACTGTACTTATTAGAACTAGGGCCTGTTATTTCATAAATTTCTTTCAATTTTGGTAGTATAATCTTTTCTACGATTAATCTATCAAAGTCTTTTCCTCCTAACATATTATTTCCCTTATGTTCTAGTACTTTTAATTTACCCTCTCTGGTAGAAATTACTGCAATATCAAACGTACCTCCACCCAAATCATATACGAGCCAGTTTTTATCTTTTGAGTCTGGTTTAACCCCATATGCTATTCCTGCTGCTATAGGTTCTTGGAGGAGGTGTGCATCGTCTAATCCTGCCATGCTTGATGCCCTTGCAGTAGCTTCACATTGCAAATGACCAAAAGCAGCAGGCACAGTAATTACAGCTGTACTAACATCCTGTCCAGTATTTATCTTTACATCTGAGAATAATGATTTTAATATCTCAGATGATAATTCTTCTGCATTCATAGTTAACTTAGATGATTTGAACATTTTATTACTTTTTTGTCCAATCCATCTTTTAAATTCAGAAACTGTATTATGTGGGTCATCATGTAGTCTTTGATATGCATCAAGTCCAACTTTAATCTCACCACCCTTGCTAATACGAACTACTGAAGGAGTAACATCCATTTGATGCCGATTCTTAAGTATATGTGTTTCTTTTCCGTCAAAATATGCAATTGCAGAATTTGTAGTTCCTAAATCAATACCATAGCGTATCTTCTCTCCCATTTTTATCCCCCCATCTTAGTTATTGTTTAGCAGCAATTACTACCTTCCCTCTATGAATAACTTTTTCTTTTAATAGAATTATAGGTTCCATCATTTCTTCTATGACGAAATTACTATTCTCACCTTCAACACCTTCAGTATAGACTACATCAACTGCCATTCCTGCATCATACTTTTCTCCACTCAAATCAATAAACTCAATTTTTTCTTCCTCTAAAATTTGATTTAATTTTCTTAATGAGTATCTTGCACTTATAAATTCATCCATATTTTTAATTTTACTTGATGAGTTAGAGATTCTCCATATTTCTAAAGCAAAGGTAATAACTGACTTTTTATTTAAAATAACACTCTCCCCATTACATTCCACTTTTGCTCACCTCATCTTTGACTATTGTATTTCTTTATTTTATTATTAGTTTCGTTTAATAATTGCTCATATTCACTATATTTGCTTTTATATTGAGATAATGCTTTATTATATTTTTCAATATATTTATTATATTGTTCTGTTTCATAGTTGCTTGAAATATTAAGTGATTTATTGCTTTCTATTTCTTCTTCATACTTTTCTATTTTTTCCATGTAAGAATCCAAAGTATCATTTAGTTCTTGTAAGTCCTTTTCCATTAACTTTAGTTTTTCTTCTCCTTTTTTAATGTCCTGCAATAATTGATTGTTGCTGATATATTCATTTTCACTAGATGAAGTAACTTCATTATCATTTTGTAATTTTTTATTGTTTGGAGTATCATTTATATTTATCAATAAGAATAATCCAAAAATTATAAATGCTGCTATAAAAAATCTTTTGAAATACTTATTGCTTTTATTCTTGTTTGTTTGGTTTTTACTTTCTATTGTTATACTGTTAGTCTCCATAATAATTTTCTCAGCTAATTCTTTGTTTTTACAAAACATAAATGCTAAATCTAAAGTAACTAATGACTTACTCAAGTCTCCTACTTTATTATAAAATGCTATAGAAATATTTCTTAAAATAGCAGCTATACTATCAGATGCTATACAACAAATATTTGAATCTTTCTCTCTAAACTGGTCGAGTATCGGAATTATATCATTATGTACTTCATTGATTAAATTATTTAAAGTTTTTATAATCTTTTCTTCTTTATATTTATTCTTAGTTATATCATTAATTATTTTTTGAATATTTTTACACTTATCACTTATTTCATAAAATAGTTTTTGCTCTTTGTATTGCTCGAAATGTTCATTTACTATCTCTAAATCTTTATTTAGTTCTTCTAACAGACCCTTATTTTTAGAACTATATATTAACTGCTGCAATAAATGAATTGATGCTTCATAATACTCACATTCATTATGATAATATACAGCTAATTGTCTAATGAACTTTACTACCAGATTTTCCGCTATCTTTTCTACTTCTTTACTAATAATGTCTTTAGTACAGATTTGCTCATACATTGAAACAACATTTTCTTCATATAGTTTGTAGGCTTCATCACATATTTTAATTTTTTCTTCTTTATTACTATCATTGTTCTCTATTTCTTCTTCCAACCAATCTAATATTTTTTTTAACTCTATTGCAAATTTTTCTAGTATATTTTCTCCATAATTAATCACAATAGTCTGTATGTCTTTTTGAATTTCTTTTTTTGTAATAGTATCTTTTGCTAATTCACTTGCAGATAATAATATTTCATAGACTTTTTCATAATCAAGAGCATCATTATGGTAACTTATAGATATTCTTTTTAATAAGTCCACAATAATATCATTCATGTTTATAATTCTTAACCTAATATGTTTTTTTAAGGATTCCATAGATTCTATACTGTTATAAATAGGCAATACTTCACTTTCATAGGTTTTATAAGCTTTACCACAATATTCTTTTTTGTCAATTTTTTTAATACTATCTTCACTTAATAAAGTTTTTAACTCATTCATGATTTCATTTGCTTTATCTTCTAAATTATCTTCAATAGTTCCAAAAACCTTCTCTTCTAACCTATCGATAATTGAATTAGGAAAATCAACCCCATATATTTCATTAAGAATAGATTCTGCTATTTCAAACCTTTGTAAAGATAATAACTTAATAACTAAATCTATTATAGGATTCAAAACATAGTTCAATGCATTTTTTCTTAATTCGTTTATTTCTTCTTTGTTAACTCTTGGTTGGAAAGATGAGTTCATTTCAATATCAATCAGATAATTCCAAAATTCATCTTCTTTTATTAGCTCTTTCCATACCTTTAGCATCTCTTCCCATTCTAATAATTTATCTAAATCCAAATAATTTTCATTACTGTCTTGTGTTCTTTCTATTTTTTCAACTTCTTTTTCTAATTCAAACACTAAAGTAGAATGAAATGCTACAGTTGTCAAATGTTTAATTTCTATATCAACTTCTGTATCTTCATATAAACAATCATAATATTCTTCAATTAAATCATTAATTGGTTGATAAACAAACTCTTCTTTTATCCAAAAAATCCGTTGCTTAAATCTTTCTTTAGGCTCCTTTAATTTAACATACGCCTCCTGAATTGTGTATTCATCTCTCTCCATTTCTGCAATTTCTTCAAAAGGATCTCCTAGCTTATCCTTATCCTGGTCTAATTTATTTGCCTTAGCTCTGCTATGTAACTTTCTATTTGCCCTTTCAGTTACTTTGTATGTAGCATCCATAGGAATGCCTAATATTCTAAATGCATTATTTTTATATAAATCTAACATATTTATTTACCTACCAATCTTTTAGAATAGAAAATTACTATCTATTAATAAGTATTTTTTAACTAATATATTTCTTTTGAATTTTTGTTTATCCAAATGTCTAATTAGTTTCATCTTCAATTTCTATAAGCTCTTTAATTTCTATGCATTTTCCTTTTGCAATAAAACTATCTCCTCTAAAGTTAAAGTAGTAATTATCCGAATCATTTTCATCTGTTTCTTCATCATCGTATGTGTTTATATTAAAGTACGTCATACTTACATTATCAATTTTGGCACATAATAAAAATTCATCTACGGATAAATATATATCTTCATCTCTATACTTCTCAACTAGTCTTTCAGCCATTTTTTGTTCACATTCTAAAATAAAAAGTATATTGTAGTAGTAATCATATGATGGAATTATGTATAAATAATATTTTTCATTTAACTTGTTTATATCTACTAATTGTCCTATAAAAGTTATTTTTTCACCTTTATCAACCCTAAGAATTTCTTTAGCTTCGATTGAAAAATTAATGTTTTTAAATTTTTCTAATACTACAGCATCATTTTTAATTGCAAATTTATTTATCTGTTTCTCTCTATTTTTAAAATACTCATCTTCATTATCTATTTCATTATTATCTATTTCACTGACTTCTTTAATATCTTTGTTTTGTTGCTGGCATCCACTACTTATAATTATTATTAACATGAAAAATAATACCTTTAGTCTAATCTTATTAATATTCAAAGCAATCCCCCCATTAATCTTATTTATCCAATATTATTTATTACATAAGTTGTTTATAGTGCTTATAGTTTAAGGATAGATTTTGATAGAATTAATATATTAAATACTTATTTTTAAAATTTCAGTCTAACAATATCCATATAATAGTATTATTTCTATATTATATTGAATAATCCTCTATATACTATTAAAATCAAAAAATAAATAATCTTATAATTAGGTGAGATTATGACTAATGGCTATATGTATACTGAAGGTGTACAATTAAATGATTTAGGAGCATTTTTTTGTTTTTTGGAAGTTTTGTTATCCCCATAAAGCATATCAAAATACTAAATTAGTTAATAATAAACTTCCATAGTTATTGATGAAGTAAATTTTGAAGAGTTGTTGTATGAATGGCTACCTAATACAATTGGTGCAGATATTTTACTTAGAAATTATCATCAAGAAGCAGAGGGTTTTTACAAAAAATTTTTTAATGCATACTACTCTGAAATAAAGAAGTTTGATATAATCTTAAAAGAAAAGTTGAACTAGGATTTTTCAAAAGAGGTCGAGCTAAATCATTTTTTGGGAATATATTCCTTTCTGGAGTATTATATGGCATAGAGTATGATAAGAGAACCACTAAATACCATAATAATAGTTAACTAGATTAAGTATGTCAAATCAGTATGCTTTAATTTTAACTATACTTAGTATAACTTATATTAATTTTATGCTATCTTTTTTTAATAGGCTTACATATTTCTATATTTTTTTAACAGTCTAACAAAAAACTCTCTGACAAACATAAATCAAGTCAGAGAGTTTTAGTATTTTAGTTTTTATAGCTTACATAAAAGATTTGCAGTTAGGATAAAAAAGTCAATATATATTTAACATTAGTTTAAGACATTTTTAAACGGTTTAAGAGTTTTTTAAACAGTTTAAGACTTTTTTTATCGTATACACTAAGTGTATCTTTTTAACTAATAATTTATTCTACTGTAACTGATTTAGCTAAATTTCTAGGCTTATCAACATCACAGTCCCTCATTACTGCTACATGGTAAGATAACAATTGTAGCGGTATAACATTTAATACTGATGTGATTTCATCTATAACATCTGGAATATAAATAACAGAGTCTGCAGACTTCTCTATTTCCTTATTCCTCTTCTTAGCAATTGCTATAACATTTGCTCCCCTTGCTTTAACTTCTTTTATATTACTTAACATTTTATCATATACTTTATCCTGGGTAGCTACAGCTATAACTGGAGTACCATCTTCTATTAATGCAAGGGTACCATGCTTTAATTCTCCTGCTGCTATAACTTCTGAGTGTATATATGAAATCTCTTTTAATTTTAATGATCCTTCCCTAGCCACATCATAATCTGCTCCTCTACCTATATAGAATACATGCTCCGCTATATATATATCTTTAGCAATCTCTTTAATTTTTTCTTCTTCTTTTAATAAACTTTCAACCTTTTTAGGTAATGTATTTATTTCAGCTATAATAGCTTCATATTCTTTTTTAGTAATTGTACCTTTTTTACTAGCCATATCCAGTGCTATTAATGCTAATGAAACTAGTTGTGTTGTATATGCCTTTGTTGATGCAACTGCAATTTCAGGTCCAGCCCATGTATATAATACATCGTGAGCTTCTCTAGAAATTGAACTACCAACAACATTTGTAACAGCCATAACTCTAGCTTTATTTTCTTTAGCAAGTCTTAGAGCTGCTAAAGTATCTGCAGTTTCTCCTGATTGACTTACAACTATCATTAATGTGTTTTCATCTATAAAAGGATTACTATATCTAAATTCCGATGCAACATCTACAATAACCGGTGCTTTAACATACTTTTCTATTAAAGTCTTTCCTAATAAACCAGCATGATAAGCTGTACCACAGGCTATAATATAAACTTTATTTATCTTTTCTAATTCCTCTTTTGTAATTTTAATATCATCTAATTTTATTCCATTACTTGTTATTCTTGGGGATAATGTATCATTAATAGCCTTTGGTTGTTCATATATTTCTTTAATCATAAAGTGGTCATATCCACCCTTTTCAGCCGCTTCAACATCCCAATCAACCTCTAATATTTCCTTATCTATAGGAGATCCATCTAATGTCATAAGATTTATACTATCCTTTTTTATAACTGCCATTTCTCCATCATCTAATATATATACCTTTCTTGTATGCTTTAATATTGCTGGTATATCAGATGCTAAAAAGTTTTCATCTTCTCCTATACCTATTACTAATGGACTATCCTTTCTTACTGCTATTAATTTATCAGGATGTGCTTTATCCATAACTCCTAAAGCATAAGCTCCTTCTAATTTTGAAACTGCCTTTTTTACTGCCTCTAATAAATCTCCTTCATTAAAATAGTCAATTAAATGTGATATTACCTCTGTATCAGTTTCTGAAACAAATTCATATCCTTTTTTAATAAGCTCTTCTTTAATCTCTATATAATTTTCAATTATACCATTATGAACGATTGTAAGACTTCCTGTAGTATTAGCATGGGGATGAGAATTTACATCAGATGGTGCACCATGGGTTGCCCATCTTGTATGTCCTATCCCAGTTTTTCCTTTAAACTTTTCATTAAGAATCTTTTCTTCTAATACTGAAAGTCTACCTTTATATTTTCTAACTTTAATTTCATTATCTTGTAATATTGCAATACCAGCTGAATCATAACCTCTATATTCAAGTTTAGCAAGTCCATCTATTAATATTTTACTAGCTTCTTTATTTCCTATATATCCAACTATTCCACACATTATTTAAATACCTCCAATTAATATCATTTCTATTATTTTTCATTTTTATATTTATTTTCCAGTAGTTAAGTATAATATATCTACTTTTTCTTATGTTTTTTACGCATTAGAAATACACCCATCAAAAATGGGTTTTATCCACCTAATTCCTTTTGTTCCTATAATTCCTTATAGGTTTTGTAAGAATTGTTATGGGTAGTGGCTTACCCCAGGGCATCCGCCGATTATTCGATAAACCCTGTCCTCGTCAACATAGGTGATTAAATAATTATTAATAGACCGCTCCTATTAATAACACTTATGTCCAGGCGCTTTAGATATTTATTTTTTTTTTTTTTTATAGGCATCACTCCTTTTATGTTATATATTTATTATATGATAATCTAAAGTTAAAGTCCACAATTTTAACTTTAGATTATCTATTAAACTATTTAAGTCTTTCTTCTATTAAATCTGCTAAATCTTTAGCCATTTTATTTATTTCTTCTTCATCTTTTCCTTCTATCATTACTCTAACTAAGGGTTCAGTACCTGAAGGCCTTATAAACACTCTACCTTCTCCATCTAATCTTTTTTCTAATTTAGTTATCTCTTCTTTTATTATATCATCCTTTAGGTATTCTTTCTTTTTATCATTAGAAACTTTAGCATTTACTAATACCTGTGGTAATGATTTCATAACGTGGGCCAGTTCTGATAATGATTTATTAGTTTCCTTAATAACAGATATTAATTTTAAAGCTGTTAATAAACCATCTCCTGTTGTATTATGATCTAAAAATATAATATGTCCTGATTGCTCTCCACCTAGAGAGTAACCATTTTTACTCATTTCCTCTAATACATATCTATCCCCTACTTTTGTTTTTACAATATCTATGTTTTCTTCTTTAAAGCATATATCAAGACCCATATTACTCATAACGGTAGCAACAACTGTGTTATTTTTTAACTTACCCTTTTCCTTTAAATGCTTTCCACATATGGCTAAAATATGGTCTCCATCAACTATATTACCCATTTCATCTACAGCAATTAATCTATCTGCATCTCCATCAAAGGAAATCCCTATATCTGCTCCTGTTTCTAATACTAAATGTTGGACCATTTCAGGATTAGTAGAACCACATTCTACATTTATATTTACTCCATTTGGTGTAGCATGAATTACCTCTACATCTGCTCCTAGTTTTTCTATAAGCTTAGGTGCAGCTTGATATGAAGCTCCATTACCACAATCCATAGCAATCTTTAATCCCTTAAAATCAACATCTATAGTCTCTTCTAAATGCTCTATATATTCCTTTATGGCATTTTTCACTGTCATTTTCTGTCCTACATCTTTACCTACTGGGTTTTCTTTTAATTCTAAATTATTAAGTATTATATCTTCTATTTCATTTTCTATATCATCATTTAACTTATACCCTTTAGAATTAAAAAACTTAATACCATTATATTCAACTGGATTATGGGATGCAGAAATTACTACTCCAGCATCAACTTCATAAATCCTTGTTAAACAAGCAACAGCAGGTGTAGGCACCACTCCTACTGACAATACATCAACACCAACAGAACATATTCCAGAAATTAATGCTGCCTCTAACATATCTCCTGAAATTCTTGTATCCATACCAACTATTATTTTTGCATTTTTTTTATTTTTAGTCAGTACATATGCTCCTGCTTTACCTAATTTATATGCTAACTCTACAGTAAGTTCTTTATTTGCTATTCCTCTTACTCCATCTGTACCAAATAATTTGCCCATATAATTTCCTCCTTATATGTAGTCTATTTTATGATATCATACTATGTGCTTGTCCACAATATTTGTAAATAAATTGCAAATAATCTACATTTAAGTATAAATTGTTATAATACCTAAGTTTATTTATTTAAAAATTTACATAAATTAAAGACGCCTTAGACGTCTTTAATATTTCTTAAAGTTTTTGCTGCATCCTCTGGACTTACAGTATTAATATAAATACCAGACCCTAACTCAAATCCTGCTTGAGTGGAAAATCTTGGTGTTATGCCTATATGCCAATGATAACTATTATTATATTCTTTTTTTAATAAAGGTGCATTATGTAAAAACATATTAAATGGAAACTCACCTAACAAATTACCCATTTTTTTAAATATCTTTTCTAATAGTCCTGCTAATTCCCTAACCTCTTTTATTGACATTTCTACAAATGAAGATTGATGGCTTTTAGGAAAGATTGATATTTCATAGTTATACATAGAGGCAAAGGGAGTTAACACTATAAAATTTTCACTTTCTATAACTATTCTTTCTTTTTTATTTATCTCTTCTTTTAATATATCACAATATATACAACTGCCCTTAGAATCAAAATATTCCTTACTAGAAATAAGTTCTTCTTCTATTAAAGATGGAATAAAAGGCGAAGCTATCATTTGTGAATGGGTATGCTCTAAAGATGCCCCAGCCTTTTTTTGATAGTTTTTATATATACTTACATATTCAATACCCTTTCTCATCATCAAATCCTTATATCTTTCCCTATGCATATGTAGTATATAAATAAAATCTTCTTTATTCATATTAAAATAATTACTATTATGTTTTCTTCCTTCTATTATTACTTCATGAAAACCTAAACCATTTTTTTTATTGAAAAGTTCTGAGTTATCATCTTTACATTTGCTTTTCATAGAAAGGGCTGAGTATTTATTAGGTACAACCCTTACTTTCCAATCATTATTTTTTGTAAATCTCATTATTTCTTTAGGTGTCTCATCTTCATTTCCCGGGCAAAATGGGCAAGTTTCTACAAAATCCTCTTTATCACTTTTATATTCATTTTTTATTAAATCAGAAGGTCTTCCATTTCTTTCTACAGCTATAATCACTCTTTTTTTTGTTACTGGATGCTTTCGTATCTCTGTCATTACTCTCCACCTTCAAAGTATATTTTTTTTAGCTTATCTAGTGTTATTTTATCGTTATTCTTTGGATTTTTAAAGTATGGATGTATTGAAAATTTATTAAAATCTTTTCCATTAATTTTTTCTTTTCTTTTTCTCTTTATAATATCAATATATCCCTTTGCAGTATTTTCCCATGTGAATTTATTATATACTCTTTTTATACCTAACTTTTTATATTCATTTTTATACTTAAACATCTTTAATATCCCATTTGAAATATCTAATGTATCATTAGGGTCTACTAATACTCCAAATTCCTTATCACCTTCTTTTAAAACTTCAGAAGGCCCTCCATTTTTAGTTACAACTGCCGGTAATCCACAAGCCATTGCTTCTATTGGTGCTAAACCAAAGGGTTCATATAAAGCTGTTAGTGTAAATATAGAATCCCTTCTTGCAAATTCTCTATATGTTGCTGCAAGTTGCTTTTGACTGTTAAGACTAAACATGCATACCTTTCCCTTAAGATCATATTTATTTATTATTTCCATTATTTCATCTAATATTTTCTTTTCTTTTTCTCTAGCATTAGAATAGTCCTTAAATGGATTATCTATTCCCCTTAAGGTAATAACTAAATTGCATTTCTCTTGTAACTCTTTATTTTCTGCATAAGCTTTAACTAAACCTACATGATTCTTTTTAGGATCTAATCTACTTGCTGCTATAACTGCAGGTAAATCAAGTCTATTTTTATTAATATCCCTATTAAACATATTCTTAATTTTATCTTTAATAAAGTCTTCTTCTTCATTTTTTCCATCTTTATTAAACATATCAATATTAACTCCAGGGGGAATTATTTTAAATTTTAAATCATTATTTACATCCACAGCACCATTATATGCATTATGACTATATTGTTCATATCTTTCCTGGGAAGTACTTACTATATTAACTGCTGAATTTGCTATACTTAGCCTTTCAGCCATAATTCTTTTTGAAAAATTATATTTTTCATCCATCTTAGATATATTATCTCTATTTACATTTAATTTATCCATCTTCTGTGCACCTAGAGAATGTCCTGTAAATGTATACGGGATATCTAACTTTTTATATAGTAAAGCTCCTGCTAAACCACCATCTCCGTAATGGCCTGTGAAAAAGTCTGGATATTCTCCTTCTTTTTTATAAAAATTTATTATTCCATCTACATATTCATCAATATAATTCCAAAGTTTTTCCTTATTTAAAAATTTCTTCCCTCCAAAGGGAATTCTAATTATTCTTAAATTATCTACTCCTTTATAATAATCTAACTTTTTTTCAAATCCAGGAAAATTTTTATCTATAATTTGTCTTGTTATAATATCTACTTCTATACCCATTTTTGCCATTTCAATAGCAACTTCTTTAACATATACTAATTGCCCTCCAAAATCAGGATGTTCTGTCCAATATAAGTCATTATTATCAAAATTACCTTGGGGATTTAAAAAAGAAATTCTCATTAGTAACCTCCTATAAAGAAAATATTTTTTTAACTTTACTTAGCCTAGGAATTTTTGTTATTGCTCCTGTTTCTTTTAGTTTTAGCGCTGACACAGCACTTCCTATTTCTACTGACTTTTCTATGGTTTCCCCTTTTAATACTCCAGCATAAAACCCAGACCATAAAGCATCTCCTGCTCCTGTTGTATCATTAACTGAAGTTTCTATAGCAGAAATTTTTTTTCTATTATTTTCATTTGCTATTATTGCTCCATCTTCTCCTAAAGTTAAAATAACTAACTTAGCACCTAAATTTAAATATTTATCTATATATCCATCTATAGAATCTTCTCCTAAAATATTTTTAGAATCATCCAATGATGGTTTAATAATATCTACTTTTTTTATTATCTCTTTAATAAATTTCAAACCATTATGATCCTTTTGCCATAAAATCTCTCGATAATTTGGATCAAAACCGATAAGCTTTCCCTTACTCTTAGCTTTATCTAATAAGGCCATAGTGGTAGTTCTAATTGGTTCGTGGGATATTGCCCAAGATGTGAAATGTACTATTTTAGCATTGTCTATTAAATCAGTTAAGTTGTTAGTTAATTTTAATTCTTTATCGGCCTGTCTATATGCAATAAATGATGGATTTTTCTTACTCTTAGATACTACTACTAAAGAAGTATTATATTTATTATCTAATGTTACACCCTCTACATTAACATTAAAATCCATAAGAGAATCTATCAAAAACTTCCCAAAACCATCATTTCCTAGATTAGTTATAACTGCTGATTTTAAACCTAATTGCCTTAAATTTATTGCTATATTTCCAGGGGATCCTCCAAAATACTTAAAAAACATTTTATTTTCAAATCCTGTAGAGTATCCTTTAGAAATCATATCTATAATAACTTCACCGATTGTAATAACATCTATATTTTCATTTTCAATTTCAATACTCTTTGTTAACTTAAACATTTTTCTCCCCCTACATATTAATCTTTCTTTGATGTACTTTCTCTAATAACAAGTTTATGGGGTAATAAAAAATCTTTATTTACTATGTTTTCTCCCTTAATCATATTATAGAGGATTTTCGTAGCCTTTTTACCCATTTCACTTATTGGTTGTTTTATAGTAGTAATAGATGGTATAAAGTTATTAGCAATTGGAATATCATCAAAACCTATTACTGAGATATCTTCAGGCACTTTAAGTTTACCTTTTATTACCCTTTTTATAACACCACAGGCCATTTCATCATTAACTGTAAAAATAGCCGTAGGTGGATTATCAAGCTTTAAAAATTCCTCTGTGGATATAAAACCTGATTTTGCTTTAAAATCACCCTCTTTAACTAAATTCTCATCAAAGGGTATATTATACTTTTCTAAAGCTTTTTTATAACCTTCAAATCTTTTTACCCCGGCTGTTTCATCACTAAGGGGAGCTCTTATAATTGCTATTCTTTTATGTCCTAATTCTATCAAATATTTAGTAGCATCAAATCCTGCTTTAAAGTTATCAATATCAACATTTGGAAAATCATATTCTTTAAGTTTTCTATTTACTGTAACTGTTGGTTTATCATAATCTTTAAAAAAGTTTATATGTTCCTTTGTAAAATTATCAGTCATAAAAATTAGTCCATCCACTTGCTTATCTTTAAGTATTTCTAGAAACTCTATTTCTTTATTAGGATCATGAAAAGAATTTAAAAGTAATATATTATAGTCATGCTTATTAGCAACCTCCACCATGCCCTTAACTAATTCAGAATAAAAAGGGTTTGAAATATCAGGTATTAAAAGTCCAATTAAATTTGTCTTTTTACTTACTAAACTTCTAGCAATAGAACTTGGCTTATATCCAGTCTCTTCAATAACTTTTAATACTCTTTGTTTTATATCATCACTAACAGGTTTGCTTCCATTTAATACCCTAGATACACTAGCCTTAGAAACCCCTGCTAACTTAGCTATATCCTTTATAGTAGTTTTCATTTTTCTCCTCCTCAAAACATTTCATAAAATAGTGAGTACTATTATACTTTTAAGGGTAACCTTACACTTTCTCCATGTTTTAAGTTGATTTTATCATCTTTATGTTTAAAAGTTAATTCATCACCCTCTAAAAGGGTATATTTTACTTCATTTTTTTTAACTTTTATCTCTATTTTTTTCATCTTAAATCTTATTTTAAACTTATAGCTATCCCATTTATCTGGTAAGTGAGGATTAAATATTAATTCACCATTATAAACCCTCATTCCTCCAAATCCATTAACAACACACATCCACGTTCCTGCCATACATGCTGTATGAACTCCATGCTCTGAATTTTTATGATAATTATCTAAATCAGTTCTTGCAGTCTGTAAAAAATAGTCATATGCTTTTTTATAATAACCAATCTCAGAAGCAATAACACTATGGATACTATTTGAAAGAGAAGAATCATGGGATGTTATCTTTTCATAATAATCAAAATCCCTTTTTTTAACTTGTTTATCAAATTTATTTCCAAGTAAAAATAAAGCTAAAACCACATCCGCTTGCTTACATACTTGATATCTATAAATAATTAGTGGATGATAATTAAGAAGTAGTGGATATTTATCTTTAGATACATTTTCAAAATCCCAAACTTCCTTTTCTAAAAAGTTATCATCCTGAGGATGGATACCTAATTCTTCATCGTATGGAAGATACATATTATCAGCAGCTTTTTTCCAAGATTTAATTTCCTTTTCATTTAGTCCTATTTTTTCTACTAATCTTTGATATATATTACTGTATTCATTCTTTATTTCCATAGCAGTTTTATAGGCAAAATCTAAATGCATTTTAGCCATAGAATTAGTATAAAAGTTATTATTAACTATTGCAGTATATTCATCAGGTCCTGTAACAGAGTTTATACAAAATTTATTATCCTTTTTCTGTACATATCCTCCTAAATCTTCCCATAATCTTGCTGTCTCAAATAACATTTCTGCACCATAATCTAATAAAAATTCCTTATCTTCTGTTACTTCAACATACTGCTTAAGAGCATATATAATATCAGCGTTTATATGATATTGAGCTGTCCCTGCTGGAAAAAATGCTGAACATTCCCTTCCATCTATAGTCCTCCATGGATATAATGCTCCTTTATTATGTGCTACATCCTTTGCCCTTTGTTTAGCTCTATCTAGGATATTATATCTATACTTTAATAGTTTTTTACTTATTTCTGGTTCTGTAAATAAAAAAAAGGGTAGTATATATGTTTCAGTATCCCAAAAGTAATGACCTTCATACCCTTCACCTGTTAATCCTTTAGCTGCAATATTTGTTTTCCCATCTCTACCAACTGATTGTAGTAAATGAAATAAATTAAACCTTATTCCCTGCTGTATTACATCGTCTCCATTAATTTTAATATCTGCATCATTCCAAAACTCATCTAAAAATCTTCTTTGATCCCTTAAAAGCTTATTAAATCCATCATATTGAGCATCATATAAGTTAACCTTAGCTCTTGATAAAACTTCCTTAATAGGGTAGTCTCTACTTGTATAGTAGGTGATGTATTTATTTAATTTTACCTTTTCACCCTTTTTACAGTTTATCTTGTATCTAGATACTAAGCGCTGATTAAACTCATTATTTTCTATTTTGTAATCATTATTAGTCTCTAGTTCATTATCCATAGCACATATTAAAACAAATTGTGAATTAATTGTCTCTTGTATTAATGCACCATAACCATCTATCTGCTCTTTACCTATAACCTTTAATGCTTGCCCTTTTAATGATGAACCAACCCTTGGATCTCCTTTGGATTCTTGATTTCTAACATCACCATCTATGGCTGATTCTAATGTTATTTCACCAGAAAAATTAAGTGGAGTTATTTGATAATCTATTGCTAATAAATGCTTATTTTCAAATGGGGCTACTCTTTTTATTGTAATTTTAACCCTTTTGCCTATGGGTGATTCCCAAATTATATTTCTTATTAATACACCATTTTTCATATCAAGTACTCTTTTATAATCTATAATATTACCTTTTAATAAATCAAACTCTTCATTACCTATAAAAAGTTTGATAATTTTACTATTAGTCACATTAAGCATTGTTTCTTTTACTTCTCCAAAACCATGGGCTTTTTCTCCATAAACTATGGGTTCAGATTCATAAAAACCATTAATATAAGTGCCATCTAAAGTAGTATCACCTGGACCATTATAACCTTCTTCAAAATTTCCTCTTATACCTATATAACCATTTCCTATAGAAAAAATAGTTTCATCTAAATAGTTTGTTTCAATATCAAACTCTTTCTCAGTTATTCTCCATTTTTCTATTGGATATATTGGACTATTTTTTAGTATTTTCTTCATTAAAATCACCCTATAATTTATTCTATTTACTTTAAATAAGTCTCCCCTCCGGAGCTTATCTCCGGATGGGAAGACTTTTTTTTAATCTATTAATTACTCTTAGTTGGTTCTCCTGTTTCAAATCCTGTGGCATCTTGTAAATCAAGTTCTAATACTTCTAAAGCATCCTCTGCTTTTTCTTCTCCAGTTATAATTGAGTGAACTGCTTTATAGAATAACTCAGAAGTTTCAGCATAGTTTGGTGATGTAGCTGCAGATGGTCTTGCAACTCCATTTACAAACATATCTTTTAATTCTCCCATAAATGGATTAGCTTCTAATATTTCTTCATCTTCATATAATGAAGGTATAGTTGGGTTAAATGAACCTTCAACAGCTCTCATTTTCTGAACCTTTTCTGAAGTCATAAATAATGCAACATCTGCTGCTATTTCTTTATGTTCACTATACTTACTTACACCTAGTTGCCATCCACCTAGACATGATGCTGGTGAACCTTTACCATGGGGAAGTGGAGCAACATCAAACTTACCTTTAATAGCACTATCTTCTGAATTTCCTAATCCGTATGCATATGGCCAGTTACGCATAAATGCAGCATTACCTGCCTGCCAGATATTACGTGCATCTTCTTCTCCCATACCCGTTACACCTTCAGGTGAAATAGTTCCTACAAATCCTTTTATTTTATTTAATATTTCTACGGCATTTTCATTATTAACAGTTATTTTTTTATCATCACTTATAATCTTACCTGCATTATTAGAATATAACCATTCTATAGCGTCACAAGTAAGTCCTTCATATGAATTTCCTTGGAATACAAATCCAAAGAAGTCTGGATTTCCAGCTTCTCTTTCTCCTTTTTGGATTTTCTTTGCTGCTTTTTCTAATTCATCCCAAGTCTTAGGAACATCTAAGTTATATTTCTTTAAAAGGTCAGTTCTATAATAGAATATTCCACCATCAGTAAACCAAGGCATTGCCTTTAATTCACCATTAACAGTATTATTCTTGATTATATGTTCAAAGTGCTTATCTGTAACTTTTTTAGCACCATATTTATTTAAATCAACAAAATGTTCTCCTAAATCTCCTGGCCAAATTACATCTAACTGATATAAGTCAACCTTAGAACTTTTAGCTTCTAAAAACTGTAGATATAAACCTAATCTGTCATCAGCTAAGTCTGGTGTGTCTAATACTTTAACATTAACATTAGGATGCTCTTTTTCATACATTTCAGCACCTTTTTTAGTTAACTCATACTCATTACCGACAGCTCCCCCTGCTATTGTTATAGTAACCTTTTCATCATCTTTAGCTTCATCATTAGAATTATTATTTTCACTTTGCTTTTCTTCAGCATCCCCAGCTGTTTGTTCCGTATTAGTACAACCTACTGCAAATACTGAAAAAGTTAACATTAACACTAATAAAATAGCAACTATCGAACTTTTTTTACTAAACATAAATATCCTCCTTTTATTTAAATTCATTTTAATTAATAAATCTAATATGAGCTTTAAATTTGATAAATCCCCCCTTAAACTTAAAATATATCTTCTAACCCTTTACTGCACCTGATGTAAGACCAGCGATAATACGTTTTTGAAAAATTAGTACTAATAACACAACTGGTATAGTTACAAATACAGCTGCCGCCATTGTCTCACCAAATGGCTCTTGTCTAGCTACTACACCTGTAAAATAGTTTATAGCAACTGGGATAGTTCTTGCCTCTGGGTCAATTGATGTAAATGTTAAAGCAAATAAATACTCATTCCACGCTGCTATAAATGCAAGTAAACCTGTAGTAACTAATGCTGGTGCAGTTAATGGTAATAATATCAATCTAAAGGTCTGAAATGGTGTTGCACCATCGACCTGTGCTGACTCCATTATTTCTTTAGGTAAATCTTTGAAAAACGATGTTAATACCCAAGTTGTAAATGGTAATGTAAAGAGCATATATGCTAAAATCATACTAAAAATAGCATCTAATCCTAAAGTTGTAATTACAGCGTACAAACCTGTAAGTACTGTAACTTGGGGAAACATTGTCATTGCAAGTATCATATATAAAGCAGGTTTTCTTCCTCTAAACCTAAGCTTACCTAAAGCAAAGGCTGCAAAGGAACCTGTTACTAATGCTAGTAAAGTTGTTGCTGTTGCAACAATAGTACTATTAACTATTCCCCTTAGAAACTCACCATTTTGAAATATTGCTTTATAATTTCCTAAAAATACTGAGATTTCCATTGTATCTGGGTCCCTTGGTACAAATGTACCAGGTGTCATTTGTAATTGTGCTTGCGTTTTAAGCGATGAATTTACAGCCCAATAAAATGGAAATGCTAAATATATAATAATTACCGCAAGTAGTAACCAAAATCCTATCTTTTTTAAACCAATCTTTGCAATTTTAGTTTGCATTCTGATCCACCCCCAGTAGTCTAATATAAGACACTGCGAAAACAAATATTAAAACAAATATAACAACACCTATAGATGATGCCATTCCCATCTCTCTACTTTTTATTAACTGAAAGTAGTTATATGATGCTAGTGAGTATTTCTTACTAGATAAAAGTACTTGAAAGACGTCAAATACTCTTAAAGCGTCTAAAGTACGGAATATTAATGCGACAGCCAAAGATGGCTTTAATAATGGTAACGTTATTGTAAAGAATTGTTTAACCTTGCCTGCTCCATCTATTCTAGCCGCTTCGTATAGATTTTCAGGAATTAATTGTAATCCTGCTAATATTAATAGCGCCATAAATGGTGCAGTTTTCCAAACATCCACCGCTATCATAGAAGGTAGTTGAAGACTATCCTTACTTAAGAAAGCAATTTGACCGTCTGCTAAATTAAACTTATCTAATAAAATATTAAAAAATCCTGTTCTATTTGAATTTAACATCCATTCCCACATTCTAGCTGATACAACTGTAATAACTGCCCAAGGTATTAACATTACAGCTCTCATTGCACCTCTACCTTTAAAGTTACTGTTTACAACTAAAGCAATTATCATACCAATTACTGTCTCTAGAAAAACCGATATAATTGTAAAGGTTAGTGTATTACCAAGTGCACTTATAAAGTAAGGATCCGTTGCACCTAAAACGTAACGTTTTCCAAATATATTAAATACTTTGAATTCCTTATATCTAACTGGTTCTCTAGGTAACACATCAATGGGTCGTTCATACACCGGCTCATTTGTTTCAGGATCAATTTTTTGCTCGCCATTTTCATTTAATATAGGCTCTAGTTCCTCTATATTTAGACTCAATAATTTTTTATAATTATCAAAGCCTACAAAATGTGTTTCGTTTGAACTTGCAAATTCTTTATCAGTAAAACTAGTATAAAAAACCTGTCCCAACGGATAAAAAGCAATTAATATTAAAATAATCAAAGTTGGTAACAATAGTTTATATGCCAGCTTTTGTTCCTTTTTTGCTAAGTCTGACATTTTTTTCATTACTTTTCCCCCTTGTATAATATAATTTAAAGATTAAATTTAAAGGGCGCGGCAATTGTCAGTATATTCTGTGAATTCAATATATAGCACCCTTCTTCAGTTTATTTGATCTAAACCCCCTTTTTATTAAATGAATATGTACAAACTAACCTTTACAAAAATATTTACCCGACATAAATAAATATTAAAAGGAAAGATTAAAATTTTTGAGGAAACCGGTTTCCTATTAAGTAAAAAAATATATCCCCGTGAAAATGTATTTTATAATCTCTTTAACCTTATTATATTTTAACTTATTTTTTATGTCAAGATTAGTTCAAATAATAAAATAGGTAGGAGTATCACTCCTACCCTATATACCTATATTTTTAAATCCTCTACCCTTTACTTCTTCAGTATCATTTATAGTAATAAAGGCATTAGAATCAACTTCTTCAACTATATCTTTTAATTTACCCACTTGTGTTGACATTACAGTACAATAAATAATTTTTTTATTATCGTTACTATACGCCCCTTCTCCATTTAAAAATGTAGCGCCTCGTTTAAGTTTATTAATTATAACATTAGCCATTTCTTGAGGTTTTTCTGATATTATTATTACTGTCTTTTTAGTATCTAAACCTGTTTGGACTTTATCTACCAACTGATAAGAAATATAGAGTCCTAACATAGTATAAAGAGCTAATCTTACACCAAATAATATTGATGAAAAGCCAATTATTACTATATTAACTCCTAATAAAGCTGTTCCGATATTAATATTGAACTTTTTCTTAACCACAGCTGCAATTATATCAAAGCCACCTTGGGATGATTTATTACGAAATAATAATCCCATTCCTACTCCATTTAAAACTCCACCTAGCATAGATTCTAGTAATAAATCATTAATTTGTATATACTTATAAACATCCTCTGTTGCACTTAATAAAAATGACATTGAAACCATTGCAACGAAACTATAAATAACAAATTTCTTATCAATTACTCTTAGACCTACTATAAAAATAGGAATGTTTAATAAAAAAACTAATAAACCAGTTGGTAAATCCGTTAAATAATGAATCATTATGGCTAAACCACCTGCACCGCCGCTTAATAAATTGTTTGGTATGAAAAAACCATTAAAAGCCACCGAACATAAAAATACACTTAATACTATTGTAGCTAATTTTGTTAATACCTTAATAACTTCCTTCGAGTGTGGTAAATCTTCTGACTTTAAGCTTGCTCCCTTTGCGAGCACCTTTAACAACCTCTTTTCTTATTCAGGATTTACATCCTTTATTTCACACTCATTATATAGTCTCTGTTATTACATTTCAATAGTAAATAAGAATTGTTTTGTTAAAATAAATTAACATTCTTTTAACCTAATTATTATTGACTTTTCCTTTTCGTTATGTTCTAATGTATAGTTTAAGCTACTAAATTCTTTTTTCCTGAGGATTTTCTTTATCTGTTGTATCAATAATTTTATTTTTATCATCAACAAAAACTACCTTAGGTTTAAAATTATTTATTTCGTTTTTATTAATCCAACAATAAGATATTATTATAACCTTATCACCTGGTTGTACTAACCTGGCAGCTGCACCATTTAAACAAATATCTCCACTATTTATTTTACCCTTAATAACGTATGTTTCTAACCTTTTTCCGTTATTTAAATTTACTATTTGTACTTTTTCATTTTCAACTATACCTGAAGCATTCATTAAATTTTCATCTATTGTAATACTACCAACATAATTTAAATCTGCTTCAGTCACAGTAGCTCTGTGTATTTTTCCTTTAAACATATTAATCATCATTTTTTTACCTCCAAGATAATATTATCTAGTAGTCTAGCTTTACCTATAAATACAGCAACTGCTATAATAATTTCACCCTTTATAATCTTTACATCTTTAAATGTATTAATATCTAGTATTTCAACATAGTCAATTTTTGCACTAGGGTTAGCGTTTATATCTTTTATGATCTTACTTTTAATTTTATTAATATTTCTTTCCCCTTTTTCTATCTTACTTTTAGCAAAATTTAATGACTTTGATATAGATAGAGCTTCTTTTCTTTCACTGTTAGTAAGATAAACATTTCTAGAACTTATTGCTAACCCATCAGTATCTCTTATAATAGGACAAGGAATTATTTCTATAGAAAGGTTTAAATCTTTAACCATTCTTTTTATTACAAATACCTGTTGAGCATCTTTAAGTCCAAAATATGCTCTATTAGGTCTTACTATATTAAATAGTTTTAACACAACAGTACTAACACCTCTAAAATGACCTGGTCTACTTTTTCCACAAAGTTTATCGGTTATTTCTTTAACTTCTACTGTTGTATTAAATCCTTCAGGATACATATCTTTATCACTAGGAGTAAAAACATAATCAGTCATATCTTTTATTAGGTTAATGTCCCTTTCTAAATCCCTAGGATATTTATCTAAATCTTCTCCCTCTCCAAATTGTGTAGGATTTACAAATATACTTACAACAACAATATCATTATCTTTTCTTGCTTTTTTAATTAAAGATAAATGTCCCTTGTGAAGATATCCCATTGTAGGTACTAATCCCACTGTATTACCTGTTTTTTTGACTTCTTTTAGTAATGATTTCATCTTTTTTATATTATTTATAACTTGCAAATTAATCACCTTCTATTTTTTATCTTTAAGCTCATTAATTACTTCTTCTTTTATACTAAAAGTATGTTCTTTTCTTGGAAACTCCCCATTTCCTACTTCTTTTATATAAGTTTTAACAGCATCTGAAATGTCTTTAGCTATATTTTTATATTTCTTTACAAATTTAGGGGTAAAATCACTATACATACCTAACATATCTTGAGTTACTAATACTTGTCCATCACAACCATTTCCTGCTCCTATACCTATAGTAGGAATAGATACTTCCTTAGAAATTAATTTTGCAAGTTTATAAGGCACCGCTTCTAAGACTATGGCAAATACTCCTTTTTGTTCTAAAAGTTTAGCATCTTCAATAATCTTCTTTGCTCCTTTAATATCTTTACCCTGTACCTTAAAACCCCCAAATACATTTACAGATTGGGGTGTTAATCCTAAATGTCCACACACTGGTATCTGTGCCTTTACTAAAGCCTCTATTTTATCAGCTACTTCTTTACCACCTTCTAATTTTACTGCATGGGCATTACCACTTTGTATTAATTTCCCTGCATTTTTAATTGTTTCATAAGTATCTAAATGATATGTTAAAAACGGCATATCAGCTATAATTAATGCATTTTTTGCTCCCCTTGAAACAGCCTTAGTATGATGTAGTATATCATCTAATGTAACTTGTAAAGTATTTTCATAACCAAGCATTACCATACCTAGAGAATCCCCAACTAATAAACAATTAACACCTGCATTATCTAATAACTTAGCAGTAGAATAATCATAAGCTGTTAACATTGTTATTTTTTTATTTTCCTTTTTTAATTTCATTATACTTGTAACTGTGTTTTTACCCATTACTCTACACCTCTTTTAGGATATTTTTTAATTCATTAGAAAATTTTTCATCACCTGTTAGTTTTAAAGTTTCTAAACCTAAAACCTTATATGTTTTTAGTAATTCAGGAGATTCCTTTTTAATGCTTTCAATATGTTTTTTTATAGTATCTAAATCTCCTCTTTTTATAGGACCTGTTAATGCTTTTTTAGTACCTAACTTTCTTACATTTTCAAGAGTTACTGAAATAAGTGGATAAAAGGCCTCATTAGCCTCCTTTTTATCTATACCTATTTCTTCAAGATAGCTAAAACCATAATCTAATAATGTTACTAGATAATTTGAAAGTACACACGCTGAAGCATGATAGATAGGCTTTTTTTCACTATCTATTAAAAAGTACTTATTATCTAACTTTTTTAACATATCTTTTATAACTTCCTTTTTTTCATCATCCCCTTCTAAACTAAAAACAGTTTCAGATAATTTCTTAACGGAGGTTTTTATATCTGCGAAAGATTGTAAAGGATGTAAACTATAAACATAACCTCCTTTATCCTTTATATCCCTTAGTATGCTACTAGATAATGCTCCACTCATATGGATGAATATTTTATTTAAACTTAAATTTAACCCTGCTATGGTTTTAGAAGTTTCTTTAATTACATCATCTGGAGTTGTTATAAAAATTATGTCACTCTCTTTAACTAAAAAATTTATATCGTTAAATGCTTTTCCTTTAACTAATTTAGCTCCTTTTAAAGAAGAACTAAAACTTTTACTAAAGTATCCTTTCACTTTAAAACCTTTATCATATAAATATTTACCAAAGGCACACCCTACTTTTCCAGCACCAATAAAACCAATGTTCAATATTTTCACCTTCTTTATAGAATAAAAAAAACCTTTTTGTGACATGACAAAAGACACAAAAAGGGTATAGTAATCCTTTCAAATAAACGTATTTTTTGTCTCTGTCCATAGCAGTGGTTCAGAGCAATATTTTTATTATTTAAGTTTAATTAAAGGTATAGCTCCCTAAGGGATACCATCCAATTTAATTTTACCACAACCCCCTTAATAAAGCAATTTCAAAGACTTTTCTCCCATTAAAAAAACCCCTTCAAGTGAAGGGGTTTTTTTATTATTTAACTTGTTCTGCACCTTTAGCTAAAGCTTTTTCATTTAAAGGTATTAAATGAGCCTTTGATTCACCAAATACTTTCTTTAAAGCCTCAACCACTGATTCTACCTTTACAATTTTAGTTAACTCTAAGTAAGCTCCTAACATAACCATGTTAGCTACCTTAGCGTTTCCTAATTCCACTGCTATTTTATTAGCAGGAATATAATATACTTCTACGTCATCTCTATTAGCTTCTTCCTCTATAAGAGAACTGTTTATTAATAAATGTCCATCTTTAACTACGTCATCTTCAAATTTATATAATGAAGGTAAATTCATTACTACTGCTGTTGTAGCCTCTGTAACTATAGGTGAACCTATAGGATCATCAGAAACCATTACATTACAGTTTGCAGTACCTCCACGCATTTCAGGTCCATAGGATGGTAACCATGATACGTGCTTATTTTCAATCATTCCAGCATATGTTAATAATTGTCCCATTGACATAACACCTTGGCCACCAAATCCTGCTATGACTACTCTTTCTTGCATATTACTCCACCTCCTTAGGTGTACGTAAATTTCCTAATGGATAGTAAGGTAGCATATTTTCTTCTAACCATTTAAGTGATTCTAATGGAGTAAGTCCCCAGTTAGTTGGACAAGTAGATAATATTTCAACTATACCAAAACCTTCTCCTGATAATTGTAATTCAAAAGCTTTCTTGATAGCTTTTTTAGTCTTTCTTATATTTGCTGCATTATGAACTGAAGTCCTTTCAACAAATTTAGCTCCATCTAACGTTGAAAGCATTTCAGAAACCTTAATAGGTTTACCAGTAAGCTTCTCATCTCTACCATAAGGAGATGTTGTTGCCTTTTGTCCTATTAACGTAGTAGGTGCCATTTGTCCACCTGTCATACCATATATAGCATTATTAACGAAAATTGTTGTTATATTTTCTCCTCTAGCAGCTGCATGAACAATTTCAGCAGCACCTATTGATGCTAAGTCTCCATCACCTTGATAAGTAAATACAACATTTTCAGGATTTACTCTCTTAACACCTGTAGCAACAGCTGGTGCTCTACCATGGGCTGCTTCATGCATGTCACAATTAAAGTAGTCATAAGCAAAAACTGAACATCCTACAGGCGCAACTCCAACAGCTTCACCTAATACATCTAGTTCTTCTAAAACTTCTCCTACTAATCTGTGTATTATACCATGGGTACAACCTGGACAGTAGTGAAAAGCCTTATCTGTTAAACCATTAGTTCTTTCAAATACTTTAGCCATTACTTTTCACCCCCAGCAATCTTTCTTATCTCGTTTTCTATATCAGTTGGATTAGGAACCATTCCACCTGTTCTTCCGTGGAAATAAACTGGTTTTTTGCCCTTAATTGCTATCTTAACATCATCTATCATTTGACCTGTACTCATTTCTACTGCTAATAATCCCTTAGTTTTATCTGTAATCTTCTCAAATGCGCTCTCAGGGAATGGCCATAATGTTATAGGTCTAATTAAACCTACCTTTAAACCATCTTCTTCACATTTTTTAATTGCATTTTTTACTATTCTTGAAGTAGTACCATATGCAACACATACAACGTCTGCATCTTCTACGTTATATTCTTCAAATCTAGTTTCATTTTTCTTTATTTCTTCATGCTTTCTTTCTAATTTATGAACATGATCTTCTAATTCTTGTGGATCTATAAATAAAGAGTTTATAATATTTGGCTTTCTTTTTCCTTTAGTTCCTGTAGTTGCCCAAGTTTTTTCTGCTAAAGATCTCTCTTTAGGCTTTTTAAATTCTACAGGTTCCATCATCTGACCTATCATACCATCACCAACAACCATTACTGGTATTCTATATTGCTCAGCTACATCAAATGATTCCATAACTAAATCAACGGTTTCTTGTAAAGTTGATGGTGCATATACTACGTGTCTATAGTCACCATTTCCTCCACCTCTTGTTGCTTGGTAATAATCTGACTGTGCAGGTTGAATACCACCTAGTCCTGGACCTCCTCTTACTATGTTAACAATAACACATGGAAGCTCAGCTCCTGCTATATATGAAATTCCTTCCTGTTTTAATGCGATTCCTGGGCTTGATGATGAAGTCATTACTCTTGCTCCTGCTCCAGCTGCTCCATAAACCATGTTTATTGCAGCAACTTCACTTTCAGCTTGTAAAAATACTCCATCTACCTTTGGCAATTCTCTAGACATATATTCTGGTATTTCATTCTGTGGTGTGATTGGATAACCAAAGAAATAGTGACAACCAGCTTTTATTGCAGCTGCACCAATAGCTTCATTACCTTTCATTAACACTTTAGCCATTATTTTTTCCCTCCTATTATTTTTCTATTATTCTTTCGACTTCTATAACAGTATCTGGACAAATTGTTGCGCAGTTAGCACATCCTATACATTTATCCATTTCATGGACTGTTGCTGGATGATAACCTTTTACATTTATTTTTTCTTTATTCATAACTACAATGTTTACAGGACATGCTGTTGTACATAATTCACAACCTTTACATAAATCCTCTTTAAAAGTAACCTTACCTTTAGCTTTAGCCATTTTATACCCTCCTTATATGTTTTTATAAGAACACACTGGGTGCTTAAGCACTAGACACCTATTTTATTTTTAGTGCCTAAAACTTAAGCACCCAGTAAATAAACATTATCTATAACATCCAATCTTCCCTCATATACATCGTTATTGGGAATATCTCACCTTCTATATCCTTCGGTAATTCTTTAGCTACATCTTCTAATGCAACCACATATTTTATTGGTATATTAAGTTTTTTAGACACTTCTTTTACTATTTTTTGTCCTTTTAAAATTTCTTCCTTTGTTGTACTTTTTAATAAATGTGTATTATTAACAAGTCCTGTAACTTTAGCTCTAGCTTGAAGTTCTATATTTTTTAAATATTCAATTGCTTTATCCGCTGTTTGAGTTTCAGGCCTATTTGCATTTAATACAAATAACATATCGTATTTACCATCTTTAAAATACTTATTGTATCTTCCTAATGCTCTAGCTCCTATTGGGTCTCCTCCAACGTCTAAAATAGTTTCAAAGCTTTCATCCTGTATAGGACCAAGGACTTCTCCAGCGATAGCCGGAACGTCAGCTCCCATACCCTTTATTGAACTTCCTATAACCTTTATACCTTGTTTAGATAAATCCTTAGATTTCTCTCTACTTCTAAAATAAGGATTTACTACATCTAAGTCTACTAAAGCTACATTTTCTTTTTCTTTATTAAGCTTAACTGCATAATTTACTGCAAATTCCGTCTTACCACTTCCGTAGTGTCCTGTTATGATTCTAATTCTATTATCATTTAACAAATTAATCACCTACTTTCAGTTTACAGTTATCAGTTAACTGTAGTACTGAAAAACTGTTAACTATTTATATTCTTTAGCTGTTTCTTCTTTTCTTAGTACTCTAAGTCCACCTTCTGCTAGAGCTATCATTTCATCTTCACCTGGATAGATAAACATTTTTCCTATGAAATTTACTCTATCACTAATCCATTTAGTAAACATTTCATCATAGGCTATACCACCAGTTAAAATGATTCCATCTACATCTCCACTAAGTACTGCACTTAGGCTTCCTATTTCCTTTGAAACTTGATAAGCCATTGCCTTATAAACTAATTCAGCATCTTTATCTCCATTTTCTATCATTTTACAAACTTCTCTACCATCATTTGTACCTAGATAGGCTACTAATCCACCATTTCCTTTGATTTTTTTCTTAATATCTTTTAAAGTGTATTCTCCACTAAAACAAAGTTTAGCTAAGTCTCCTACAGGTAATCCTCCTGATCTCTCTGGTGAAAATGGACCTTCTCCGTCTAATGCATTATTTACATCTACAACTTTACCCTTTTTATGGGCACCTACAGAAACTCCGCCACCTAGATGTGCTACTATAAAGTTAGCATCTTCATAGGCTACTCCTAACTCTTTTGCTGCTCTTCTTGCAACTGCCTTTTGATTTAATGCATGGAATATACTTTTTCTATCTATTTCTGGCATTCCAGAAATCCTTGCAACATCATCCATTTCATCAACAACAACAGGGTCAACTATAAAGGAAGGTATATTAAGTTGTTCAGCAATTTCATGGGCTATAATACCTCCTAAATTAGAAGCATGCTCTCCTAAAACTCCTACCTTTAAATCTTCAATCATTCTATCATTAACTGAATATGTTCCTCCATCTATAGGCTTTAATAATCCACCTCTACCTATAACTGCATTTAACTTTGTAATATTAAAACCCTTTTCATTTAAAGTTTCTAATATAATATTTTTTCTAAATTCATATTGATCAAATATTTTTTCGAATTTTCCTATTTCTTCAGAAGAATGTCTTAAAGTTTCTTCTAAAACTGTTTTTTCGTTATCAAATATAGCTATCTTTGTAGATGTTGATCCTGGATTTATTACTAATAATCTATATACTTCACTCATCTTTTAATCCCCTCTCTATTTTTTTGATGCCATTAATGCACCTAATGCTATAGAATTTAATTTAGCTGCATCACTATCTGCTCTTGAAGTTAATACAACCGGTGCTTTTGCACCAACTATAACTCCTGCATTGTCTGCTCCTGCTAAAAATACTAAAGCTTTATATAACACATTCCCTGCCTCTATATCAGGCATTAATAATATATCTGATTTTCCTGCAACATCATGTTCAATACCTTTATGTTTTGCTGCTTCTAAAGAAATTGCATTATCAAGTGCAAAAGGTCCTCCAACTAAACAATCCTTTATTTCTCCATTTTTATTCATTTCTTCTAAATCTTTAGCATCTACTGTATCAGGCATTTTAGGATTTACCTTTTCCTTAGCACAAACTACAGCTACCTTAGGTTCTTCTATATCTAAAGACCTAGCAACATATACTGCATTTTCAACAATTTGTTTCTTTTGCTTAAGATTTGGGGCTATGTTCATTGCAGCATCAGTTAATAAAAGTATTTTTTCATATCTTTCAAGGTCAAAGGCTGCAACGTGACTTAATACTTTACCAGTCTTTAAACCAAAATCGTCATTTAAAACTGCTTTTAAAATTATTGAAGTATCTACTAAACCTTTCATTACCATATCAGCTTTACCTGAACTTACTAATTCAACCGCCTTTTCTGAAGCTTCTTTTAAATCCTTTTTATCTACTATTTCAAACTTTTCTATATCCATATCTATATCTTTAGCTATTTTTACAATCTTTTCTTTGTCTCCAACTAAAATAGCCTCTGCTATATTTAAATCATTAGCCTCTTTAACTGCTGATAAAACTTCTCTATCCTGTGCAACCGCCACAGAAACAGTCTTAGGCCCTTTTGATTTAGCTAGATTTAAAACATCTTTAAATCCTCTAATCATTTATATTCACCTCTTTTTCATAAATTTTAGCTTCTTCTTGACCTCCTAAAACTCTTAACACACCTTCATTTAGTGCTTCTAACTCATCTTCTCCTGGATAAATAGTTAAAGGAGCTATAAACTTAACCATTTTTTCTATATTAGAAGTTAACATCTTAGAATGAGCTACTCCACCTGTTAATATTATTCCATCTATTTTACCTTCTAATACTACTGACATTTTTCCAATTTCTTTTCCTATTTGATATGCCATTGCATCAAATATTAATTTTGCTTTTTCATCTCCTGCTTCTATTCTATCCTGTACTTCTTTAGCGTTATTAGTATTTAAATATCCAACTAATCCGCCTTTACCTTTAATTTTTGTTTTTATTTCCTTAAGGGTATATTCCCCTGAAAAACACATTTTTACTAAATCTCCAACAGGTAATTCTCCTGTTCTTTCTGGTGAAAATGGTCCCATCTCATTCGCATTATTTACATCTATTATGTTACCTTTATTTATTGGAGCTACGGAAATTCCTCCACCTAAATGTCCAACAACTAAGTTAATGTCTTCTAGATTTTTATTAGTTTCCTCAGCATATCTATGACATACTGCTTTTATATTTAAAGCATGAAGTAATGATCTTCTTTTTATCTCTTTCATTCCTGAAATTCTTGCAACATCTTCAAACTCATCCACAGCAACTGGATCAACTATAAAGGACTTTATTCCCTCTTTATCAGCTATTCCCTTTGCTAAAATACCACCTAAATTTGAAGCATGTTCTCCTTGAATTCCTACTTTTAAATCCTCTAACATTTTATCTGTAACTTCATAAGTACCACCTGGCATAGGTCGTAATAATCCACCTCTACCCACTACTGCCCTAAGAGAATCTGTTTTGATATTATTTTCTTTTAACCAACTCATAATTAAATCTAATCTGTATTGATATTGTTCGATTATATTATCAAATTTCTCTAAATCCTCACTCATATGTTCAATCTTATGTGTGATAACATTTTCCCGTTCACTAAAAATGGCAACTTTAGTTGAAGTAGAGCCTGGATTTATCACTAGTATATACTTCTTTTCCATATCATCACTCCTGTTTTCCGTTTTTATTCACCACTTATATATAGTTGCAACATACGTGCCAATATATCGGTTATTTTAGTAATATTTTATCTTTTTATATAGTTTAGGTATTTTAAGCCTTTTTATAAGACAAAAAAAATGAGAATACGATTATATTCTACACGGGAGGGAAAAAGGGAAAAGGTTTTTTGCAAAAAATTTCATGAATTTTTTTGCACAATGGGTTTTGTATGCAATATTTTGCATTATAAGAGTTAGTTTTTTATACCATACTTATCCATTTTATAGTATAAACTTCTTATTGAAATTCCTAAAGCCTTTGCTGTTTCTGTTTTATTTTGATTAAAGCTATTTAAAACTTTTATTATATGTCTTTTTTCAGTATTTTTAACTACTTCCTTTAATTTAAGTATATCTTTATCTAGGTTTTCACTTTTTTTATCTTTTTTTATATTTACTTGTGTTTCTTCAACAGTTTCAAATTTAGGTATATGGTTAGGCTTTATAATCTTTTCACATAATTTCATATTTATTATTGCTCGCCCTATTACATTTTCAAGTTCTCTAACATTTCCTGGCCAATAGTGCTTTTTTAATATATCTATAGCCTCATTTGAAATATCTTCAACATTTCTACCATATTCTTGATTTAACTTTTTAATACAATTAATAGATAATGAGTATAAATCATCTTTTCTCTTCCTCAAAGGAGGAATCTCTATAGGTATGACATTAATTCTATAAAATAGATCTTCTCTAAACCTGCCTTTTTTAATTGCTTTTTCTAAATCCATATTTGTTGCAGCTATAACCCTTACATCAACATCTATAGGTTTAGTTCCACCTACTCTTACTATTTCCCATTCCTGTAAAACCCTTAATAGTTTAACTTGAGTATTTAAACTAATCTCTCCTATTTCATCTAAAAAAATAGTTCCTCCCGATGCCTGTTCAAATAAACCTTTTTTTCCTCCCTTTTTAGCTCCAGTAAATGCACCTTCTTCGTAGCCAAAAAGTTCACTTTCTAAAAGATCTTCACTTAGGGCGGCACAATTAACCCTTACAAACTGATTATACTTTCTAAAACTTTCATTATGAATAGCATGGGCAAATAATTCTTTACCTGTACCACTTTCTCCTCTAAGTAATACTGTTGCAGGTAATTCAGCAGCTTTTTTTGCCTTTTCAATAGATTTCAAAACTAAATCATTACCTCCTACAATATCATCGAAGGTATATCTTGCTTCTAACTTTCTTATTATTTCCTTAGCAACTTTAAGTTCATTAGTTAGACTTATTATCTCTGTAACATCGTGTAAAACAGCAACGCTCCCCCTTAGTTCACCATCTACAGTGATAGGAGCAGCAGTAGCTAAAACTTCTTTTCTATTAGGACCTACCTTTAACCTAGCATTTACAACAGATTTTTTCGTTTCTAATACCTTTAGATGGATACTTTCTCCCTCTGCAATATCAGTTGTCGCTAATTTGCCTATAACATCACTTTCTGATAATCCAGTTAGCTTTGTATAGGCTGGATTTACCATTAAATTAATACCTTCTTTATTAACTACTGTTATTGCATCCTGTGTAGAATGAAAAACTCCCTCTAGCATACTTTTAATTTCTTTTAAATCTGTTATCTCCTCAGCAAGATCTAAAATATCAGTTATATCACGAAATACAGCTACTGCACCTATTATTTCGCCATCTTCGTTTTTTACAGGCATTCTATTTGTTATTATTTTAATATCTCCTAAATCCTGTTGTCTGTTAAGTTCAAAATCACCTGTTTCTAATATATACATTAATCTAGTATTTAAAATAACCTTTTTAACTGGCTTATTTAATGCATAATGACTATCTATACCTGTTAATCTCTCTGCTGCTTTATTAAATAATGTAATTATCCCCTTTTTATTTACTGCTATCATTGCATCATGGGTAGAATCTAATATTACTTCTAATTCTCTTCTCAAAAGTATCCTCCTTAATTATCTGTTGTTTCAGACTCCCCTTTAGTATTATTCTCATTTAGTTCACTTTTTATTATTGTTAACTCCATATTTTCTGGAATAATTTTAGTTAGTTCAATATCCTTTGGTTTTTCTATTTTAATCTCAACCATTTGAGTTCCTTCTTGAATATCTTTTAAATCTATAAAAGGTATTATATCCTCTTTATTTACATCCTTAATTAAACTCTCTATTCCATTAATAGAAACCTTAATACTATTATCTGTATCTGTTTTATCTATTTTGTAGCCTGACTTTAAATTTTTTATTACAACATCTTCACTATTATATTCAAATTCCTTTTCAATAATCTTTTCTACCTTTATATCTACAACTGTTTTTTTATTGTTATGAATATTAACTCCTTTAGGAGCTATAAGTTCTACTTCCTTTGTAAAATTATCAGTAAAATAATTAACTTCTATTGCTTTAGTATCTATGCTTTTTATATCTTTTAATTTATCTTCATATCCTTCTATAAATATTTTATCTGGTTTTAAAGATATATTAGTAATTTTAAAACCTGGAAGGGGCTTTCCTTTAATTTTTGGCTCTACTTTAACCTCTTTTAATTTCAAAATATCCATTTCAACATTAACAAATTCAGGTTTGCTTTCAAGGCTTCCTATTTCTTTGTCACTACCATTTAAAATTGTAAATGGTACACTTGTTTTTATATCCTTTTCTGCACCCGCTACATTTACAGTAGCTATTACATCCTTTACTGAATTAACTATACTTCTAGGTCCTCTTAACATTACAGTATCAGGCTTAAGTTTTATATTCCCCTTAGTATAGCCCTTTTTAATGTTACCTTTTGTTTTTATTGTCACTGGATATTGTTTTTCAATAATACCTTCAAACTTCATTAATACTTCTTTAGGATAATAGTCGACTATTTTATCATCTTTAAATGAAGCTTCAATTTTTACAGGTACTTTATGTTCTCCCTCTTGATACCCTCTTATATCTGCCTTAGCTTTAATATCTTTATTATTTATATCATATATTTCATTTCTTCTACCTTCTATTTTAACTGTTACCTCTAAATCTTCAGCATCCATAAGTTGAAGATTTGTAGTATTTAAAGATTCTTCATTTAATAATTTTACATCCACATTAGAAATAACCTTTGTTACCTTAGGATTAACCTCACTCATTACATAAGACCACAATATTAGTGCAAAGAAAAGGGCAACTATTTTCATAGTTAAATTTTTATTGTTGATTATTTTCATCCTTATTCCTCCATTTCAATAGTATACCTTGTTCATCGGGTTCATAAATCTTTCTTAATATCTCACGCAAGGTTTTCGTATCTACATATCTAGAAAGCTTTCCATTATCTGCAACTGATATAGCTCCTGTTTCCTCTGATACTACTATTGCAAGGGAATCAGATTTTTCTGTAATTCCTAATGCTGCTCTATGTCTTGTGCCTAAATCTCTTTTCAAATTCATATTTTCAGACAAAGGTAACAAGCAACCTGCAGCCTTTACTTTATTATCTTTTATAATTACAGCACCATCATGCAAAGGTGTATTTGGTATAAATATATTAATAAGTAATCCACTAGAAACTAATCCATCTATTCTACTTCCTGTTTCTATTACCTCACTTAATCCTGTTTCTTTTTCAAATATAATTAAAGCTCCTATCTTTTGCCTTGAAAGAGAAGCCACTGCTTCTACTATTTCTTCTATAACATTATTTATATCCTCTTCTTTAATCTCTACTAAAGATTTTGTTAAGAATCTACTTCTTCCTATATACTCTAAAGCTCTTCTAAGCTCAGGTTGAAATACAATAAGTAAGGCTATTACACCTACCTCTATCGTCTTTTCTAATATCCAATTTATAGTAAATAATTTTAGCCACTCGCTTATTTTAGTAGCTACTAAAAGAACTATAATTCCCTTAATAAGCTGTTCAGCTCTAGTTTCCTTTATAAGTGTATATATCTTATAAAAGACAAAGGCAACTATAAATATATCTATCATATTTCTTATACTAATATTTAAGAATAAATCTGCTATATAGGACAAATTAAACACCTCTGTATGATTTTATATTATAATAATAAGTTGAATAATATTTCAAATTGTTAAATACATACACTTCTTTCTATATTTAACTATATCTCTTATATAAATACTTCTTCAATGAATAAAGAATCTCCTCCAAATAAATTATATAATATCTAAAGAGTAATTAAAACAGCAAATGTCAATAACAATCAAAAAGTCATAGGTTTTTTTATTAAACCTATGACTTTATCTTTATTTATTAATTTTCTTTAGCATACATCTTTTCCATAGTATTGTTAAAAGAATTTTTAAGTTTAGTAATTATTCCTTTATTTAAAGATTTATCATTTAAATAATCCTTAACTGGAAGTACTTCATAACTTAATTTGCCATTCGTATTATTTCTATTTACCCAAGTTGGTATATAATTAACCTCTTTAATGAAAACTTTATCTTTTATATAATCTTTTGTAATATTTATTTTGACTATAACACCATCTTCTGTATAGTTTCTATTTTTAAATGATAATGTTTCCCTTCTTTGATTTGATATAAAATTTCCAAGGGAATAAATTACAAATTTTTCATCTCCTTTATAACTAACAAATTCTGATTCTTGTATGACATGGGGATGACTTCCAAGTATAATATCTGCTCCCCATTTAATCATATTTTTAGCTAATTTCCTTTGATAATTTGAAGGGTCTCTATGATATTCATGTCCCCAATGGATAAAAACAACAGTTAAATCCGAATCTGAATTTTCTACTTTTACTAGATCATTTTTTATCTTTTCTTTATCTATCATATTTACCATATAAGAAAGTTCTTTATCTGTAAGTCTAGATTCTAAACCATTACATCCATATGTGTATGATAAAAAAGAAATCTTTACTCCGTTTACATCCTCTGTTAATACTTTTTTATTTGGACTTTTATAGGTTCCAACATTTTTTAGATTAAGTTTATTTATATTATCTATTGTATCTACTATCCCTTCTTTTCCCATATCAATAGAATGATTATTAGCAGTAGATAAAATATCAAAGCCAGCGTCTTTTATAGCATCTAAAGTTTGTTTTGGGCTGTTAAATGTAGGATATCCCCTAAATCTATGTTCATTCCCTGCAGTTACACTTTCAAAATTAGCAAGGGCTAAATCAGAAGATTCAATATATTTTTTAACTTTACTAAAGTTATTTGTAAAATCAAATACTCCATCTTTATAAGCTGCTTTTATCTGGGGGGTATGAAACATTATATCTCCAACAGCAGATATTGATATGTTAATTTTACTAGGATTATTTTCACTTTTATTTAAATTTGAAAAAATTTCTTCATATTTTCCCTTTTTAATTAGTTTATTTTGATAATCTTTGATATTAAAAGTGTAATTTTTAACATCCTCATTGTAATTATCAGAAATATAAACACCTAAAAACAAAACAATTAAAAAGATAAATATAATAGGCATAATATATTTATTCTCCATATCTTTTCTCCTTAAAAATATTTATATTCTGATAATACCAAAAAAAACTATAACTAACAACTTAATTTACTTTTTATTATTAATATCATGTTTTATTTTAGACTCTTTAATATATTTATTTAACTTACTCTGATTACTTTTCCATAAATATAAAACATATGGTATAAAAAGTATAGCTAGTAATTGTATCTTTGCCATTAAAATAAAATTAAAAAACCCGTGTAAAATCATTGGAATATATAATGATTTTTTTAAATAATTAATTTCTTCTTTTCTAGTATCAGAATATTTTGCTAAGGATAGATAATAACCCATTGTAACAGCAAAAACACTATGGGCAGGAACAGATAATATCCCTCTATATATTCCTATATAGGGATTATAACTACTAAATTTTAAAAGATACATTACATTTTCAACCGTTGCAAAACCTAAAGCTGAAAATACAGCATATACAATTCCATCTAACTTTTCATTAAAATCTTTACTTTTATATACTAACCTTAAAACTACCTCTCTTTTAAAAAATTCTTCTGTAAGTCCAGCAACAATAAAAGCTGTAAAAGCAATATTAAAAACTCCAGGAAAAATATTTAAACCAGTTAATATTCTCTCTACTACAATAACAGGGATAACTATTAAAGCTCCGAATATAAAAGTTTTTAATAATAAATTAAAGGGTTCTTTATCATATCTATCACTTAAATATACAGCTAAACCTATAGATATAGCTGGTGTTATTGCAATTACTAATAATCTTATAAACAATATTTTCATTCCTTTCATAGCTTTATAAAGTTATACAGTTTATCCTTAATAGTTTTTACAGTTTTTATGTTTTTTATCGACATTTTTAAAGTTTAGCAATAATAAATTAGAGGATATTTACAATATCTTTTTATGGATAATTTAGTTATAATATTTTATAAGTTAAATTATACAAATCAAGTAAATAATGTTAAAATAGATTTGTATGATTGGAGGCTTTATTATGAAAAAAATAATTATTATATTGTGTCTATTACTTTTTATAAACCCTATATACTTATATGCTGATGACTCAACTGATACATTAAAAGAAACTGAAGATACAAAAAAAATAGATACCAAAAACAATAAAAAAAGTGATAATAATACTAAAGATAATAATAAAACCCCAGAAGATACTAAAGATAAAGATGATAACCTAAAAGAAAATCAAACTGAAAAAGATATAAAAAAAGACCCAAATAAAATAAATGAAGAAAAAACTAAAGATGAATTAAAAGAGAATGAATCTAAAGAAAATGAGAAAACAAAAGAAGAATTATTAAAAGAAAAGAAGGAACATTTTAAGAAAGAGTACGAAAAAATAAAACCTAAAAGCTATATAAATCCGGATACTATATATTTAACCTTTGATGATGGACCTAGTTGGATTACAGAAAAAATATTAGATATATTAAAAGAGGAAAATATAAAAGCTACATTCTTTGTGTGTGGGAACAATACTAAATATGGTGAAAAAATATTAAAAAGAATGATTAAAGAAGGCCATAAAATTGGTAATCATACCTATAGTCACGATTATAATAAAATATATAAAGATGTAGGTTCCTTTTTTAAAGATCTTTACAAAAATGAAAAAAGCATATATGAAATAACAGGATTAAAGCCTAAAATAGTAAGATTACCAGGGGGGTCTAATAATAGTAGTCCACATAAAGGAAAAGATTTAATAACTGAAATTAATAAAAAATTATTACAAAGAGGATATACATACATAGACTGGAATGCTACAGCTGCAGATTCTGCACCTACATCCCCAATTAAAGAACAAATTATTTTTAATGTATTAAAATGGTCTACAAAATATAATAATTCAATAGTTTTAATGCATGATAGCGGAGGAAAGGAAAATAGCTTAAAAGCACTTCCTACTATAATCAAGAAATTAAAATCCTTTGGCTACTCCTTTGATGTTTTAAGTGAAGATTCTTTTAAGGTAACATTTAATACTGTTAAACCAGATATAAAAATAACATCTTTTAAATCAAAAGATTTACTAAAAAAACAGATATTTGATTTATTAAATTAAATGCCCTTTATGGAGATTACCATAAAAGGCATTTTTTATTCATAATCATCATCGTTTAATGTTGATAAAAACTCATTGGTCGCATTTATTGTTTCTTCTAATTTATCCCTTAATTCATCAAATTGCTCTGTTAGTATTTTATCTTTACTAGTTCCATTATTATTAGATATAAGCATCATATCTATTCCATTGGCAAGGTCTAAATTATCCCAATTATTATCTTCAATGCTTTTAATTACTTGCATTATATTTTCTAAAGAATTTTTATCCTCCAAAATAATCCCTCCTTTAATTAGGCTTTTTATTATTATTTTCAAATTTAAAAATTATATCCCCCAAAAAAATAAAAGACCTATAATAGGCCTTTTATTAATTAATAAATTCATCTATATAATTTTCAACATCGGTTGCTGTTGGTAAACTTAAAATCTCATCTACTTTCTTTTCCATTTCCTTTTTAGATAATTTACTTATTATCCATCTAGCCTTTAAAATTGATATAGGACTCATACTAAATTCATCTAATCCCATTCCTAATAACACAGGTATTAATTTAGGATCTCCTGCTACTTCTCCACACATTCCTACCCATATTCCTTCTTTATGTCCATTATCTATAACTGTTTTTATTAATCTTAAAAGTGCTGGATGGAACTGATTATAAAGGTTAGAAATATTTTGATTCATTCTATCAACTGCTGTTGTGTATTGAATTAAGTCATTCGTTCCTATACTAAAGAAATCTACTTCCTTAGCAAATTGATCTGATAAAATAGCTGCTGCTGGTATCTCTATCATCATACCAACTTCTAAGTTTTTATCAAACTTAATTTCTTCATTTATAAGTTCTTTTTTAACTTCTTCTAATATTTTCTTTGCTTGTCTTAACTCTTCTATACTTGATATCATAGGAAACATTATTTTGATATTCCCATATACACTTGCTCTTAATAATGCCCTTAATTGTGTTTTAAATATTTCTACTTTATCTAAACATAATCTAATTGCTCTATATCCTAAAAATGGATTCATTTCCTCTGGAAGATCTAGATAACTAAGCTCTTTATCTCCACCTATATCTAAAGTTCTTATAACAACAGGTTTATTTTCCATTCTTTCTAAAACTTCTTTATAGGCCTTAAATTGTTCATCTTCAGTTGGTAGTTTGTCTCTATCCATATATAGAAATTCTGTTCTATATAGACCTATTCCTTCTCCATCATTTCTAAGGATTCCATCTACATCCTTAGGAGTTCCTATATTTGCTGCTAATTCAACCTTCACTCCATCTTTAGAAATACTTTCTTTTCCCTTAAGTTTATCTAAGCTTTTTGTAAATTCTTCATATTCTTTCTTTTTCTTTTCGTATTTTTTAACTACACTTTCCTCAGGATTTATATAAACTTCTCCTTCTTCACCATCAAATACTACTAAGTCTCCATTTTTTACTGTGTTTAATAATTCTTTAACACCTACAACAGCCGGGATTTCTAAAGTTCTAGCCATTATTGCTGAATGGGAAGTCTTTCCCCCTACTTCAGTCACAAAACCTATTACCTTTTCTTTGTCCATTTGTGCTGTATCAGAGGGTGTTAAATCCTTTGCAATAACTATAACTTCTTCATCTAATTTTGAAAAATCAGTAATTTTTATACCTAATAATAATTTTATTATTCTACCTGAAACATCTTTTAAATCTGAAGCTCTTTCTCTCATATATTCATTTTCCATATTTTCAAACATAGTTACAAATGTATCTTTAACAGTTTTTAAAGCCCAAGAAGCATTTACACTTTCATCTTTTATCTTCTGTTCTACCTGTCCAAAAAACTCTGGATCATCTATAATCATCATATGGGCTTCAAATATTTGGGCTTCTTCTTTTCCGATATTTTCAAATGCATGATCATGTAACTTTTGTATTTGTTTTTTACTTTCTTCTCTTGCATCTTTCAATTTCTTAATTTCATTTTGAATATCATCTATTTTTGTATTTTTTACATCTATTTTTTCTTCCTTTTTTATTAAAGCTTTTCCTATGGCTACTCCTGGGGATGCTTTTATACCTTCCATTAATTTTGACCTCCTATGATTTAAAATCATTTTCAACTAATGCTTTTAATGCATCTATAGCTTTCTCTTCATCATTACCTTCTGCCTTTATAGTTATTTCATCGTCTTTAACTCCACCCATACTTAAAATTCCCATAATACTTTTGCCATTATAGTCATTTCCATCTTTAATTAAAGTTATATCACTTTCAAATTTTGATGCATTTTGAACAAATATACTCGCGGGTCTTGCATGAAGTCCTGTTTCATTAGTTAATTTAATAGTAATCTCTTTCATTTTAAAAACCTCCTGAAAATTTTATATTATTTTTTAATTTTTTTTATTATTGATTCTGCCTTTTTTATGGCATCTGAAACACTTACTTTAATAATAGGTAAATCTTTAAATCTTTCTTTATTTTTTATTGGTATATCCTTTGTTAATATAACTGCATCTGCATCTAAAGTATCATTCTTTGTAATCTTATTTTCAATTCCAATAGAACCTTGGGTTTCTACTTTAATTTTAAGCCCAAACTTTTTACAGGCTTTTTTTAAAGCTTCAGCAGCCATATAAGTATTTACAACCCCGGTCGGACAAGCTGTCACTGCTAATATTTTCATTTATACCACCCTTAAAGTTACTTATTTAAAGCATTATTAAAAACATTTGTTAGTAAATTTAATATGTCATCTTCACTTTCTAAATTCGAAAGTTTTTCTCTAAAATTTTTATCCATTAACTTCTTTGATAGTGAAGCTAAAATTTTTAAATGCTCATTAGAAGCAAATTTTTCAGGTACTGCTAATAAAAATATCATTTTTACAGGCTTATCATCTAAAGAATCCCAATCAATACCTTCTTTTCTTCTTCCAAAGGCAATGGTGGTTTTTTTTACATCTTTACATTTACCATGGGGAATTCCTATATGAAATCCTATTCCTGTTGTGGATAATTCTTCTCTTTTAAGTACACTATCCACATATTTATCATAGTTATTAAGTCTATCCTCACTATCTATTAAACTAGCTAACTCTTTAATTGCATCTTTCTTTGTATTAGCTTTTAGGTTTAAATTTATAAGTTTTTTATTAAACAAATTTTCCATTATTTTTCATCCTTTCCTGTGAGGATATTTAATAAATCTCTTTTTTTATTATTTTTTCTTAAATTATTCAATGTTTTTTCATTATCTAACATGGAATAAAAACCTCTAAAAAACTTCCTTATAGAATCTCCAGTTTCAAAATTAAGGGCTAATAAAAATACTATATCAACTTTATTACCTGACCAGTTTATAGGTTTATCTAATATTGCAACAGCAATAGTTGATTTATTTACTAATTTTTCTGTGCCATGGGGAATAGCAACACCTTTACCTACAGCTGTAGACGTAATATTTTCTCTATCTAGTGCAGACTTAATAAAATCCTTATCTACATGCCCTTTAGAAACTAGTTTGTTTCCTAATTTTTTTATAACTTCTTCTACACTTTCTACCCTTAAATTTTTAAAAATAAGGTCTTCTTTAAATAATTGACTCTTTTTATCTTCTAGCTCTATCTTATTAAAATTTCTAGTTTCCTCTACATTTTTTATATATTTTTTTACTTTCTTTATATCGCTCTCTGTTACAAGAGGATTTATTTTGATAGTTGGCTTTGATTTAAAATTAAGTGGTATTGTTGATATTACAATATCAAAATCCACAGTATTCATATTCTTAATATCATGAACTGAAGTAGTGTGTACTATTTCTAATTCATTAACTTCCCTTTCTAATCTTACTGCAACTAATTGGGCTGTACCCATTCCACTACTGCAAACTATAACTGCCCTAGTCTTATTATTTAACCTCTCTAAAGCAGCTCCTATATGGATTGATATATATCCTATTTCCTCTTCTTGTACCTTCACTCCGTAATATTTTTCAAACAATACACTTGAAGCCCAAGCAGCTCCAAAGACACTTGGAAATTTCATTTTGATATCCTCTAATAAAGGGTTTCTTAAAGTTAGGCCATATTTAAGTCTATTAATTGCAGGTCTTAAATGAAGCACTAATCCTGTTAATAATTTTTCATCTTCACTAAAATCAACTGAAAGGATATTTTCTATTAAGGCTATAATTTCCTTTGCAAGTTCTAATAATTTAGGATCAATATTATCTAATATATCCTTAGTTTCTTTCATGTGTAAATTTTCTTGTACCTTTGCTCCTAATACGTGTAAAGTTATATATCCTACTTCAGATTCTGGAATAGTTATATTAAATTTCTCTTCTATCCTCTCTGCTAGCCATTTAGCTACTTTATATTCATTTTTATCCTTAATTAATAATAGTTGATTTTCATCCATTGAAATATCCTTATTTTGCTTTAATCTTTTCATGCTTATTGCTATATGGACTAATAATCCTTGAAAAGCTTCATCAGCTAATAAAAAGTCAAGATTCTTCTCAGCTTCTATAAGTATAGTTTCAATTTTTCTTAAATCTACATCAGGAAATAATTCCTTCATCTGAATAAAATTTTCATAATCAATTCTTATGGTAGGATCAATATCCTCACTTTCTGAAAGCATATCCTTTAATTCTTCATCGTTGTTTAAAATCACTAACAAATCAGCAGCTGCTTTTCTCCAGTTTTTTTCATCTCCTAAAACTTCAATACCATAATTTTGTCTTCTTTTTAAAGTTAATTTGTATTTACTTAACCATCTTTCCACTTCTTCTAAATCTTTATAAATAGTAACCCTACTTACAAATAATTCATCAGCTATATTTTTCATTGTTAAAGATTTATTAGATTGTAATAGTCTTTTAATTATATATATATGTCTTTTATCTTGGGAGTAAGGTTTTTTATATACTTTGTTTTTATTAACTTTATTTACTAGGGCATCCCGACCTTTTAAACTTGCATTTAACCATACTCCGACCCTCGGTTTTTTTTCTATTTTAATATCTTCATTATCAATAAATATATCATTTAATTTATTTAAATCATTTCTTATTGTTTTACTAGAGACATTTAATTTATTTGCTATTTTATTTATTGTTATTGGTTTGTCTTCATTTATTAAAATACTTATAATCTCAATACATCTATCATTCGGAAATTTTTCCATATTAACACCCCAAATGTGGTAATGTTTTAATAATACATCTGTATATTAACTATATATTATCATATGAATCCCTTATTTTCCACGTTTTAAAGGTAATAGTTCTTTACAGATTAATGTGGAAGTTATTTATAAATACCCCTATAAGTATCTAAATCTCTACAAAATATAAACCATTTCTTTTAGTATATTATCCTTTATAAGTAAAGAAATTATTAATATATTTACAAATTGCCACAATACATAAATTTAAAGATAGAAATTAAATTCCTTTAAAGCATCTTTTACACTTTCCTTAGATTTTTTTATATAAATACCTTCTCTTTTTATTTTTTCATAAGACATTCTTAAATCTCTTTTCTTATTTTTATATTTTAAAGTATCCTTTATTAATAACTTTTTAATTCTTTTATCAGTTAAACCTATTTCTTTTAAAACTAAATAGGAGATATCATAAGTGCTTAAATCATTATCTGATCCAAAATGATATATTCCACTTTCAAGATTAAATATTTTTTCTAAATTATCAATTAAATCATAAACATAAGTTATGCCTCTAAATTCGTTATCTGATACCTTTATAGATTCATTTTTTATAATATTAGATAATAATCTCCAAAATAAATTTGAGTTATTTGTTGTATTTCTTTCAGGTAATCCAAACATCCAACTTAATCTTAAAATAACTAAATCATCACCTTCTTTTTTTAATAGGTTTTCAGCCTCTAATTTAGTTTTTCCATATATGGTATTAGGATATGCTTTATCATCTTCTTTATAAGGTCCTTCATTTTCATTTCCATTAAACACTTGTTCACTACTTAAAAATATTAATTTTGCTTTAATTTCTTTTGAAATCCTTCCTATATTTAACGCTGAATCAACATTTACCCTATAAGCTAATTTAGGATTGTCCTCACATAATTTAGTTTCAGACATTGCAGCTCCATGGATGATAATATCTGGATTTTCATTTTTTATTATTTTTTCTGCCCTTTTAAAGTCTGTAATATCTAAATCTTTTCTAGTTAAAGAAATTATTTCATGCTTTTCATTATATTTTTTATGAATTCTTGAATTTAAAAAACCATTTGCTCCAGTTAATAATATTTTCATTTTTGACCCTCACTTTTATTAATGTTTTTTCTAAAATCATCTTCTAAATATATATCTTTTATTCCAACAGCTTCTTTAATTATTTCATGAAACTCTCCAGCTAATATAGGAACAGAGCTTTTCTTTTTTTATATACCCATTTAAACTATTAATAGCTCTTTCTATAAAGTCATATTGCTTATTCTCATCTTTAATTAATCTTTTAATTGTACTTGTAATTTGTTTCATAACACAAGGCATACAGCCTAAATAAAGCTTCATAAATCCTTTCTTAATTATTTTATATTTTAATATTATCATCATAAATTCATTTTAATATTAAAAATTACTTCCACATTAATGTGTAAAAACTTACTATAACTAAATAAATAAAAAAACCAGCAAATCTGCTGGTTTACTCTTTCTTATATTCAAAACTTATCATTTTAGTGCTTTTACTAAACTTTTTTAACATAACTCCTTGTATGAAAGTAAATATCCCTACTCCTAAAAAAACATCTCCTATACTTATCATCTTAGGAAGTGGATATGGTTTTTTAAGAGGTATTATATCTCCTAAAAAATAAAGTTTTGTAGTATCTTTAACTAAAGTATGGGTAATCATTGAGTCTGTTTCTAACATTTTTAGATTTTCAAACAATCCAAGTAATGCAAGACCATCACCTGAAACAGGCATTTTCCCACCATTTACAAGAATAACAATGAAATTTAGTAATGTTCCTACTAATATTATTTTCATAGAATGCTTTTTAAAATTAAGTATAAGTCCGATTATTATTAAAGTATATGAAGCACTATGTACAAAAATAAAATTATTATTTAAAATTTCACCAATCCCAAATAAATCTTTAACTCTTATTATTACTGACGAAAATTCAATTATAAAGCCTATTATAAATAAATACCAACCTCTGAAATTAACCTTTTCAAAGTTTCTTATTTTCCCCCCTCTAGCTTTTCCCACAACCAGAGAAGTTGCCATTGACTCAACTAACATTTTCCTGCATCTCCTTTTCTTCTTCTTTAACCATCAAATTAACAAATTCTTTGGCTAATTTAGGATGAAACTGGGTTCCTGCATTTTCATTTATTATATCTAATGCTCTTTCTTTTGATAATCCATTTCTATAGGGTCTATCAGAAGTCATTGCATCAAATGCATCAGCCACAGATACAATAGCTGCTTCAAATGGTATGTTATTTTCTTTTAACCCATCTGGATACCCTGAACCATCATATCTTTCATGATGATATTTAACTATTTTAGATACTCCCTTTAAAAAATCTACATCATCTATAATTTCAGCACCTATAACAGGATGTTTTTTTATCTGATCATACTCTTTTTCAGTTAATTTGTCAGGTTTTTTAAGTATTACATCATCAACACCAATTTTTCCTATATCATGTAATAGGGATGCTGTTTTTATATTTTCAATCTTTTTGTCACTTAAATTAAGTGCTTTAGCTAATTTAACTGCATATTTTTCAACCCTTGAAGAATGCCCACTGGTATATGCATCCTTAGCCTCCATCGTTTTAGTAAGTGCTTGAATAGTTTCCATATACACATGTTTAGTATCCATATATAATTTAAATGAATATCTTGCAAGTAGTAACGGTCCAAAGAATAATAATACTGCTAACTCACCATATTGTAAATAAGCTAAAGCTATGATAACTCCTAATACACAAACTATTAAAGCATTAGGTATTAAACCCTTCACATTATCTACCCACATTTTCATAAATTTATTTTTACTAAATATGGACAAAAACATAACAATTATAGTACTATTTAACATCACATAAGCTATAAGTGTTAACATTATAGGGATAGCTATAGAAGATAAATCAAAATTTCTATTATTCACTATTCCCCCAGCACTAACATAAGTTATACCAGCAACTCCTGATACTATTAAACTCTGTGAAACATTAAATAAAGTCTTATACGCTGGTAGATTAAATATATGTATATAACCTCTTCCTTTTATTTTAGGAATTCTAAATAAAACTCCTAAAGCTGAAATTAATGCACAAGTAAAAGGTCCTGCTACTATAATTGAAGCTAAACTTATTGCAAATCCCACACTTACCCCCATTCCTTTAGAAACAGGTATAAGTAAAGATTCTGTTATTATTGATAAAATAGCAAAAAACACTAAAGTTTTCATGCTAGGAATTGTATAATGATTAAATAAAAAAAAGAAAACTATAATTGCTAAAACACATATAAAAGCTATATACGTCTTAGATTTATATGATAACTTGGACATTTTAATCCTCCTTATATATAACCAGGCCGGCTAAAATACTAAATTATATTAAAGTAAAGTTAGCTCCACTAGCTAATACTAAAGCTAATATGCTTACTAATGCAAATACTGTTCTTTTCATGAATATAACCCCCTAATGTAATATACTCTGCTGATACGCTATTCCAGCAGGTTATATCCTCTACGCTAAAGTAAATCTCTATCTAATCTAAGTAAATTTAAAACTAAAATTTTAAGCCGGCCTAATTGGCAATAGAATGTCTCATTACCCTCCTATTTACTGCATCAAGGGTAGATTTAACTACAGATTCTTTTATATCTACATCAATAAAGGAAGATCCTGAGTAAATCTCTTCTTTATTTGAAGCTAAAAAGCTTACTGCCGTAACAATTACATCTTCACCTGCTAAATTTACTTTACTTGTATCTTCAAATACAAAAACTTCTTCAACACCTAAATACTTTTCTATTGCTTCTAAAGTAGCTGTTGCTAACATTCTTTTTGAATTAAATGTAGTATTTGGTCCTGAGATTTTACCTTCATATACTTTATCGTCTTTTTCTAAAATAACTTTAACTTTCAGCCTTTTTCCTGTAATTGAAGTTTCTACACTTTTAAGTTTAAGTCTTGAATCATCATCTTTAGTTAATTCTTTATCTATCTGTGCTATACTTATTACTTTATAATCTATATCTAAATCAAACTTTGACATTAAAGCAGATTTAACGTCTCTTGAAATTTGTTTTGGACTTCTTTCCATACTAGATAATACATGTATTTCTGTTATTTCTTTATCCTTATTTACTACTACTTTACTTGATAAAACAGAATTAATTTTCCCTAGAAATTCTTCAATTGACTTTATATCCATATAATCACCTTCGCCTCACTATTCAGAATAATATTATAATTTAATATATTCTAGCAATAAATGGATTTTCCTTTGTTTTTGACATATTTTTTTAATTCCAAAAAATTATAGGTCCAAAGTCCTATATTAGATTGTCATAATATCACTTTCCTTCGCAAATTTCCACCCATCTATCTAATAATGAGTCTAATTTTTCTTGTAGTTTTGACTTTTCTTTATGAATTTCGTTTAATTTTTCAAAATCCCTAGCATGTTCTTTCATTTCCTGTTCTTTCTTTTCAAGTAAGGTTTCATGCTCCTTTATCTGTTCTTCTAATTCTTCTAGTTTCCATTTATTTATGCCTTTTTTCTTTGGTTTAGTTTTATTATTTTTTGTCTTCTTCTCTTTGTTTTTCTCTTTTTTTCGTTGTCTTATTTCTTCTATTTCTTCTTTCTCTTCTTTTTTCTTTTCCTTGTAGTATTCATAATTTCCTAAATAATTTACTAATTTTTTATTTCTTAACTCTACTATTCTTTTTGCTATTTTATTTATAAAGTATCTATCATGGGATATAAAAACTATAGTACCATTAAAATCTTTTAATGCTTCTTCTAACATTTCCCTTGAACCTATATCTAAGTGGTTTGTTGGTTCATCTAGTATTAAAAGATTAATATCTTTATACATAAGCATTGCTAGTTTAAATCTACTTTTTTCTCCACCTGACAAATTATATATTTTTTTAAATACATCATCACCATAGAATAAAAAGCGTGCTAATTTATTTCTAGCTTCACCCTCACCTATAGTAAATTCCCTCATAAACGTTTCAAGTACTGATTTTTTCTCATCTTTAAAATATATAGATTGTTCTAAGTATCCTATTTTCACTCTAGAACCTATTTTTAATTCTCCTGCATCTTTTTTATATTTATCTAATATTATTTTTAAAAGTGTAGATTTTCCACTACCATTTTTCCCTAAGATAGCTAATCTTTCCTGATATTTAACAAATAAATCTAGATTCTTTAAAATACAATTTTCATCAAAGGATTTACAAAGCCCTTTAATTTTTAACACATCATTTCCTGATCTTTTATTTGATGAAAATTCTAAACCTATTTTTCTATCCTCTGTATTTGGCTTATCTAATTTATCCATTTTTTCGAGTTTTCTTTCCATCTGTTTGGCCTTTTTAAACATCTTCTCACTATCACGCATATTACCCCATACTCTAAATCTTTTAATAGCCTCTTCCATATCATCTATTTTCTTTTGTTGATTTTTAAATTCAGCTAACTGTTCTAAAACCCTTCTTTCTTTCTCTTTTAAATAATATGAATAATTACCTAAATAGGTATTAATCTTACCATTTTCAACTTCTAGTATTTTACTAACAACCCTATCTAAAAAATATCTATCATGGGAAATAACTAAAACAGTTCCTTCATACTCACTTAGAAAATCCTCTAGCCATTCTATTGATTCTAAATCTAAATGATTAGACGGCTCATCTAATAAAAGAATATTAGGGTTTTTAAGAAGTATTTTTGCAAGCTCTACTGTTGTTTTTTCTCCACCACTTAGGTATTCAAATTTTCTATTTTTAAATTTATCATCTATTTTTAACCCTACACATATTTTACTTAATTTTTCATCTATTTCATATCCTCCCAAATGATCATATTTTTGTTGTAAAGTCCCATATTTTTTCATCGCTTTATCTAAACTATCTCCATCCATGTTAGACATTTTTTCTTCTAACAATCTCATTTCATCACTTATTTCAAATTCCTCTTTAAAAGCTTCATGTAATACATTGATAACCTTATAATCCTTTGGATACTTAGGTATTTGTGATAAATAACCTATGGTATTACCCTTTTTTATAGATAATGACCCTTTATTATAATTCTCTATACCTGAAATAATTTTAAATATAGTAGTCTTTCCCGTACCATTTTTACCTACTATACCCACCTTTTCAGATGTATTCACATCAAAGGATATGTTTTTAAGAACTTTATCTGCTCCGAAGGATTTTTCTATTTTATTTAATGCTAATTCTATCATTATAAAACCTCCCCTAAATTTACAAAAATATAAAAAGCCCAGGCAAGTAAATCCTGCCTAGGCTTAAATCTCAATATAATAAACCCAATACTTAATGGGCATTCCTCAGTTTATTGGCAAAGACGATTCACTTTATTTTAGTTAACATAATTATTAAATTTAGACACACTACTCCCAGGGAATAAACTTATAAAAGTTATTGAAAAGTTTGAAACTGGTAGTTTGCCTAAAGTTACATTAACTAAAACCTGATCCATCGTCATGTTCACCTCCTAAACTTATCCACTTTATTATAACAATAAAATTACACTTTTTCAATGTTTTCTGATAATTTAATAATTAAATTGCTAAAGGTGCCTTAAAGGAATTAAGTTTTCCACTATATATGGCTTCTAATTCTAAACATTCTTGAAAATCTCCAGGAGTTACTAATCCAATAGGTTTGTTAAATAAACTTACTCCACTCTTTTTTAAAATACTTGAGACAAATTGAGAACAAAAATAATGATATTTTCTGTTTATAGGTTTATTAAGGGTAACACCTATTAAACCTATAAGATTATATTTGTATCTATTTGAGTCCTTTTTAAAATCATTAATACATTTATTTAAATCTACATATTGTTTTTCTGTGATTTTTAAAGAATAAATAACACTTTCTGTATCCTGAAAATAAGAATATACCCCATTATCTAAATCTTCTTTTACAAACCCTGCATAAAAGGGATTTAAATAAAATTTTCTTCCAAAACTATAAACCTCATTAAACTCACTATTTAAAGAAATTGAAACGTGATTATATCTAGCTTTTGTATAAACTTTAATAATATTACTAAATAAAGTATTTGTATGAGTCAATAATATATATATTTTCTTTGTTTTTTTCATTTTCCACCTACCTCTATTTACTTTAAATATATGAACTCTTTAATATATTACTACGAAATTTTTGTTGTTTAGTCTGAAAAAAACTTAAAAATATTTTATTATTTTCATAGTCTAGCAATATCATCTTATTTTTTCATTAATATGGAATATTTAATAAATAATACTACTATTTTGCTACTTTTTCTGATATAATATATATATTAATATTACATTAATTCACTAACGTACAAAAGTGCTTTGTCTTCTATACTTTAAAGGGGATGATTTTATGGTATGTAAAATAAAACCTAAAAACTTTGACTTAACTAAATTTCTTAATAAAGAAATTGGATTTAATTCAGTAGGTGGTATGAAACTTAAAGCATTAAACAAAGAGTATAAAAAGACTCAAAATGAACTAAGACTTGCAACTTCACTTCAAAAAAGCCTAATGAAAGATCAAAAGTTTTTTAGTAAGCTAGATATGTATGGAAGGTATTTACCTATAACTGATCTAGCAGGTGATATGTATGACTTAGTAAAAGTTAATGATAATTACTGGTTTATTATCTCAGATGTTATGGGCCATGGAATATCAGCTTCAATGATATCATTTATGATTAAAGCTTTATTTTTTCAATCAATACAATATCATAAAACACCGGATAAAGTCTTAGAAGATATAAATAAAACATTTATTGAAATGATGGGTACAGATAATAATATAATATTTTCTGCCTTCATAGGGCTAATAAATGAAAATAATCTATTATATTCAAATGCAGGACATCCTTATCCACTACTAATAGATTCTACAACAAATGAAACTAAACTAATTAAAAATACAGATACAATTCTAGGTATATTTAAAGATATAAAATATAATTTAGGACAAGCTAAATTAAAAAAAGATGATTTATTAATACTTTTTACAGATGGCTTATATGAAAATAGTTATTTAGGTGATATTAGTAAAGTTTATCATTATACAAAAAATTATAATATTAAAGACCCAGATAAATACCTAGATGATTTAATAAATCACTTTAAAAAGTATAATAATAACTTTACAGATGATGTCACAACCATGTTAATTAAAATAAAATAATAATAGTTTAACTAATATATTAAAAAAACCACTGCTTAAAAGCAGTGGTTAATATTATCCTTCAAATGCTGTAAACTTTTCTTTTTTAGCTCCACATACAGGACATACATCTAAAGCTTCATCTACTACTGTATATCCACAAATATCACATACATAAACTCCATCTATATCAAAGTCATTACCTGCATCAACAGCATCTTTAGCCTTTTGATATAATTCTGAGTGTGTTTTTTCTGCTTCCTCAGCAAAATGCATTGAACGCATTGCTTTCTTTTCTCCTTGAGCTTCCGCTACCTTTTTAAATGCTGGATACATTTGTTCTATTTCATGGTCTTCACCATCTTTAGCTGCTTGTAAGTTTTCTGATGTAGTTCCTAATCCAAATCCAGCTCCTGATGCAACTAAGAAATCACCTTTAACATCTTTTAAAGCTCTAAAATGGTTATGAGCATGCACCTCTTCAGCGTATGAAATAGCTCTAAATAAAGTTGCTACATTTTTAAATCCATCTTTTTCAGCCTTCTTTGCCCAAACTCTATATCTCATATGAGCTTGACTTTCTCCTCCAAAAGCTGATCTTAAATTTTCTGCAGTCATTGCATTCATTAATTATCATCCTTTCTCTTTTCTTATTATTCCGACATATTTTTTCTACCCTAGGAAATTAATTATAAACAATTTTTTAGAAAAAACAATTAAAAATTTAAAGAAGGGTTAAAATTTTAATAATAGTTATATTTGTTAATTTGTGGTGATGTGATATATATATATTAATTATTAAGGGCGGTGAAAATATGAAGTTTATATCTAATGTTTTAATTTTATTAGGCATATAAAATATATATGACTCTATAGATAAATTAACAACTCCAAACTATTATTATAATCTTTATACTAGATTTGATAAACAAACATTGTTTATAAGAAATGAAACTTCTTTTTTAATAGTAAATTATATTGGTATAATTTTAGGTGTTATATTAATTATTTTAGCCATTGGACTTTTAAAAAAGAAAAAATTTACTTACTATTTAAGTTTATCTATTTGTATATTTTACATTTTAAATATAAGTTTTAACTACATTTATCATTTAGTTACAGATAGTATGGATATGACATTTACTATTTTAACATTTATCCTCTTAGCTATTGTTATTGTAATTTTAAGAAATATTATTAAAAGAAAAGATTATTTTGTTAGTTGTACTTAATATTAAATAAAATATAAAAGATATAGAATAATTGATGATCACTAATTATTCTATATCTAAAATTTTTAATCTAGATAAATAAATTTACATTTGATTCTTCTGCAGCTCCTAAATAAGCAGCTACACCACCTATTTCAACTCCATCTATAAGTTCTTTTTCTGTTATTCCCATAACATCCATACTCATTCCACAGGCTACTATATTAACTCCTGAATCTATAGCTTGCTTTATTAAGTCTTCTAAGGAATCAATATTTTTATCCTTCATAACTTTTCTTATCATTTTTGGACCCATACCTGCCATGTTCATTTTAGAAAGTCCTAATTTTTTACTACCTCTAGGCATCATTTTTGAAAACATTCTATCCATAAAGCTTTTTTTCACATTTACTTTTTCAGGCTTTCTTAAAACATTTAAACCCCAGAAAGTGAAAAACATTGTTACATCTCTACCCATAGCAGCAGCTCCATTTGCTATTATAAATGATGCTATAGCTTTATCTAAATCTCCACTAAATACAACCATTGTTTTATCATCGTTTTCTTTAATAACTTGAGTTTCTTTCTTTTTAACTTTGCTAGTTTCTTTTCCTTTTCTTAATACTGCTAAGAAGTCTTTATCCCTTTTTTCAGTTTTAATTAAAGTGTTGCCTGTTCTTTTACACCAAGTTTTAATGTCACTTACAAATCCAGGGTCAGTAGCAGTTACTTCTAAAATATCTCCGTCATTTAAGTCCTTAACTCTCATAAATACCTGTTTAATAGGTCCAGGACATGAAAGTCCACTACAATTTAACTTATAAGTTTCGCTATTTTCTTTTTTCATATCTACAGGATCACCATCTTCTTCATATTCTATATTACTATCACAAGTAGATCCACCACAGTTATCTGAATCCTCTTCATCTTGACATAATACACAACTATAAGTTGTATATCCACCGGTCATATTTTTAACATTTTTAAAACCATTTTGCATTAATATTCTAGTAGCAATATAAGCTCTTAAACCAACTGCACAATAAACAACTATAAGTTTATCTTTATCAAGTTCATCTAATCTATCCCTTAACTCATCCACTGGAATATTAACTGAGTTATCAACATATCCTAATTCCCTTTCAATAGGATCTCTTACATCTAAAATAGTTGTCTTTTCTAAATCAAGATCTTTGATTTGATGCCACTGAATTATATCCATTGTTCCATTTAATGTATTCTCTGCAACAAATCCAGCCATATTAACAGGATCTTTAGCTGATCCATAAGGAGGTGCATAGGCAAGTTCTAATTCTTTAAGGTCATAAACTGTTCCACCTAATCTTATAGTAGTTGCTATTACATCTATTCTTTTATCTACTCCATCATATCCAACAACTTGAGAACCTAATATTTTTCCTTCCATATCATATATTAATTTAATCCTTACAGGGAAAGCTCCAGGATAATATCCAGCATGGGATTTAGAATGAGTATTAACTACTAAATAATCTTTACCATATTCTTTCCCTTCTGCATTTAAGGCTTTTTCATTTAAACCAGTACTTGCTACAGTTAAATCAAATACCTTTGCAACTGAAGTACCTTGAGTTCCGTTATATTTATCTTTCTTACCAGCTATATTACTAGCAGCAATTCTACCTTGTTTATTAGCTGGTCCTGCTAAAGGAACCATTGTTTTATCCTTTTTTAAAAAGTCAGTAACTTCTATTGCATCTCCTACTGCATAAATATTATCATCAGAAGTTTTTAAAGACTCATCTACTACTATTCCACCTCTTTTATTAACTTTAAGTCCAGCTTTCTTTGCTAATTCACTTTGAGGTCTAACTCCTATAGATAACATTACTATATCAGCATTTACTTCATTTCCACTTTGAGTAGTTATTTTTGTAACACCATTATTATAATCAAAGTTTTTAACTCCATCATTTAATATTAAATTAATATCTTTATCTTTTAAGTGTTTATGAATATATTGGGCCATATCAAAATCAAGGGGTGCCATAACTTGATTTGCCATTTCTATTAATGTAACTTCCATTCCTTGATCATGTAGATTTTCTGCCATTTCAAGACCAATAAATCCTCCACCAACAACTGTAGCCTTTTTAGGTTTATTTTCATCTATGAAATTTTTAATATTATCAGTATCTGGAATATTCCAAAGAGTAAATATATTAGGTGAATCTATCCCAGGAATTGGAGGTGTTAATGGGTTAGAACCAGGAGATAATACTAAATTATCGTAACTTTCTTTATATTTTTCACCTGTTTCTAGATTTTCAACCTCTATTTCCTTTTTATCTTTATCAATATTTATTACTTTACTTTTAACCCTTACATCAATGTTAAATCTTTTTTCCATTTTTTCAGGAGTCTGTACTAATAAAGAATCCCTCTCTTCTATAGTTCCTCCTATATAATATGGTAACCCACAGTTAGCAAAGGATATATAATCCCCTTTTTCAAACATTACAATTTCTGCATCTTCGTCCATTCTTCTAAGTCTTGCAGCAGTACTTGCTCCTCCTGCAACACCACCTACTATTAAAACTTTTTTTGACATACCGAAACCTCCTTCAATCTAATAATCGTTATATTATAATAATTAAATATGCTTGTTAAAAATAATACAAATTTAGGTGTTAAAAATTAAAATATCTGTTGTATTATCTTTTTTATATCTTCATTAATAACATAATATTTTACCTCTACTCCTTGTCTTTCCCCCTTTACAATACCAGCTGCCTTTAATTTTGATAAATGTTGGGATATCGTAGATTGGGGAGCATCTAAACAATTTTGCATTGTAGTTACATTTCTTCCTTCTTCATCTAATAATCCTCTAACTATACACAGTCTAACTGGATGAGAAATTGCTTTTAATACCTTTGCTTTTTCTTCTATAATTTCTTTATTATAATTCATTTCACTAATTTTAATCACCTTCTTAAATATCCTTATATTTAAATATTACGATATAATAATTCATTTGTCAAATGTTTATTACAAATTTTATTAGGTATTATATATACAGAGGTATCTATATTTGTAAAATAAAAATTAAAATGTAATAATATATATAGCTAAATACTTTTTTAAAATTTAGGAGGTGGCAAATGTATAATAGTATTACTGAAAAACAAAAAAGAAATGTGTTACTATTTTTTCCTGTATTATTAATATTTATTTCTTTCATATATGGGGATTTTAAAAAGACAATTGAAGGTCTTTATAAAATAATAATTCATCCTGATATTTTAATAACTGACTATATAGTAGTTGGAGGTCTAGCAGCAACTTTTATAAACTCAAGTATATTAACTTTATTAAATATAAGTTTAATTTATAGACTTAAAATTAGAATTAATGGTCCTTATATTGCAGCGATTTTTATAATAGCAGGTTTTTCTTTCTTTGGTAAAAATATTTTTAATGTATGGCCTATATATCTTGGTGGTTTTCTTTATTCAAGATATCAAAATATTAATTTTAAAAGTGTAGCACTTATAACTATGTTTGGTACTAGCTTATCTCCTTTAGTTAGTCAAATTGCATATGGTTCTAATATTTCTATGCCCCTAAGTTTATTTTTAGGTATATTCTTTGGTACATTAGTTGGTTTTATACTACCTCCATTATCAGCCCATATGCTAAGAACCCATGATGGTTATAGTCTTTATAATATAGGTTTTACAGCAGGTATTATCGGTACAGTAATTATAGCTTTATTTAGAAGCTATGGCTTTATAATAGAAAGTCAAGAAATCTTATCAAAGGAATATGATACCCCCCTTAAAATACTAATGATTTTATTTTCTATATTGTTAATAATTTTAGGATATATATTCAATGATAAAAGTTTTAAAAATTACAAAAAGATTTACTATTATTCAGGAAGACTTATTACTGATTTTACTCAACTATTAGGTTTTGGACTTACCCTTATAAATATGGGAATAATGGGTCTTATAGGAACTGTTTATGTTATAATATCAGGAGGAGTATTTAATGGACCTATTTTAGGAGGCTTACTTACCATAGTTGGATTTGCTGCCTTTGGTAAACATCCAAAAAATACAATTCCAATACTTCTAGGTGTTTATCTTGGAAGTTTAACTAAAGTTTGGCATGTAAAATCAACAATAACAATAATAGCAGGTTTATTTGGAACTGCCCTAGCTCCGATACCCGGAACTTATGGAACTATTGCTGGAATAATAACAGGTTTTATTCACCTATCTGTAGTTATGAATATAGGATATCTACACGGTGGAATTAACCTTTATAATAACGGATTCTCATCAGGTATAGTTGCTGCTGTTATAGTTCCTATAATCGATGCATTTAAAAAGGAGGATTAATTAAATGAAACACGAGATTAAAAAAGTTTCTAAAATACTAGATGAACTAGTTACCTTTTGCTTTATCCATGGTACTAAAGATATGAATATTAATATTAAAGAAACTAAAGAAAACTTTAAAATGACTATTGAATCTGATAATGTTAACTGTAATGATGAAAGGGTAAAAAGACTTAATGAACTATTAGGTGGCCCTAGACAAAGTGAAATGGAAGAACATTACTGGGAATTAGCTGGAGAAAGTGACTGTGATACAGAGCTTACTTTAGTAGGTATGATGATAGATAAAGTTGATATTAAATTTGATAAATCTTCATTAAAAATGGTCCTTTTTAGATATAAGTAAACAGCCTAAATTAGGCTGTTTTTTTCTTTAGTTTATTTTTTCTTTTTAATATTACATATGTCGATAGTAAAATGAAAATTCCACCTATAATAGTTGGTATAGAAGGAATTTCTTTTAAAAATATAATCCCAAATATCACCGCACTTAAAGGATCAATATATGACAAAACTCCCACATGTTGAACCTTTATTTTTTTAATACCTTCAAAGTATAATGTTAAAGCTAAAGAAGTATGGATAATTCCTATAATAAGTAAAAATATAAAAGAAATCATATCAAAGTCATTTAAATTTTTAAGTGCAGGTAAAAACATTATTGATGCTACTAAAGTTTGTATTAAAACTATTTTTTTAGATGATATATTAGATAATTTCTTTCCACTTATAGTAACTAATGCATAAAATAAAGCTGCTATAAGCCCATATAAAACACCTATACTATTAAAGTTTTCATTTAATACATCTGGATTTAAAATCATTATAATAATTCCTAAAAAACTAAGAAAAACAGCTAATAAAGTTTTTTTATTAAGCACTTCCTTAAGTATAATAACCGATAAATAAGTAACTATCACTGGAGCTGTATAATAACTTAATGTAGCTGAGGCTATTGTTGTTGTTTTAATAGCTTTAAAGAAAAACATCCAGTTTAGTGAAAGAAATATTCCACCGAATAATAAATATAATAAATCCTTTTTAACTAACTTATTATTGATTTTTTCTTTATTTATCCTACCTATAAAAAGCATTGATATAAAGGCTATAAATACTCTAAAAAATACTATAACCTCTGGTGGCTGATTTATCTCTCTTACAAATAATCCAATACTTCCCCACAAAAGCATCGAAATAATAATCATTACATATCCCCTATTCATATAACCATTCCTTTAAAATTAATCTATTTACTATAATAACAAATTTTTATAATTAGGTATACATTTATTTTTATATTAAAAATCTCAAAGCTTATGGACATTATTTTTTAAAATAGAGACAAATCTTTATTTAGATACCCATCTAACAGATGAAAAAGTCATAAAACTTTATAATACATAGCAAAGAACTAGAAAACTTTGTTATCTTAATTTTTTTAAGTATTATTCTCGAAGGTAAAGACAAGAACAAAACATTGTAAGAAAAACTTCCGAAAACTCTTTGTCCAAAATGAAAATAAAAACAAATGAAATAACTAAATAGATTATTATAATTACCTCTAGATATTTTGAATCTGAACCACATAGTTTCTTTAATCTTCTTTTGTATGGAAAAACTTTATTAATAAAATAGAGTATTGCTACTGCAATAAATGGGTAAATAATTATAGATGTTATTAGATTCATGAAAATCCCCCTTTTGTACACTTCATATATTTATCTGTTTTAAGTTTCTGTGTCACATAAGAAGATAAAGATATCGAAGATTTTATCTCTGTTATTATTAATTAAGCAAATCTTCAGCTTTCCAAAAGTTTTTAGAATCCCTATCTAAAACAATATTTGCAAAATTAGGATTGAATCTTATATAAAAATTACTAAAATGTTTAAGTCCATTTAAATCCTTAATAACCCTATTTCTATGATGAAAATCTATATCTGGTTTAATTTCTCTAAGAACACTAAAATCCTTTATACTAGATTTATAAAAGCGAATTTTCTCTAGATTTTTTAAATTCTTAATTCCCTTTAAACTATTAAGTTCAGTAAAAGCTAAACGTAAGTTTTTTATATGTTTTAAATCCTTTAAAATCGATAGATTATTGATCTTCGGAATATGAATATGGACATCTTCTAAATTAGGAAAGTTAGTAATACTTTTATCATTATCAACTTCTATATATGTAAGTTCTAGATATTCTAAAGATTCAATAGTTTCTAAAGATTGTATTTTACTTACCTTTATATTTTGTAAAGATAAACTCCTTAGTTTATCTAAACTTGATATATTATCTAAGTTTTTAATACCTTTAGAAGATATACTCAATCTCTCTAAATTTGTAAGATTTTCTATTCCATTTAAGTCTATGACTTCGTCACTAATATATAAACTTGTTACTTTTTTTAAACTTTCCTTTGTCATTTCACCTTTATATCCATAGTCTTCTAACTCCTCTTTTACTTCCTTTTGTAATTTATGATCTTTAAATATATCATTTTTACTTTCGTAATAGTTAAAAAATACATTTATAAAAAATACTAATATCACTAAAATTATCAACAATACATTATATTTTTCCTTTTTTAGATTCTTTTGTAAATTATATATAGTTAATATTAAAAAGTATAGAACTAATAAAAGCATATAATTAAAATTGATATTATTTAACTTTAAATAATAGCTTGTTAATATTATAAGTATAAAGAATATCATATGTACTTTTTTTGGTTCTTTAAACACATATCTTTGAACTAAGAATACTACTAAAAATGTTACTAAAGTTAAAAAATAAAATCCACTAAAACTAGTAATGAAATTTCCCATATTGATAATAATCATTATTAAAAAAAACACTAAAAAAAATATTCTCTCATTCATTAATTTTTTCAATATATTAATCATAAAATTTCCCCTTTTTAATAAACATATTGACTTTTACTATACATCTAATAGTATATCTGTAGCTTTGTTGCATATTTCTATCACATTTGTTTCTTGAAAATTTGTTAAACATACGATACCTACTTTTTTATTAGTAATCATTCTAACGAAGGATTTTACTCCTGGATAACCTCCACTATGTTCTACTAAATTTAACCCTTTATACATTCCTGTACACCATCCAAGTCCATACCCAGGATTCTTAACGTCAAATCTTGATGATACATCATTTACTCTTGTATAGGAATTTTGCATTTCTCTAAGACTTATTGATTTTAATAAAGTGGCGTTTTTATAATCCATATGAGCCACTAAATATTTAGACATATCAAGGGCTGTTGAGTAAATAAAACCGATAGGAGCTGCTATTTTATTTGTTGGAAATGAAACTTCTTTAAAGGATGAGTCATCATAAGTATAATATCTAGCACTATCTTTATCATTAATTGCCTTCAATGGTTCGAGTGTAGTTCTTGTCATATTAAGTTTGTCAAAAATGTTTTTCTGTAAAAAATCATACCATGAAATACCACTAACTTTTTCGAATAAATCCCCAACGATAACATAAGCATCTGTACAATACTTAAAACCTTCCCCTGGTTTGTAATCCAAATCTACATTTTTAAAATATCTAGTTATATCCTCAAAGGATTTAATGTCCTTTCTTACATCATCAGAAATACCTTTAGTTTTCTGCATTTCCCTCAAATCTTTTAACTCTTCTATGTTAGGACAAATAATATTTGCAATTAAAATATCACTTGGAAATCCCGCAGTATGAGATAGTAATTCTCTAACGGTAATTTTATCACTCTCTTCCTTTTTAGATGTACGAAAATATGGTAGATAATGAACTAACGGTTTATCTAAGTCAATTAATCCTTTTTCAACTAAATGCATAATACTTGTTGATGCAAAACTTTTTGTAATACTTTGTATACTCATTATAGTATTTGGTGTTATATTTTGTTTTGAATTAAGTCTAGCTTTTCCAAACCCTTTGGCATAAATTATTTCATTATCATATGAAAAAGCTACTGATACTCCCACCATTTTTTTCTCTTTGTTAATTCTATTTATATAATTTTCAAACTTTTCTATTTTTGCATTTAATTTTTCAAACATATAATTTACTCCTTTTTTATTATTTTTTCTTCGTTTAAGCATTTAATAATAATGTAAGAAAAAAAACTATTCCAAATAATATTAATGAAGCTTTCCCAAAATTACCTAAAGTTTTATTTGGTGGCGCTACAGCTAGAAAAATTATTAGAACTATATTCAAAACTGGAATTGTCATACATGCTAAAATTACTAGCCACATACCTATACCTACAGCGTAATCTTCATCATTATGATAATTATCTCTTTTTATATCATTTTTTCTATAACTTGATTCATATTTATAATTATTTGTATGTTTAAAATTTGTATTATGGTCAGTATTATATAGATTGCTCATTAAATCCCTCCCTTTAAACATTCATATGTATTATACCATATATTTACAAATATGAATATTGCTGTTTTAAATAAGAGCTATTGAACTATTTTTACTACTTCTTTCTTCTTCTAAGTAAAAAATACCCTTAAATTTCATTTTTTTAATTCTCACAAAACATTATAAAAACGCGTAATATATTAGTGCAATAGAATAATTTATTAGGAGGGATTCTATGGACAATAAGGATATGTATGAATCAAAATATAAACTAGCCCACGCATACGTTCCGTTTCAAGTCATGGGTAGAGTATATTCACCAGATAAAGCTTTATGTAAAGGCACTTTGTTCCCAGAGCTTTATATGCCTTATAAGTATGAAAAAGAAAAAAAGAAATGTTAATAGGAGGTGTATTCAATGGATTCTAATCAACTAAAACTTTTAAGAAAGCTTATGGAAATTGAGTTTTGTTTAGTAGAAACAAATCTTTATTTAGATACCCATCCCTCAGATGAAAGAGCCATAAGGCTTCATAATACATTCGTTAAAGAACTAAAGGAACTTGAATATGAATATACAACTAACTATGGACCTCTTACTCATCAAAATATGAGTAGATGTCCTTGGGAATATATAAAGGGCCCTTGGCCTTGGGAAATAGACTATTGCGGTTGTGATTAAGGAGGTTAAGATATGTGGATTTATGAAAAAAAAATACAATATCCAGTAAGGGTTGATACTTGCAATCCTGCCCTTGCGCAAATGATTTTAGAGCAATTTGGTGGTGGTGATGGTGAACTAGGCGCAGCTGTTAGATACTTAACTCAAAGATATGTAATGCCTACAGACCATGTTGTAGTCAGTAGTTTCTACTGAATAATCACTCTTTCGAATATTTAATTTTAGGTCTTTCTTTGTTTGATAAATATAGAATAAGGGGCACTAATCTAGTGCCCCCAGTAACCTTAAACTTCTGAAGCTGACTTTTTATCTTTCCTAGCATCTATTAAAATAATAGCTTCTTCGCCTGCAATATCTAGTTCATTAAGTATCCTATTCACTTTTTCAAGTTCTTTATCAGTAAAGTATAAAATTACCTTTATAGTCTTTGCATCTCTATTTGCTTTTTTATAAACTTCAACCTGATTTTTTAGATTCCTTTTCAATTGTGTATTTTTTGCTAATTTAAATTCAACTAAAGTTTTGTCAGCTGATCCTTTTGAAGCTTTAAAATCAACAGGACCTCTACCATTATTTACTTCTGAATTTATATCAGATTCAGAAGTAAACCATGTAAGCTTATATAATATCTGAAAATCCTGTTCTCTTTTAATAGGCTCTCCATCTACATAAAAAATTCTATAACCATCCATGTCTTCAATCACATTTTTTAAAAATTGCACTCTACTTAAAGCCTCTTCAAAGCTATTCGGTTTAATTTTAAAAAAGTTAGTTTTACTAACTAATAATTCAATTAGCTCCTTATATTTATTAACATATAAATTGTTTGAAAATTCTACTTTAGCATTACTTATTGAAGTAGCTTCATTTTTTTCACTTTCTTTATAATTAATATAGTAATCTATGATCTCTGGTAAATCTTTAACTAAATCCTGGTAAACTTTCTTTCGTTCAGATTTTTTCATATCTTCTTCTAAAGTTTTTCTTAGATAGTTGTTAATCTGACCTCTTAATGCAACATTTTCAATAGAGTCGATAATGGTTTCAATTTTATTATACATATCTATACTACTAATGAAGGTATCATCTTTTGTTAATAAATCAGTAGGTGTTAGAATTACATAGTCATTTTTAAAACAAGGGAGTTTGAAAGTTTTACTCATCCATGTTTCAGTTTCGTAATTAAACTTAACCTTCTCTACCCTAAACTCTTTTAATAGACTTTCATCTATATGCTTTTGTGCAAACTCTTGTGTAAACTCTAACAAAAATTCTTTGATTAAATTAGTAGTAAAATCACTGATATTATCTTTTCCTACTCCAACATTTATTAAGCACAATTTCTCTAAATGACTATCTTCTGTTATATTTTCTTCTCCAAAGCTGTCAAAAATAGTATTTAAATTTTCATCCAATGCTCTAGCAAATTTCATCCCTAGACCACTTCCACTACTACCATTTACTGAAAATCCAAACCAATTTTGCTTAACCTCTTTGAATGTATACCAAGATCTTAGCAAACCTTCGTTAACTTTACCTCCTACAGACTTGTCCCTAAGAAAACTTAGGTATTCAATAATATCTTTATGAAGCTGTTGATATTTTTTATTAGTACTATTAAATAAAAGGAATGGATCTACAAATAATGGTAAGTCTGCAACTAATGAAATATCAAATGCTCCATAATTTTTAATAGTATCCTTGTCCACATTAAAATAATCTGAAAAATATATGTTCATCCACATTTCTCCTTCACTTAAGTTTATAACTAATTTCTTTCATCGGTATTTCAAGCTACTTTTCTCTTCTAATTCCTTTAAATTTCTTTCCAGGTTTTGAAGTTTTATTATCCATAATTCTACCTGTTTTAGCATCTCTTTTAATCCAAAGTCCTGTTTTAGGATTTTTAAATTGAGATCTATCTTTTACTGCTCCTTTACGAGCATTATCACCATATGGTTTGTTTTTAGCCATAATAAAAGCCTCCTTTCGTTTAAAAGACTAATACTACCTTAATCAAATTTTTTTAAATCCTAGGTTTTTTAAAATTTTTTTTGAAAAAAGAAGGATTTTTTATAATTTTATTGAATAGAAATATAAGAGTAAAGAAATAATAAATTAATAGATTAACTAATTGGGTAGATTAGTTAATTTTTGAAAACAATCAATTTAACCACCTGCTTTCGAGTAGGTATAGTTCAAATTTTATTTTACCATATATTGTATTTTTATCCAAACACTATAAATAGCTTTATAGTGTTATTTTACTTTCCATTTATTGGTGTATGTAAATAACCTTTTAAATTCTTACATTTATTTGATTTTACTGGAAATTACTATCTATTAAGTTCTTTTAATCCATTTCATTAATATTTAAAAACCTTTTAATACTATACAAATAAATCAATATATACATTTGTGTATATATATATTTTTTTTGTCAAAACTCCTTTATTAAAGGGGGTTGTACAATGTCTGTTTCTTATAAAGATCTTGGAATTAAAATTAAAAATTCTAGAAAAGAAAAAAATATTACTACTAAAACTTTTGCTAAACTTCTAAATATCTCTGTTGGTCAATTAAGTAATATAGAAAATGGTAATTATGATGTTTTTAAGCTTGAATTACTTTACAAAATAAGCGACTTATTGGATATTCCACTAGAAGAATTATTAGAACTTAATATAAATTATTTAAAAAGTTTTTTAGATACTACAGCTAATAATTCCAAAGCACAATCAAACTACATAACTAAACTTACTAATACTCTAGTTATATCATTTTTAGCTGTGATTTCTAATTATAATTATGATAAAAATAAAGCTGAAGTTATATGCAACCATCTTATTAAAGAGTTAAATTTTGTTAAAAAAATTCATAAAGACTGATAAGAAGTCTCTACTTTGTAGGGACTTTTTTTGATTTAATCAACTCATAAAAAATTACCTATATAGTGATATATAGGTCTTTTTTGCTTTTATATTAATAATTCAAATTATAATCAATTTGTATCTTCGACAAAATTATCAATTATTAGACAAAGGAAAATTTTAATGTTTGAAGAATTTGTTAAAATAAGTGGTATATTTAATAATTATAATTCTAAAAAATATTTTCCTAGTTATTTAAAACTCTAATAAAAGTTTAATACCTATAATTTACTATAAAAAACTATTAGTTCAATTAGGAGGGGAATGAATGCAATATATAAATAAAAAATTTAAAGATCACAACCTGCACACTACAATTGAAAAAATACTTAAAATAACAGAACAAATAAAACCTTTAGATATAACTGATATAAAATTACAAGAAGATATTCAAAGATTTCAACGAATAACTAAAATACTTAAAAATATACTTAATTCTGTAGATCCTGAGTTAATTTCATATGAGAAAATGAATGAAATTAACGGTCAATTGAGTCAATGTCTAAGTAGTTTAGACAAATTTATTAATAATCGAAATAGCAATGATTCTATAAATAATTTCAGAGTTAACTTGGAACATTCAATAGATAATATAAATACAATAAACAATATTAGTACTAATACTGACTCAGTGAGTGAAGAAAGTAAAAAATATAAAGAATTTAGAAATGAATTTAATAAATTGAAAACAGATATTGAAAAAGAACAAAAAAAATTGGAGGAATTATCAAATTATATACAAAATGACACAATTAATCTTAACGAGAAATTTATTAAAGAACAAAATAATCGCAATGAAGATTTTGAAAATTTTAAAAAGAAAACTTCTAAAGAAATACAAAGCATACAAAATAACTTTGAAAAGAAAATTAACGAAATAGAAAAGTTATTCAGAAATAAACAAAGTGAATATGAACAAGAAATAGAAAAAGAAAAAAAATTATTTATGTCAAAAATTGAGAGAGAAAAAAAGACTATTATGGAAGAATTAAAAAACTATAAAGATAAAGCTACTAAAATAGTTGGAGTTATCGGTAGTACTGGAACTGCAGGAGTATATAAGAAAGCATCTAACCGTCAAAAAAAAGAATCATATATTTGGCACGCTGTTTCACTATTATCTTTTATAGGATTATTATTCTATGCAACTAAGTATTTCGGTGTTCTTGTTACTGAGGATTTTACTTGGAGTATATTAATCTGGAGAGTATTTGTCTCAACTATTTTTGCTAGTTTCTTCGCATATGCATCAAAACAAGCTAATAAATATACTCAACTATCGCAGCAAAACAAAAAAATGGAGTTAGAACTAGCCTCTATAGATACATTTATTAGTGACCTAGATAATGAAATTAAACAAGAAATAAAACAAGAAGTGGCTGAAAAGATTTTTGCTAATAAAGAAGAGTATAAAATATTAGAAGATAATACTGATAACGATAATGTGAAAATACCGAACAATATAGCAGAAATACTTATTTCTACTATAAACAATTATTTAAATAAATAAACAACAATTAATATTTATTGAGCCATAGTCTCTTAAAACCTTTTTAATAATGTCTCTACTTTGTAGGGACTTTTTTTATGTCCTTTCACTCAATATGTTGAAATTTATATCAAATATATGAATAATTTTATAAATGCTACACATCCTATAATCAAGGAGGTGAAGAAACACGAAATCAAAACTCTACTTAAGCAACTCAAGTCTACAAATGTTTAAAACATGTAAAAGGAAATTCAAGTATAGATATATCGATAAAATTAAACCCTCCACTCAATCTTCAAGTAAGTATCTTTCCTTCGGGCAAAGTATCCATAAAACTCTATCTAAGTTTAATAAAATTACAGATAAAAACATAAAGACTTTAAATAATCTACATAACCTTCTTCGTAGTAACTGGATAAGAGAAGGATATAGAGATAAAGACGAAGAAAGAGATTTTGGGCTAAAAGCATTAAAAATACTTACTAACTATTTTAATAATCCTTTAGATAAACATAAAAAAGTATTAATAACTGAGAAAATGATCTATAAAGATATGGGAGAATTTATCCTATGTGGCATTATAGATAAAGGATTTCTAAGAAGTGATAATAAGCTTGAAATAACTGATTATAAGACTGGTGGTATCGTTACACACAGTAATGATTTCCAGATAGATTTACAGCTTCCTATCTATGTATTATTAGCTGAAGAATATCTAAGTAAATACCCTTCTATCGTTAGTTATTACTACTTACTTCACAATAAAAAAATTGATAGAGAAATAAATAATGAAAATATAAATGCCATTATTGAAGCTTTATGGAAAAGATTTAATGAAATTAAAAATAAAAATACTTTTCCATGCAATCCTAATGAGTACTGTTTGTCATCCTGCGAATACTCAAGTATTTGTGAAGAAGCAACTAATGAAAATGCAATTATAGCTAATGAATTAGAAAATCTAGATACTTCTAAATATCTTTTCTAAATATTAACCCACTTTTAAAATTCAAAGCTACATAAACAAATAACCTACCAATTTTAAATTGCTATAAAACTTTTTAAAAAGTTTTGTAGCAATCTCTCCTTTTTAAAATATGTAATTAAATTATTATCTAATCTTGTCTAATTTTAAACTCACAGTATCAAAATTTAAACTATTAAATGTTTTTTTAAAATTATTATTTATTATAACTCTACTGGTACATTAATTTTTAATATTTAGAAATTTAAATTTTAAAATCATCTTCTTTATACTCTATATTTTGAATATATATCTAGGGAGGTTCATATGAAAGAAACATCTAAAATAACTATTTCTTCAATAAAATATAAAGATAATATAAAATCAAAAGAAAAAATTATAAACTTACTTCTTGATTATATATTAAATAATGACCTAGAATTTGGGGATGGTGAGAATGGAAAGAAAGTACAAGAGTAATACATATAATAACTTAAAACCTGAAGATTATCTTACTCCATATGACTATGCTGCTATATATGCAAGGAAATCAATAAAGAAAGAAAATAACTCTATTCCATCACAAATTGAAAAAGGAAAAGAAGTACTTTATAAAAATAACCTAGTTTTATATAAAGCTTATTACGATAGTGAATCTGCTTATAAGTACTCTTATGATAAAAGAAATGGCTTCATGGAACTGTTAAATGATATGGAGAACAATAAATTTAAAACTATAGTTGTTCTTAAAAGAGACAGATTATCTAGAAAGTTTGAAGAACTACTGGAAATAAGAAAAAAAATCAAAGAACATGATGTGAAAGTTATTTACTCAGGCGATGGTGAATTCCAACCGGATAAAAAAAATATTTACTCTGATTTTATTGAATACATCTTAATGGGAGTAAGTGATTTTGAAGTAAATTATATAAATGAACGGGCATCTACTGGAAGGAAAATGAAACATGAAGAGGGTAGATATTCAAAACAAGGTGAATTACCTCCTTTCGGTTTTACTGAAACTGATATAATAGAAAACCCAAATTCCGATTATCAGTTTGTTCCCCATGAAAAGCAAGCATTAGTAGTTAAGAAAATATTTAATGCATTCCTCACAAAAAAATATTCAATTAAAAACTTAACTAATTATGCTATTTGCATTAACAATACTGGAAGGTCCATAAATGAAAACATTGTAAGATATATGATCACTAATCCACTTTATGCTGCTATACAAAGACCAGCTGGAGATAAAGTGCTATTTAGTAAAGATTCAAAAACAAATTGTTATCATCCAATTAAAGAAAACTTTAAAAATCTTGTTAATGTTAAACCTATTATTGATGAAAATACCTTCACTAAAGTAGCACTGAAATATTTAAATAATAAAAGAAATTATTCATCTCGCAAGAAAAATTACCTATTCAAAGGACTACTTGCTTGTACTGCATGTAATAAAAATATAAACTTATCAGGTAACTATTATAGATGTAATACAAAAAGTTGCTCATCTATTCGTGAAGATTTACTATTAAATACATTATTAAAAAGGATTTTAAATGATATATATGATGAAAATACTGCTAGGAAACTTATTTTCAAAAGAATAACTGACTCTAAAAGAAAAAAAGCTACTTTAAATAAACAACTTCAAAAAAATACTACTACAAAACAAGAAAAGCTATTATCCCTAATAAAAAAAGGAATTGATAAAGAAACTAAAAAAAATATTCAAATAGAACTTAATGAAATATCTAAAATAGAAAAGCAGCTAATTGATAAAATCACTTTAATCGAAGGTAAAATATCCTCTCTTAATGCATTAGAAGAAAATCTTTATAAACTACGAAAAATAGGTAATAAATCCACTATTATCAACTTTTTAAAAAATGATTTAAATACAGATGAAGCTCAAGACATTCTTAAAAGTATTATAGAGAAGGTGTATATAGATGGTAAATCAGTCAAGGAAATCGACTACGGCGCCAAATAATATTGCTGTAGCCTACCTTAGAGTCTCTACTAAAAAACAAAAGAAAACAGGAGTTTCTATAGAAAGTCAAAGAGAATCTGTAAAAAATTATGCAGTTAATAATAATTTAGAACTTGACGAAAAATATATTTTTACAGAAGCAAAACCTGCTTCTAAAATATATAATGATAGGAACGATATTGATGACTCCTTAAGTAAGCGGCCTATTTTAAATCATATCTTATCTCTGGCTAGTAAAGGGAAATTTAATACTCTAATTGTATATTCTAGAGATAGACTTACTCGTAATACTGAAGAAGCCTTTGCTTTAAAATATAAATTAAAACAACTTAACAAAATAGATATACAGTATAGTAAACCAAATGAAAACTTTGAAACTAATGAAAATATTAGACATGTGGAAAATCTAATTGAAATTGTGTTAACTAGTATTGCCGAGCTTGAAGCTGATATGAATTCTTCAAGGACTCGACTAGGGAATAAATATTGTGCTCAACACAATCTCTGGCCAGGTGGTAAAATACCCTTTGGGTATTATGCTGTAAAAGTTAAAAATCATAAAAAATCACAAAGAACAAGTACTAAACTAAAATGTATTCCCTTCGAAAAAGAAATTATAAAAGAAATATTTGAATTATATACATCATACGGCTATGGTTATAGAAAGATTGCTAGTATATACAATAAAAAGTACCCTTTCAAAACATGGACTAAAAGCGCAATAGAATCTATTTTAAAAAATGAAACATATACAGGTAAAATTGTATGGGGTCGTAGAGGAGGAAGAAGAAATCCTGGAAGAAAAGATAAGCCAATATATTCTGACACTATCAATGAAAATGCTCAAATAATAGATCAATCCCTATTTAATAAATCAGTATACCTTAGAGAAAAAAAGAGTGAACTTAAAAATCCTAAATACTATAGCACCCCTTTTATCCTAAAAGATAAGCTTTATTGTAAAAAATGTGAAGAGAAATTGTTAACTAAAAATTATGGTAAAGGTAAAAATAGTGTCTATAGATGTCCTACCATTATTGATAGAAAATCAGAGCTAATAATTGAGAAAACTATGCTTGAAGATCATTTTATCAGTCAACTCTCTAAACTAATAAGTATAGATGATATAAATGAATTATGGCACCAATACATAGATAAGAAGTACATAAGAAAATCAAACATAGAAAAATCTATAAACGACTATGAAGAAAAAACAAATATATTAGAATCCCAATTAAATGACTTAGAAGATGCGCTGAAAACTAATATGAATTATTCTTTAAAAACTGAACTTATGCAATTAATAACCTTAACTAAGAAAAAAATTGGTCACTTTAACCAGATACTTAATTCAAAACGGAAAGACTTGTATCAATATCATAATTCTAAAGATAGCTTTAAAAAATCGCTTAATAACTTCTTTAAAGACTTCCAAAGCTTAAATATATATAATAAAAGAATGCTAATCGATTTATTAGTGGATAAAATAATTGTAGATAAAAATGAAGATGAAATAAAGATGGATATAATAATTAATCCACCAAAAACTTTCTAATCCCTTTAAACTAAAGGGGTTAAATTCTGATATTTTTAGACATAAATTTAGTAGGCTAATAGTCTGTCACGGGATCCCGTGACAGACTATTAGCCTACATTTACCTAAAATTTAATAAATGAGTTATTTACTAATGTCTGCTATTTTTAGTCATAAGTATTATTTTCACCTAATAATATGTACTATATTAGTTTTAAAGGTGGGATTGGTTTGGCTATAAATTATGATTTTGATCATAAAACTAGAGATGAAATACTTAATTTATTAGAAAAAACTGAAGTTATTAAAGA
>VENA01000009.1 GCA_009711785.1 Bacillota bacterium
CCTTTGAAGAATATTTATTAAAATCAGCAGATACTAAAGATAATATATTATATCTTTGGCAAAATGAAAATACAGTGGTTATAGGTAGAAATCAAAATCCATGGAAAGAATGTAATTTAAAAACTCTTAAAAAAAATAAGGGAAAAATAGTTAGAAGATTATCAGGAGGTGGTGCTGTTTATCATGATCTTGGTAATTTAAATTTCACTTTTGTATCCAAAGAAAGTGAAAATAGGATTAAAAAAAATATAAAAATAATAATAAAAGCTTTAAATGAATTGAATATAGATGCCTATTTTTTAGGAAAAAACGATATCTTAGTAGATGGATATAAAATTTCTGGAAATGCTTTTTTAACAAAGGATGGACTTTTATGTCATCATGGAACTTTATTAGTAGATACTAATATTGAAAGAATGATTGAGGTTTTAAATGTATCTAAAGTAAAACTTAAATCTAAAGGTATAGATTCGGTGAAATCAAGAATTACTAATTTAGTTGATTTAAAGAAAAATTTAACCATAAGTACTTTAAAGGACTCATTAGTTAAAAACTTTTGTAATAAAAAAGATAACAAAATATATTTTATAGATAAAACAACAGAAATCAAGTTAAAAGATTTAATAAAAAGATATAATAGCTGGGATTGGAATTTTGGATCTTCACCACAATTTGATATTAGTTTTAATAAAAGATTTATTTGGGGTGAAGTAGATATAAACATTTCTGTTGAAGACGGACTCATTTCAAATATAAAGGTATATACAGATTCTAATAATGCTAATTTTTCAAAAGATATTGAGTCAATTTTAATGGGAGTAAAATTTGAAAAGAAAGCCCTTTTAGAAGAATTAGAAAAGCTAGATGATAATAAAACTGATATTTTAAATTGGTTTAAATGTATAAGTATATAAAAAATAATGGCACAGTAAATGTGCCATTATTTTTTTTATAATTGTATTATTCAAAAAGTTCTCTGATTTCTTCTTCACTCATTTTAGAAACTAAAGTTTCCCCTGGATGTATAACAGAATCAATCATTTCTTTTTTCTTATTTTGTAGTTTTAGTATTTTTTCTTCTATGGTACCCTTTGTTATAAATTTCATAACATGTACTGAGTTTTCTTGACCTATTCTATAGGCTCTATCTGTTGCTTGTTCTTCTACGGCTGGGTTCCACCAAGGATCAAAATGTATTACAGTATCAGCCCCTGTTAGATTTAATCCTGTACCTCCGGCTTTTAAAGATATTAAGAAAATTTCTCCTTTTCCTTTGTTAAATTCATTTACTAAATCTCCTCGATTTTCAGATTTTGTAGACCCATCTAAATAAAGGTATTCAATTTTTCTTTTATCAAGCATATCCTTTATTAGATCTAACATAGTTGTAAATTGGGAAAATAATAATATTCTATGGCCTGAATCTATGGATTCAGTGATAATTTCTTCTAAAAGTTCTAATTTTCCACTTTTACCCTTATAATCACTAATAAACATAGAAGGATGACAACAAATTTGTCTAAGTCTTGTAAGGCCTGATAATATTTTAATATGACTTCTATTAAAACCTTTATTTTCTATTTCTTCTTCTATTTCTCCTTTTATTTTATTTAAATAAGCTAAGTAAATCTTCTTTTGTTCAGCTGTTAAGTCAGCTACTACTTTATGTTCAATTTTTTCAGGAAGTTCCTTTAATACATTTTTCTTAAGTCTTCTAAGGATAAAGGGTTTTATGAATCTATTCAATTCTTTTAATGATTTTTGATTATTATCTTTAATTATTGGTTTTTCAAACCTTTTTCTAAATTTTGTGTAAGAGTATAGATATCCTGGCATAATAAAATCAAATATTGACCACAATTCAGTAAGGGAATTTTCAATAGGAGTACCGGTTAAAGCAAAATAATTATTAGCATTGATTTGTTTAACTGATTTAGCATTTTTTGAACTTTTATTTTTTATATGCTGTGCTTCATCTAATATGCAATATCTGAATTTATAATCATAAAGCTTAATATCCCGTCTAATAAGAGGATAAGAAGTAACTATAATATCATATTCATTTATCTTTTCTATCATCTTACTTCTTTCATCCTGCTCTCCAGATACTACTAATATATTTAAGTCCTTAGTAAATTTATCAACTTCAGAAGCCCAATTATAAACTAAAGAAGTAGGAGCTATTATTAAAGATGGTTTAAAACCTTTTTCTTTTTTTTCAGACAGTAAAAAAGCTAGGACTTGTAAAGTTTTACCTAAGCCCATATCGTCTGCTAATATACCCCCTAAACCGTAATGTGATAGAATTTTTAGCCATTTAAAACCAAACTTTTGATAATCCCTTAATATGTTTTTTAGGCTATTAGGTATTTTAATTTCTATATCCTGGGGCTTTTTTATATTATCAACTAATTTTTTAAATTGTGAACTTTTATCTATTTTAATATAATTTGATTCTTCTAAACGCTCATCTAAATATAATGCTTTAAATTTAGGTATTTCTATAATATCTTCCTTTAGATCATTTTCATCTAAGTCTAAATAATTCATTATATCCGATGCATTTTTTAAACCTTCATTTTTTAAAGGTATATAAGAACCATCCTTTAGCCTATAGTATTTTCTCTTTTCTTTTAATGAGTTAAATACTTCAACTAATTCTTTATTACTGATATTTTCTATTCCAAAGCTAAATTCTAGCATATCTTTATCAGTATTTAATTTAATCCCACCCGTAAAGGAGGAAGCATCATAAATTTTCATATTTTTAAATTTTTCAGAATAATATATTTCTGATATATCCTTAAGCTTAGGTATTTCTGTATTTATAAAATTATATATCTTTTCATCATCTTCTAAATAAACTTGATTATTCTTTATTTTAAATTCAGAGTTTTCTATAATACTTATTATTTTCTTTTCAGTTTCCATATCCCTTAAAAGTATCTTTCCTTCTTTTCTATTTACCTTTTTATTGAATAAAAAAGGGTTAATTATAATGTCATCATAGATAAATTTAACATCCACTATAATTTTTTTTCCTTCCTTATCTAGATAAATTTCTGGATTTATTTTAGGGTCATATATAGCATTTTTTAAATTTTTTTCTATTTTAACGTCAGTTAATTCTTTAATAAATGGATAAACCTCATATAAAAATTCTTCACTATATTTATTGGGAATTTCTATTTTATCTGTATTAGCTAAAGCCTTTGAAAAGGGCATTAAGTATTCCTTTTGTTTTTGTGAAACCTTATATATAAATCCATTAGTAAAATAATATTCTCCATCGGATACTAAGGGTATAAAGGTATCTTTATTGTTCATTTTTAGGATTATTTTATTTTCTTTTTTAGATAGGTTTAAATCAAGGGGGATATCTCCATCGATAATTGTTAAGTTTTTATATTCTTTTCCTAATATAAATGCATTAAATTCTCTTTTTTTTATTAAATTAAAAAATCTTTTAACAGAACTTTCTGTAAGGGTTAAGTATTTACCCTTAAAAAGACTGTTCCTACCACAACCAAATAATGATTCGTTAATTATGTATTCACTTTCTAATAGTTCTTTTAAATAGTTTATTATTGGTTTATCCTTATCTTTAAATTTATGAAATTCTGGGTTGAAGGTAAACTTTTTTCCATAATAAAGGGATTCATTATTTTTTATACTTTCAATGAGTTTTTTTATATTTTTTACTACATAAAGTTTTTCTTCACCTATTCTTAAATTAAGGTATGAATAATCTCCAAATTCATCATAGACATTAGAATTAAACTCATAGTTTAATTCTAAGTTTATCGCCTTTTTACTAATATCTTTTTTATATTTAAAAAAGTCTATAATAGACTTAGTAATGTTATTTGACTTAATATAGTCATATTCTCCTTGAAAATCTCTTTTCTTTATTTCCATAAATGTAGATACTATATGTTTACAATAGCCCCAATATTCATCATAAGCAGGACAAGTACAATCTGCTTTTTTAAAATTTCCTTTATTATCAAAATGGATTTTCACTTTATAGTCTTTGTTTCCAGAAACTATTGCTTTAAATTTATAATTCGATTTATTAAGTTTTAGCATTTTTACTTTTTTATCATTATAATACCTTTGTCCTCTTTTATAAGTTATGTGATTTGTAGCTAAGTCTTTGATTAGTTCGTTAGTAATATTAAACATAATCCACCCCAAAATAATATATTTAGCTTATTTACCCTATCTCTTAATTATAACATAATGTTTTTTAAAAAATTAACTAAAATATACTTTATAAAATACTATATAGTAAGTGTAAAGTATATTTTAAAAGGATGTGAGTTAATGGAATATAAAAACTTTTACCCATTTTATAATTATTATAATCCACAATGGACATATCAATACGTAAGTAATCTTTTACTAAATGAAATAACAGAGGATTCAATGGAATATAGAGGAGTACAACAAAGAAATGAAGTATCAGAAATATTACAAATATTTTTAACAAGGAGAGTAGATGTATTAAATTTAATAGAAAGTTATGGTGTACCTAGATTAATATCTAGAGCAATAACCAGAAGAATTATAAAGTTTGTTTTGGAAAATGAATATAATATACCAGGAAATTTTAGAGAAAAAACTAGAGAATTATTTAGACGTTTTATAAAAGAAGATAGGGTTATTGTATTTAGTTTAAGGATGTTTGGAGTACCAGAGGATATAATTTATGAATATATTAGAAAAGTTATTAGAGTTACTTTAAGAAATATAGATTATCCTTATTATCCTAATATTGATAGAGAGGTAAATAGAATCTTAAAAGAATTTGAAAGAACTTATCCTAATTATTTAGGTTTAACCACAAGATATAATATTAATAGAGGTATTGCTAGGAATATAGTTAGGGATATTATTGAATTTACTATATTAAATATTACCCGTATACCTCAAGTTGGACCTATAGATAAAAGAGCAGAAAATATGCTTAAGCTATTAGATAGAGAAGCTCCTGAGTTAATTGAACGTATGATAAATAGAGGTGTTCCACCGGTTAGAGCAGAGGCTATTACAAAGGAGGTAATAAGGTTTACTTTTTTAAATATACCATTACCTAGATAATTATTATTGTCAATAATATACAAAATATTATAAATTATCTAAAACTTATTGATTTTTTTGGAAAAAATTATAGAATAGTAGTGATGATAAATTTTAAAGTACTAAAGTCCTAGTTTTTTACTAGGACTTTTAAAGTTTAAAGGGGAGGAACTATGGACAAAATTTCATTAGCTAATTTAATAAATAAAAAGTTTAAAAAAGTGTCTATTATTGCATTGGTATCATTAATAATTATTTTAGTTTTCATATCACATAATGCTTATATGGAAAATTATAAACAGGAAGAAGCTAAGATAACTAGCGTGATTGACTACTTTCTATCTGACTTAGAAGGTAAGTTTAATAAGATCGAAACATTATATAATAGAGAACTTAGAGGGAGTTTACTTAACTTTTATTTTGGTTATACAGATAGTGAAAACAATGATTATTTAAATAATTATACAAAGAATTTAATAAATGATTTTAAAAACTTAGATGATACATATGAAGTTAATTCAACTAACCATTACTTAATTACTAAAAGTGGATATATAAAAGAAACAGATTTTGAAGAAAAATTATACAAGGATTTAACTACCTCTTTATTATGGAAGGAATTAAAGACATTAAATAAAGGGGAGGTTTATATAGCTCCTTTAAAGCATAAAAAAGACAATTTAATTGCAAATGGATTTATAAAACTTCCCGATGGAAAAATATTTGGATTAGAAATAACTAATAAAGTTTTCAGAGAAGAAATTTTCAAAGGATTTTCTAAGTTTCAAAAGGGTAATTATATGGAGTTTCAATTGTTAGTAGATGATTTTAATTCTTTATATGATAAAGATGTTAAAATTACTGAAAGAGAGAAGGAAAGTTTTTTATCTTCTATTAAAGAAGATAAAATTATAGTTAAAACAAAATCACTATTTGATAAGGTATACTATAAAGGTTGGAGTAGTAAATATGGAAATCACTATATAAAATTAAAGGTAAGCTTTAGTGTTATTAAAAAAATATTTATGATTAATGCATTATTACTTATATGTGTTGTTTTTATGTTGTTTTTACTAAAAAATAAATTAGTAAAGGATATTAAAAAGGTTATAAAACCACTAGAAAATATATCAAAGGATATGAAAAATTACACTGAAACAGGTAAAAATACATGTAAAGTTAAGGATACAGATATTGAAGAAATAGATAATATCAAGAATAGTTATATAAATATGATAACAAAAATAAATGATAAGGATGATAAGTTAAAAGATAGCTATGGGGAATTAGAAGAATCCTATCAGGAAATAGATAATTTAGCTACTGGTTTAGAAGAGGTTATTACTTTAACATCTAGTATTATTAATTATAAGTTAGAAGATGAGAAAGTATTTCTTTCTAATATGTTAAGAACAGCTATAGATATTATACCCGAAGCAGATTATGGTGGTGTGTTTTTTTATGAAGAGGATAAAGTAAGGTTTGTTGATGCTGTTGGTCATGATGTAAAAATTTTAAATGAATTAAATATAAATGAAGAAACTTTACATATTAAAGAAAATGAGATCTTAGTAATAGATAACATTAAATATTATATTAAAAACAATAATAAAAGCAGAAAAGAATTAGATAAAGCATTATTACCAATAAAACAAACAATGATGTTTGCCATATATGTAGATGATAAAAAAAGCTGTGGCCTTTTCTTAAATACTGATAAAAATAGAAATAAAGAATTTAAGAAAGAATCAATAAGATTATTAAGGGATTATAAAAATCTTATTTCTGTATTTTATAAAATACAATCATATTACAGTCTTCATAAGAAAGTACAAGAAGATATAATAATGGCAATGACAAAGATGCTTGAAATACATGATACATATACTAATAATCATTCAAAAAGTGTAGCTGAAATTGCAACAAAGATAGCAGAACATATGGATATATCAAAGGAAAAAACAAAAGAAATTTATTGGGCAGGTATAGTACATGATATAGGAAAAACTATTATACCTTCTGAAATAATAAATAAAAAAGGCAAATTAACTGATGAAGAGTTTGAAATCATAAAAAAACATCCAATTTGGGGCTATGAAGCTTTGAAAAATTCAGAAGAATTAAAGGATATAGCAAATTATGTAAGATATCACCACGAAAGATGGGATGGAAACGGATATCCAGATGGACTAGAGGGTGAAGATATACCATTAATTGCACAAATATTAACTGTAGCAGATACATGGAATGCAATGACATCTGATAGATCATATAGAAAAGCACTTCCAAAGGAAGTAGCTAAAGAAGAAATATTAAAAAATAAGGGAAGTCAATTTTCACCTAATGTTGTTGATGCATTCATAGATCTATTAGAAAATGTAAAGCTTGAATATAATTTGGGAAGATCGAATGCATAAGTAGTTTATTTTTACTTAAGTTAAAAAATATATACAGTCTAGGGGATGAAATTCACTCCCCTAGAACTATGTTTAGATTAAAAACCAAAGTTTGCAAATAAAATATGAGTATATATAAGTGTTGTAAAGCCATAAACTAATAAAAGTATTAAAAAAGCAGGAAGAACCTTTCTAATCAAAATACCTTCTTTTCCTAATATACCCACTGTTGTAGCAACTGCAACTATATTATTTGGACATATCATATTTCCAAGAGAACCACCGGCGTTTTGACCTGCAAAAATAGTAATAGGATTAAGTGTTAGGGTTTTAGCAGCTTCAACATGCATTGGTCCAAACATAATATTAGAACCAAGATTAGTTCCAGTTATAAAAGAACCAAGGGATCCGATACTAACTGAAACAAAGGGATATAAAGAACCTGCAGCATTTGATAAAGTTGAGGCTAATAAGCTCATCATTTTAGTTTTAACCATAACATCACTTACCACAAGCAAACCACACATTGCAATTAATGCAGGAATAACTTTTTTAAACGCTGTTTTAGAATATGTATAAAAGTCATTAATTTTAACATCTAATATTAATGAACCTAAAAATGCGGAAATAAGTATGACTATACCAACCCAAACAGTGTAACCATACTTAGCTAAGATACTTAAAGAAAATGAGTATCTAACCGCAGGTAGTAAAACAATTAAAATTAAATATGGAGAAAAAGCCTTCCATGTTGATAAAGAAATTTTATCATCAGATTTATGTTTATATATAAACATCTCTGGAGTATTAATATTAAAAAAATTAAGAAATAATAACGTAGCTACAATGGATAATAGCCCTGTACACATGCTTGTAATTTCTGCACCAATGAAATTTGAAAATATAAATAAAGATATAGCCATAAATCCACCTGAAAAAGTTAAAAAAGGAATTAAACCTTTAAATCCTTTCTTACCAAATATAACCAATATAATTAGAAAAGGTAGTATAAAAGCACCTATCATATGTATTCTACCGGTCATAGAAGAAGCTTCAATAACTGACATATAATCATTTACTGGCGCTACTCCCATTATAGTAGTAACACCGGCACCTCCCCAGGATACTGGAACATTATTACTTATAAGTGCAGCAGCTGCTGCAGTAATAGGACTAAAGCCTAAACCTACTAAAAATGGTGCTGCTATTGCTGCAGGAGTACCTGCACCTGCAACTCCTTCTAAAAATATTCCAAACATAACAGCAATAAGAATCACTTGAATTCTTTTATCATTTGTTATATCAGCTATGATTTCTTTTATTTTATCCATAGCACTTGTCTTTTGCATCATTATAAGCATTGAAAAGGCGGCAAATATTAACCAAACTATTCTTACTCCATCTAAAATTCCTGTTTTAAAAGAGTTTACCATCTCATTACTTGTTCCATTAAAAAAGAACATACCTAATAATATTGTATAAACCATTGTGATAGGAGCTATTTTCATAGCAGATTTTTTAAAAATAAGCATCCCAATAAGAATTACTAAAACTGGACTAGCTGCTAATAGTACATTAAACATATAATCTTCCTCCTTTAGTTAACTTTTGATTTTGTAACACACTTAGATAAGAAAAAAGGTAAAATGTGTTATTTAAAAAATTAAATCATTAAAGCAAATTATATTAAAAAAATGTAACAAATAACAAACTTGAGGAAAACGTTTAAAAATCTTAAATTGCGTCATGAAATGATTTATAATTAAATCAGCTTAGAAAAATGTAAGATTGCTCAGAAATTTTAAGAATTTTATTACAACTTAAAAAAACAAGTTTTTATTATTGACATTTTTTTATGTTTATATTGTTACAATCATAATTTTAAAAATGAAAAAAATAAATGAAAGAGTAATTATTGGTGAAGTTAAAGATGAAGATGACAGATTCCTATGAAAACAAAATAATCTGAGAACTAATACTCCCCTAGATTTCAAAATATCAATAATTTTACATGGAAATATTTATATGCTATTATTAAAACAAATAAATAATAAAGGTGTGATTAAATCCGGCGTCTTTGGAACTTATAATAAAGATTCTGGAAAAGATAATTCTTAATCTAAATTAAATATTTAGGTATTTCGTTGGTTAGAACCTAACGATTTATTTAAAATGCTTAATTTATTTAAATGATTTAGGATTATCTTTATGGTAAGATCATACTTAATTTTGATTTAAGCCCTAGAGTTAATTTCTAGGGTTATTTTATTTTAAAAGGGGATGGAAAAATGAAATATGAAGATAAGTTTAATTTAAATTATTTAGAAGAAATTTCAAAGAAACCTAAAGTTTTTTCTTATAGTGATAGAAGGGGATTTTGGGATGATGAGTATATTTCAAAAAATATGTTAGAAGCTCATTTAAATCCTTATTTAGAAGCTGCTAGTAGGAAATATGACACAATAAAAGAAAGTTGTAAATGGATAGTTGAAAGTTTGGAACTTAAAAAAGGGGACAAATTAATAGATCTAGGATGTGGTCCTGGATTATATTTAAATGAATTATATAAGTATGGACTCAATTTAACAGGGATAGATTATTCTAAAAGATCTATAGAATATGCTAAAGAATATTCTATAGAAAATAATTTAGATATTAAATATTTATATAAAGATTATTTAACTTTAGATTATAATGAAAAATTTGATGTAGCAACATTAATATATTATGATTTCGGTTGTTTTAAAGAATCCGATGTTAAAAAACTTTTAAAAATAATAAATTCATTACTTAAAAAGGATGGATATTTTGTATTTGATGTTCAAACTCCCTATTATAATGATTTGAAAGAAGAAAGAAGTAATTGGGAAATTTGTAATGGTGGTTTTTTTAGTCCAAATAAGTATCTTGAATTACAGAATAAATATTATTATCCAAAATATGAAACCCGTTTAAATCAGCATATAATTATTGAAGAGAATGGTGATATAAAAGAATATAGATTATGGCATAAGCATTACACTTTAGAAAAAATAAGAAAATTACTTAATAAGTCAAATTTTAAAATAAAAAAAGTATATAGTAATTTGTTAGGGAGTAAATATAATGAAACATCAAAGGAATTAGGAATAATAGCACAGAAAAAGTAACTAATTGTTTTGTTTTTCATAATTTAGTATAATTAAACTATATAATTTTAAATTTTTACATAAATATTAATTCCAGCTATAGGAGGGTTATATCCTTTCTATAGTTTTTTAAGAAATTATTATAGTAAAAAGGGAGAAGAATATGAAAAAATTAATAATAATAAATGGAACAATGGGAGTTGGAAAGACTTTAACATCTAAATTATTATATAAAACATTAGAAAAAAGTGTCTGGTTAGACGGTGATTGGTGTTGGATGATGAATCCCTTTGAAGTTACTGAAGAGAATAAAAAAATGGTTGAAGATAATATAATATACTTACTTAATAACTTTTTAAAAAATTCAAGTTTTAAATATGTAATATTTAATTGGGTGATACATAAAGAATATATTTTCGATATTATATTAGATAAACTTAACGGGGATTTTCAAGTATATAAAATTTCCTTAACATGTTCTAAAGATGAGTTAAGAAAAAGAATTTTAAAGGATAATAGAGAAGAAGAAGTAATAACTAAAAGTATAGAAAGACTTAAAAATTATGAAGATATGTCTACAATTAAGATTGATACAACTGATAAGTTGCCTAAAGATGTAGTAAAAGAAATTATAGATATAGTTAATCATTAAAGGGTAAAAAGGGGAGGGAGTTATGAAAAATAAATTAATATTAATTGAAGGTTTACCTTCTTCAGGGAAAACTACAACAACAAAAATGACACATAAAGTACTTAATAATTTAGATATAAATAATAAAGTATTTTATGAGGGGGATTTAGACCATCCAGCTGATTATGATGGAGTGTCTTTTTTTAGTGAGGTAGAATTTTATGATTTGTTATCTAAATATAAAAAAGAAAGAAAACTAATAGAGAAAATAGCAATCAAAAGACAAGAGGGTTATTATATAGAATATAAAAAAAGAATAAAAAGTTATAATGATAAGTTTTCTGATGATTTAATTAATTCTTTTTTAAAACATGATGTATATGAACTAACCTTAGATAGGCATATTGATATATTATTAAAAAGTTGGGAAAGATTTAGGTATAATGCATTAAATGAAGAAAATGTATATATATTTGATTGTGCTTTTATACAAAATCCAGTTACCGTAACAATGATTAGGGATAATGCAGAAAAGAAAGTAATAACTGAATATATAAAAGAACTTGAAAATATAATAAAACCTTTAAATCCAATACTTATATATCTAGATCAGGATGATATAAGATATTCATTTAAAAAGGTAATTAAAGAAAGACCAAATAAATGGTTAGAGTTTTTTATAGATTACACTTTAAATCAGGGATATGGAAAGGATAATAATCTTAAAGGATTAGATGGAATCTTTAAAGTGTTAGAAGAAAGAAAAAAGCTTGAACATGAATTATTTGATGTATTAGATATAGAAAAGATTATTATAAATAATTCTGAATTTAATTTAAAGTGTGAAGAAATTAGAAGTATAATAAAAAAATATATATAATACTTTAATTAAACTATCTAGGTTTAATAGGGGAGGTCATAAGACCTCCTTTATATTTTGGTCTTAAAACTAAAATTTGAGCTATAAATATTTGACTTATTCTTCCTCTTTTGTTACTATGTTTAAACGTAAGAGTTTTGAGTCTACATATAATTAGGAAGATGTTAAATGTGACTAATAATAGTCAAACAACATAAACATAGGAGGGTTAAATATGAATTTTAAAAGATTTTTTGTATTAGCACTTGTTTTAGTTTTAGCAATGAGTTTAATTTTAACAGGGTGTCAAGATAGCCAAAAGCCAGACAAAGAAAAAGAAGATAATGTCCAAAAGAAGGAAAAAGTAAAATTTGCAGTTGGAAATTGGGCTGAAGGAATAGCTTTGTCAAACTTAGCTAAAGCAATATTAGAAGAAAAAATGGGATATGAAGTAGAAGTAACAATAGCTGAGCCTGGGCTTATATATACATCTATTGCACAGGGAGAGTATGATGCATTTTTAGATTCATGGCTACCAGTAACTCATGATAGTTATCTAGAAAAATTTGGAGATAAAGTTGAAAAATTAGGAACTAACTATGAAGGTGCTCGTATAGGGTTAGTAGTACCTGAATATGTAGATATAGATTCAATAGAGGAAATGAATGATGTTAAAGATGAATTTAGTGGAGAGATTGTTGGTATAGGTTCTGGGGCAGGAATAATGAAAAAAACTGAAAAATCAATTAAAGAATATAATCTTGATTATGAATTAGTAGAAAGTAGTGGACCTGTAATGACTGCAAAATTAGCAGATGCAATATCAAATAAAGAACCTGTTATAGTAACAGGGTGGAAACCCCACTGGAAATTTGCAAGATATGATCTTAAATTTTTAAAAGATCCTAAAAAGATATATGGTGAAACTGAAGATATTTATAACATAGTAAGAAAAGGCTTTAAAGAAGACAATCCAGAAGTAGCTATGTTTTTAAAAAATTTAAAGCTTAATGATAAAGAGTTAGGTAGTTTAATGGGAATGATAGCAGATAGTGATAAGGAGACTCATGAAGTAGCTAAAGAATGGATGAAAGAAAATGAAAAATTAGTTGAAAGTTTTATACCAAAGAAGTAATTATAAAACTTTTATATTAATGTAAAAAAGAATTTTAGATTATATTTGACCCATTAAAGATTATTTGTTAATATTTAAACATGTGGATATTAAATCTACATATTATTAGTTAGTCATTATTTATGACTAAATATAATCAAACAATCAAATTAGGAGGGTTAATATTAGTAATCTGAAAAGATTTTTGTTACTGGCATTAGTGTTAATTTTAGGAATGAGTCTAATTTTAACAGGCTGTCAAAATAGCCAAAAGCCGGATGATGAAAAACAAGAAAATGCTAAGAAAATAAAGTTTGGTGTAGGAAATTGGGCAGATGGAATAGCTATAACAAATTTAGCTAAAGCAATATTAGAAGAAAAAATGGGATATGAAGTGGAAGTAACCATAGCAGAGCCAGGGTTAATATTTACATCAGTTTCCCAGGGTGAGTTTGATGCTTTTTTAGGAACTTGGTTACCTATAACACATAAAGACTATATTGAAAAATTTGGAGATAAAGTTGAAAAATTAGGTACTAACTATGAAGGAGCACGTATAGGTTTAGTTGTACCTGAATATGTAGATATAGATTCAATAGAGGAAATGAATGATGTTAAAGATAAATTTGATGGAAAAATTATTGGAGTAGGTTCTGGAGCAGGTATAATGGATACAACTGAAAAAGCTATTAAAGAATATGATTTAGAATATGATTTAGTAGAAAGTAGTGGACCTGTAATGACTGCAAAATTAGCAGATGCAATATCAAATGAGGAACCTGTTATAGTAACAGGGTGGAAACCCCACTGGAAATTTGCAAGATATGATCTTAAATTTTTAAAAGATCCTAAAAAGATATATGGAGAGACTGAAAGTATATATAATATAGTAAGAAATGGATTTAAAGAAGATCATCCTGATGCAGCTAAATTTCTAAAAAACTTAAAACTTAATGACAAAGAATTAGGTGGTCTAATGGGTATGATAGCAGATAGTGATAAAGAGCCTGCTGAAGTAGCGAAAGAGTGGATAAAAGAAAACGAAGAATTAGTTGAAAGTTTTATACCAAAGAAATAATTATAAGACATCCTCAATTAAGGGGATGTCTTTTATAGTGAAAATTAAAATAAGTATAAGTTCTGTCGATAATAATAAGTGTAGGAAAATATTAAAATGGAGTTTAATTTTATGTATAATGATGAAGAAATGAGAAAAAAAGAAAAACTAAAATGGGTTGAAGATAGAATAAAAGCCCTAGAGGAAATAGAAATAAAGCTTACTAAAATGAAAGAACTAACAGAGTATGTAAAAAATAATGAATTAAGTAAAGAAGAGATTACAAAATTAAATGAAGAGATTGATGAATTAAGTAAAGAAATAAGTACTTTAGATAAGGATAGCAAGACATTTTGGCTTGACAATCAATAGGAGGGGATATTGTGGATGTAGGGAAAACATCTTTGTTATTAGATCAAATGAAAATAAAGCAACAAGCAAGTATTTCAGTAATGAAAAAAGCAATGAATAATAGTAAACAAGCAAATACTTTTATTAACGATATGATGAAAACTAATACTGAAACTTTAAAATCTTTAGATCCAAAGTTAGGAAATACTATAGATATCAAAGCATAATTTTATATTAACTTCTTATACTTATTTAATTTGCAGTAATTTTATAAGTTTAGTATAATTATTTTGAAGGATTAAAAAAAATTAGAAATGGAGGAGTTTAGATGGAAATTAAAAGATATGAAGGAACAGGAAGAATGAGTCGCGCTGTTATACACAATAATACAATATACCTTTGCGGGCAAACTTGTGGAGATAAAGAAAAGAATGTTAAAGAACAAACTAAAGTTGTTTTACAAAAGATTGAAGATTTGCTTGAAAAATATGGTTCTGATAAACATCATATTCTTTCAACAACAATTTATTTAAAGGATATGTCTTTATTTGAAGATATGAATGAAATTTGGGATTCTTGGGTAGAAGAAGGATTCGAACCAGCTAGAGCATGTGTTGAAGCAAAAATGGCTAGAGATTATATCCTTGTGGAGATGAGTGTAACAGCAGCAGTTAAATAGATCTTTAAACACACTAATTATTAGTGTGTTTAATTTTTTTACACATAAAAAGTGAAATCAAATAATTAGGAGTGAAATTCTTTGAAAGAAATAATATATAATAAACTTGTTAGAGATAAAATACCTAATATTATTGAGGATGATAATAAAGAGTATTTAACAGAGATAGTAAAGGGAGATGAATTAAAGGAATTATTAAATAAAAAGTTAAGAGAAGAAGTAGAGGAATATATAGAATCAAATGATATTGAAGAAATAGCTGATATACTAGAAGTAATTTATGCTATTATAGAAAACAATAACATATCAAAGAAAGAAGTAGAAAAAATAAGAAAAAATAAAAAAGAAAATAGAGGGGGCTTTAAAGAGGGTATAAAACTAATTAAAGTCTTTGAATAAAAACTGTATTTAATTATTAAATACAGTTTTTTTATTTGAAATTATTTAGATTTTTAAATAGTTATTATACTTTAATTAATGATTTTTATTTACTAAACTTACAAAACACAAAAAAAGTTAATATTTATGATAAAATCTAAAACAGTTCATTAAGTTTGTATAATTTTAAACAATTTTTCAATTTAATTTTAATAAAAAAGGAGGATTTTATGAAGGGTTTTCATGTATTAATGTATCATGAAATTATAAAAAAAGAAGACTTTGATATTGATAATAAATCAAATATTAAAGTTAATCAAAATTATCAAGATGTGTTACCTAAACCTTTATTTGTTTTTTTAGAGGAGTTTAAAAAACAAATGAGGTATCTTTATGAAAATGATTATACTACGTTAGAACTTAAGGATATTAAAGATTTTTTATATAATAATAAACCATTACCAGAAAAATCAGTATTAATAACCTTTGATGATATGTATAAGTCTGTGCTTTTATATGCTTATCCAATATTAAAAAAATATAATTTTAACGCAGTAGGATTTGTAGTTTTAGATTGGCTTTTTAATAAGGAGAAAGATTACTCAAATTCTAAATCAGTTTGTTTATCAAAGAAAGAATTAGAAAAAATGAGTGATGTTTTTGAATATGCAAATCATACTAAGGGATTACATACTAGAAAGAATGGCCTAACTGCTTTACAAACTATTGACAAATTAACTTTCTTTAAGGATGTTAAAGCATGTGATGAATTTGTTGATGTAAAAAAAGTATTTGCTTATCCCTTTGGGATTTTTACAGAAGATGTTTTAGATTGGTTAAATGAGTTAGAGTTTTTATTAGCATTTACAACAGAAAGTGGTAAAAATTCAATAAAGACTAATCCTTTAAAGATCCACAGAAATGGTGTGTTTTTAAATTATGATGTAGATGATTTTAAAAAAATATTAAAAGATTGAAAAAGGATGGAGGATATAAATGAAGAAAACATTTTTACTAGTATTAATACTTATAATATCCACAGTATCATTATTTGGTTGTGGTAATAAAGAAGTAATTAAAGAAGAAATAAAGTTTGGAGTATTACCAGCAGAAGGGGCAATTCCTATTATTGTAGCTTATGATAAAGGTTATTTTGAAAAAGAAGGTTTGAAAGTAGAAGTGGTTCCATTCAATTCACCTAATGAACGTAATATAGCGGTACAAGCAGGAAAGATAGATGGAATAATTGCAGACATCATGACTTCTTTAACTTATCATGATGCTGGATTTAACATGAAAATTACATCGGATATAAACGAGGATTTTAAACTATTAACTGCACCAAACTCAGGTATAGATAGTTTTGAGAAACTTAATAATAAGGAAGTATCTTTAGTACCGAATTTTGTTTTAGAATATATTATGGATGAAATGGCTAAAGAAAATAACATTAAATATAAAACTGTTGTAATTCCTTCAATACCTACACGTTTTGAAGCTTTATTATCTAATCAAGTTGATTCAGTTATATTTACTGAACCTCAAGCATCAATGCTATCAACAAGGGGTGCAAATGTATTAGCAAGTTCAAATGAATACGGTATAAAGGCTGGAGCAATTTTATTTAATGAAAAAGTTACTAATGAAAATAAACAGGCAATTAAAGCATTTTATAGAGGTTATAATAAAGCTGTGGAATATATTAATAATAAAGATGCTAAAGAGTATAGTAAAGTTTTAACAAACTATGGGTTTCCTAATACTATAAAAGAATACTTAAATAATAATTCTGATTATAAAAAAGCTAATAAACTTGATGATGAAACTTTTAAAAGTGTTCTTAAATGGACTAAATCAAAGGGTATAGTAAAAAAAGATTATACTTTTGAAGATATAAGTAATTTTAGTTTTATAAAATAAAAAAATCCTCTACTTAATTTAAGTAGAGGATTTTTCATTAAATAACATCTTTCATTAATTCAGATACTGCATGGGAGATACCATCTTCATCGTTTGATATAGTAATATAATCAGCTAACTCTTTTACACCTTCATTAGCATTTCCCATAGCTATTCCTAATCCTGCATATTCTATCATACTTAGATCATTTTCATTGTCACCAAAACAAATTATCTCATCTTGTTTAATATTAAGCATTTTAGCTAATCTTTTAACGGCTTGTCCCTTAGATACTCCTTTGTTCATAATTTCGATATTTGTAGACCAAGAGCTTAAGCATTCTATTGAATTAATTTTTTTGAATTTGTTTTTTAAATTTTTTCGTAATTTATCATCTTCTGTATTCATTAGAATCTTAAATATATTTGTATCTTTATTTTCTTTTAACCATTCATAAGCATTATCAATTTCTTTATAGGTTACATTTTTTTCTCCTTCTAAATTTTTACACCATTCAATAAATTTATTTCTTTCACTGGTCGATTTTTCAATATAACAAATATCTTCAGTATAAAATTGAAGAAGTATATCATGTTTTTTACATTCATTAAAAATTTCTAAGCAGTCTCTAAAGGTAACTTTATTTTTAAAATACTCTTTCTCATCTAAATCCTTTATAACAGCACCATTACAAGTAATAAGAGGCGTTTTTATACCTATTTGCTTACCAAAAGTACTAGCTGAGGGATGTATACGTCCAGTTGCTATTGCAACTTGTATATCATTTTTAATTAAATTTTTAAGTGTTTTAATATTTCTATTTGAAATCACACCTTCGCTGTTAAGCAAGGTACCATCCATATCACATACTACGAGTTTATACATATATACCTCCTTTTTTCACTTCATCTAGCGAAAGTATTTTAACATAATTTTTATTACTTATCAAACTTAAGAGTATTTGATAAAAAAGAAGGATAAAGTCGAAAACAAAAGAATAAGTAATTAAGAGGAATTATAGGAATATTAAGTAAAATAAAAGGGGTGTGTAGGATGTAACATTAGAAAAGATAAAATAAACTTTGTTTTAAAATGGAGGATAAATAAATGAGTGATATTAGACAATTTGAAAAAACAATTCAACTAGAAATAAGTAATTTAATAGATATTTCCACAGATCTTAAAAATATCGAATTAGTTAAAAGAGAAAAAAATGAAGAAAGTAAAAGAGTAACAATATATCAGATGAAGGAAAATTCACTGATTGCTACAGCACCATCTTTATATGATGCTATAAAAAAATTTAAAGATAATCATTTAAGTTCAAAGATTTCTATAGATGAATTAAAAAACTATATAAAACTTAATAATCATAAAATTAGAGATAAAACAATATATATGTTTTTAAATCCTGACGATTACAAAGATATATTAGTTAAAGATGGCTACAAAATATCTAAAATAGATAAAGGATATAAAAATGAATTTAATGAATTTAAAAAGGATTGTTCAAAAGAAGACTTAGAAGAGGGATTAGTGAGTGTTGAAGATGAAGTTGTATATGGTTGTTTTTATGATGATAAGTTAGTAGGGGCTGCAAGCTATTGGTTTTGGGGAGAAAAATTAGCAGATATAGGAGTTGTGATACATCCAAATCATAGAAAATTAGGATTAGGTAAAGCACTGGTTACAAAATTATGTGATTGGGGTATAAAAAATGGAAAAATAAACTTATATAGACATAATGAAAGGAATAAAAAGTCTCATAAATTAGCATTATCATTAAATTTTAAACAACATATAATAGTTGAGGATATGGTTATAAATTATTAAAATACCCATACTTTTATAAAAGTTAGAAAGGTAGGAAAAAGATTGAAAGAAAAACTTATAGCTATAGGAAGAACAGCAAAGGTATATAAATGGGAAGATGAAAAGGTAATAAAACTTTTTAATAAAGACATAAAAAAAGAATCAATTGAAAAGGAATATAAAATTACTAAAAAGTTATATGAAAATAATATAACTAATGTTAAAGTATTTGACTTAATAGAATATGAAAATAAAACAGGAATAATATTTAAAAATTTAAAAGCTAAGCCTATGACAAAGGAGATATTATATAAACCGTGGAAATTAAAGAAATTAGCTTTTAAATTAGCTGAAACCCATAACTCAATCTTAAAGTATGTAGATATTAAATTGCCTAGAACAAAGGAAATTTTAAAAGGAGAGATATTAAACTCAAACTATTTACCTTCTAGTATAAAAGACAAGATAATTAAACATCTAGAGGATTTACAGATAGGTAATAGAATTTGTCATGGGGATTTTCATCCTGAGAATATACTTATTTCTAATAAAGAATTTATAGTAATAGATTGGATGACAGCTTCTATGGGAAATCCTTTAGCAGATGTTGCTAGAACTTCTTTGATATTAAAGTATGGGAAATTACCTGATAATAACTTTTTTAAAAATATTAATTTAGAGATAATAAGAAATATTTTATATAAAAATTACATAAATCACTATATGAATATATCAAGGGTAAATTTAGATGAGATAAAGGAATGGGAAATAGTCTTAGCAGCAACTAGACTCTCAGAAAATATATCAGAAAAAGAAAAGGAACTTTTAAATGATTATATAAGAAAAAATATAGAATTTATATAAAGGTAATTAAAACTGTCATTACTAAGCATTTAATAACAGGATACTTAACTTTTTCTTTTATAAACTATAGTTGAAAGGATGTTGAAGATGAATTGGATAAATAATATGAATAATGCTTTAGAGTATATTGAAAATAATATAGAAAAAGATATAAAATCTGAGGATGTAGCTAAAAAAGCTTACTCATCTAAATTTCATTTTCTAAGAATATTTAATACTTTGACTGGTATGACGTTAGGGGAATATATTAGAAAAAGAAGATTATCTCTTGCTTGCAAGGATTTAATGACAAGTGATATGAAAATAATTGATATATCTTTTAAGTATGGATATGAAACCCCTGAGGCCTTTTCAAAAGCTTTTAAAAAGATACATAAAGTCACACCCTCTAAGGCAAGAAAAACAGGTATAAATTTAAAGGCAATACCACCAATATCCTTTCAAATATCTATAAAGGGAGAGAAAAGAATGGATTATAAGATTGAAAAAAAGAAAAGTTTTAAAATTGTAGGTATTAAAAAGAGATTTACAGCTGTAAATGGTGAGAACTTTAAAAACATACCTAAATTTTGGGATGAGGTATGTAGCAATGGAACCCTTGAAAAATTACAAAATAATGCAAATGAATTAGGCGTTTTAGGAGTGTGCTATGATTTTGATAAGGAATTAGAAGAGTTTAGTTATATGATAGCTATTGAAGGAAAAAGTATAAAAGATTTAGAAAACATTGAAGTAGTTGGTATTCCTGAATGTAGTTGGGCTGTATTTGAAAGCATAGGACCTATGCCCCATGCTATACAAAAGGTAACTAAAAAAATATTTGAAGAATGGTTCCCAGCAACTCAATACGAGCATGCAAATGCACCAGAATTAGAAGTGTATTTATCTGGAAATCCAAATGATCCAGATTATAGATGTGAAGTTTGGATACCAATAATTGACAAATAAAGTTTACTCTAAGGATCTAGTTTAACTAGATCCTTATTTATATTTAAAAAAGTATTTATAGGCTGAAAGTTCGACAATTTTATAACAATTTTGATAATTAAAAAAATTCAACATTTTGTTGAAAAGTGACAAAAAAATTGTTATAATTGTTAACGGAGATTAAAAGTTAGAAAATTTAGACTAGTGATAATTATTTAACAAGTCATTCCTTTTATAGTTTTAAATCATGAGTTTAGGACTATAAAATGAAGAATATATAGGTCTGGCCAGACTGAAGAAAAAAATATTTTAAAGGAAGTGAAAATATGGAAGAAAATAGAGGTCAATGGGGATCAAAAATTGGATTTATATTAGCAGTTGTAGGTTCCGCAGTAGGTCTTGGTAATATATGGAGATATCCATATTTATTATATTCAAATGGTGGAGGAGCTTTTTTAGTACCTTACTTTATAGCATTATTTACAGCAGGTATACCTTTAGTAATATTAGAATATGGATTTGGACATAAGTTTAGAGGTTCAGGAGCATTATCATTTGCAAGGGCAAATAAAAAGTTTGAATGGCTAGGATGGTGGCCAAGTTTTTCCTCATTTATTATTTTGACTTATTATACTATGATACTAAGTTGGGCTATGAATTTCCTAACGTTTTCATTTGGAAAAACTTGGGGAGCTGATACAAATAATTTCTTCTTTAATGACTTTTTACAAGTTTCATCAGGTCCATTTGATATTGGTGGCATGAGATGGGCTATCTTTATTGGAATCACAGTAATATGGTCATTTAACTGGTTTATATCATACAAAGGAGTATCCGGTGGTATAGAAAAATTAAATAAAGTTTTATTACCTATGCTTTTAGGAATCATGGTTATTATTGTTATAAAAGGAGTTACATTACCTGGAGCTTCTGTTGGATTAAATAGATTATTTACTCCTGATTGGTCAAAGGTTAAAGAACTTGATGTATGGATAGATGCATATGGACAAGTGTTTTTCTCTTTAAGTTTGGCAATGGGTATATTAATAACTTATTCAAGTTATTTACCTAAAAAATCAGACATAAATAATAGTGCATTTATGACAGCGTTTGCTAATAGTGGATTTGAATTTTTATGTGCTATTGGTGTATTTGGAATATTAGGATTTATGGCTACTGCTCAAGGTGTTCCTATTGAGGATGTAGCAAGTCAAAGTATAGGGCTTGCCTTTGTAGTATTTCCTAAGGTATTTTCATTAATGGGTCCTATAGGTACTTTATTTGGAGTATTGTTCTTTGTATCATTAGTATTTGCAGGATTGACATCAAGTATTTCGTTAATGGAGGCTTTTGTAAGTGCCGTAACTGATAAAACAGGTAGTTCAAGAAAGAAAGTAGTTACTATTACTGCAATTGTTGGTTATTTAGTAAGTGTTTTATATGCTACTGGTGCAGGTTTATATTTCTTAGATATCATTGATGCTTTCATCAACTCATTTAGTATAGTAGTAGTAGGTTTATTAGAGGCTATAGTAATTGGATGGGTAGTAGGAGCAGACAAGATAAGAAAACATACAAACTCAGTTTCTATTTACCGTATAGGTAAATGGTGGGAGTTTATGATTAAATTCGTAACACCTGCTATATTAATATATATGGTAGCAAGTAATATTCTTAATGAATTGAAAAACCCTTACGGGGGAGGAAGTTACCCAACATCTGCTTTAGTATTATTTGGATGGGGTGTTGTTGGAGCTATAATAATCTTTGCCACTTTAACTTCTAGGGCTAAATGGAAAGATGGTACCTTAGAAGACATTGATAATGAGGAGGTGGCGTAATTGACTGGTTCTGCAATTGCATTTTTCTTATTTGGAGCAACAGTATTATGGGGAGGACTAGCAGTTACTTTAACTATAGCTATTAAAGGTAACAAATAAATATTTTTGAAATGCTAAAAAGATCTTAAAGTAATTTTATACTTTAGGGTCTTTTTTTATTTTTAAAAATTTATTCATTATAGAAATCATTTCTTCTTTGTATATATTGATATAGAAAAGACAAAAATACTTAATGAATAAATTATAAATAGAGGGTGATGTTAATGAAAGAAAGAAAAAATAACTCAGAACTTAGATTAAATACTGAATTAGAAAATCCTAATGTAAAACATTTAAATATTGGAAAGATGAAATTTCAAAATGAAGTATTTGGAAACGAAGCAAATAATAAGTTTACTAACTATATGCAAGAAATGATTGGTGTAGTAGGAATCAAAGATAATGGTGCCACTTATAGAATCGATTATGATAGTAATTCTGTAAGTAAAGATGAAGTAATGAAAGCAACAGAACATTTTAAAAATTTATTTTAAATTTTAAGAGAGTATAGGTAATTATCTATACTCTTTATTTTTTCGTCATATAATTATTAACTTTACTTTCTATTAGACAAATTTCGACAAAAAGCGCAGTGGATGTTTGTTAAAATTTTAATAACTAAACTTTTAAATATGGTGACTAAAAAACTACAGAGTAAATGTATTACAAGTTTAGGTAATAAAGATTCATATTAAGTTCATAAAAAATGGGGAGAGTTTTAGAAAAATGAAAATCATAAAGGTTCAGGGAATATAAATGTTTAAGTATGAAAGGTATATAAAAAGAACTTTCGTTTTAATTATTTTTTTTATATTTATTAATGTAAATACTGTATTTGCAAAAGATAATAATTTAATATTACAGCTTAGATGGAATCATCAATTTCAGTTTGCAGGTTATTATGTAGCAAAATGGCAAGGCTTTTATGAAAAAGAGGGACTTAATGTAGAGATAAAATCTGGATTTACTAAAGATGGGGAGGTTTTATCTGCTACTGAAGAGGTTTCAAAAGAGAGGGCTGATTTTGGTATAGGAGCTGTGGATATATTAATTAATCAAAATAATAATAATAGGTTTAGCGTTGTATCTTCAGTATTTCAAAGAAGTGCAGTTGAATATTTTATGTTAGAAGATACTAAATATAATTCTATAGTAGACTTTACTAAATTAAAAACTGCTAGAAGAAAAAATGATTTACTTGATATAGAACTTAAAGCAATGCTTAAAAGTGAAGGGATAAAACCTGATAATTCTAATTATTTAGATCAAAATGTAGAATTTTCTGTAAATGATTTAGTTAAGGGTAAATATGATGTTATTCCAGGATATCTTGGCACTATATCCTTTTATGCAGAGAAGAAGGGAATAGATTTAAATGTAATAAAGCCTGTGGAGTATGGAATTGATTTTTATGGAGATTCACTTTTTACAAGAAGGGATTTTGCCCTTGAAAATCCTGAATTAGTTGAAAAATTTAGAAAAGCAAGTATGAGAGGATGGGCATATGCATTAGAACATCCCATAGAGGTCTCTAAAGAAATTTCAAAAAGGTTTGATATTAAAAACAAATCATATAATGAGTTTTTAGAATATAATAAATATCAAGCACAAAAGATAAGTGATTTAACATTTTATCCTGTTGTAGAAATAGGGAATATGAATCCCTATAGATGGGAGAAAATGCATGCTATTTTAAAGCAACTAAATTTAGTTAATGGAAATTTAGATTTAGAGAATTTTTTATTTGATTATCAAGAAATAGTAAATAAAAAAACAAATAGATTTGTTAAGGGAATCATATTTTTTTCTATTATAACCCTTATAATAACTATAATATTTTTCTTATTTAATTTAACTAAAAGAAATAAAAAGCTTAAAAAAGAAATACAAGAAAGAAAACAGGTTGAAAAAATGTATAAACATGAACTAAGGGAAAATAAAAGAAAAGAGGCACTTATTATCTATCAAGCAAGAATGGCAGCCATGGGGGAGATGATAGCTAATATAGCCCATCAATGGAGACAACCTTTAAATAGCTTAGGCTTAATATTAGAAAATATCAAAGATGCCTATAACTTTAATGAATTAGATTCTAATTACTTACATAATTCCTTAGATAAATCAAGAAATTTAATTGATAAAATGTCTGAAACAATAGATGATTTTAGATATTTTTTAAATCCTAATAATAACAAAGAAAAATTTATTGTATATGAAAAAGTAAAATCAGTTCTAGATTTAATTGAAGAGAAGATTAAATATAATAATATAAAAATAATATATGAAAATATAGATATGGTTAAAGGCTATGGATATCCTAATCAGTATTCCCAAGCAATATTTAACATATTAAATAATTCAATAGATGCTTTAAAAGGAGAGGAAAATAAGGAAATAAAAATATCAATTTATAAAAGTAAAGATATGATAGTAACTGAAATTATAGATAATGGAGAAGGTATAAGTGAAGATATAAAGGAAAAAATTTTTAAGATGTATTTTACTACTAAGAAAGCTTCAAAGGGGACAGGCCTAGGGTTATATATGACTAAGAAGATAATAGAGAATATGGATGGACTTATAAGTTTTAAAAATTTAAATAAAGGATTATTAATGAAGGTAGAGATACCTAAATATAGGGGGGACTTAGATGGTAACAGATGATAAAAATATACTTAAATATTTAAAAGTATTGTTAGTTGAAGATGATGTATCTGAAAGGGAAGAACTATCAAGGTTTTTAAAAAGAAGGGTAGGGAAACTTCATACTGCAGGAGATGGAAAAGAAGGTATTAAAGTTTTTAAAAAATATAAACCAGATATAATAATTACTGATCTAAGAATGCCAATTATGGATGGACTTGAAATGATAAATAAGTTAAGAAAGGAAGGTTTTAAGTGTTCAATAATAGTATTATCTGCTTTATCAGATAGTGAAACTATTTTAAAGGCTGTTGATAAGGGAATAGTAAAATATGTTGTTAAACCTGTGGATACTAAAAAATTATTATTTAATATGAAAGAAATTGCTTCTAATTTATTTAAAGATAAAAATGAAAGTATAATTGATGATTCTTTTATTTTAGATAGACAAAACAAACAGAAAATAGAAAAGAATATAAAAGCAAAGTTTGCTTATTTTCTTAAAAGCTATACAGGTAAGGGGCCAAGAAATGTTAAGACATTTATTAAAGGAAATAATATTCAAATAATAGCAGAGTCTGTTTTAACAATATTAGAATTAAGTATTATTTCAAATAATAGAAATAATTCATTAGTAGAGTATAACAGAAGATTATTTTATAAAGAAAATAAAAGAAAATTAGAAAAAGAAATAGAAAAGCTAATAGGAAGTAATGTTACATTTGAAAATATTGAATCGGATTCTAAAAGTAATACAGATAATATTACTTTATCATTTTCTTAGTATAGTTTGAAAAAAATAACTATATGTGTTATAATTTTATCAAATAAATATTTAGAAAATTCCAATAAAGCTGAGATGGATATAAATCTTTTATAAGCCGTATCAGTGATATTAGTACTAAATATAAAAATCAAATAAATGAACTGACAATAATTAGGGATAACATTTAATGTTAAGCTTTAATAGGTCAGCATGAAAGAATAGAGATATTCTTTTGTGCTGACCTTTTTTGTTTTAAAGGAGGGGATAAGTTTAATAAAAGGATAACGTTTTCAAAGATAGGTTAAAAAATTAAAGGGGGAAAATATTTATGAGTAAGAACGCGTCAATTTATGAATTAGATGGTAAACCAAAGTTAAGTTCAGCTATACCTTTAGGACTTCAACATGTTTTAGCTATGTTTACAGGGAATATAGCTCCAATTATTATAATTGCAAATGTTTTAAATTTACCAGAAGAACAAAAGGTATTTATGATTCAATGTACTATGATTGTTGCAGGTTTAGTAACTTTTCTACAGTTATATCCAATTTCAAGAATAGGAGCACGATTACCCTTAGTTATGGGTACTAGTTTTGCATTTGTACCTACTGCAATTGCTGTAGGTCAATCATATGGATTAGCAGGAATACTTGGTGCATCCTTAGTAGGTAGTTTTACAGAAATAATAATGGGATTCTTTTTAAAACCACTTAGAAAATTCTTTCCACCTATAGTAACAGGGGTAGTATTACTTGCAATAGGTTTATCATTATTGCCGGTTGGTATTAATTATTTCGCAGGTGGAGTAGGAGCAGCTGATTATGGATCTATTCAAAATCTTTTATTAGGCTTTTTAGTACTTGGTATTATTATATTGCTACAAAGATTTACTAATGGTATATTTAATGTGGCTGCTATATTAATTGCATTAGTTATAGGTTATTTAGTAGCAATTCCTATGGGTAAAGTTAGTTTTGATAGTGTAGCTCAAGCGGGATGGATAAATGTACCTAGGCCTTTAAATTTCGGTATAGAATTTCATCTTGATGCTATATTAAAATTTGCTGCAGTATATATAGTTGTGGCATTAGAAACTTTAGGCAACATTTCTGGTATAACTTTAAGTGGAGCTGATAGAGAGCCAACGGATAGGGAAATGTCTGGTGCAGTTATAGCAGATGGTGTAGGTAGTTTATTTGCATCTATTTTTAATGTATTACCTAATACAGCCTACGGACAAAATGCAGGAATAGTTGCTATGACTAAGGTTATGAATAGATTTTGTGTTGCAACAGGAGCTGTATTTTTAATATTAGCAGGACTTATACCTAAGATAGGAGCTATATGTGCAGTAATGCCTGCAAGTGTCTTAGGGGGAGCAGTAACAGTTGTATTTTCAATGATAACAATAAGTGGTATAAAAATGATCTCTAAAGCAGGTTTAGATAGTAGAAATACTACAATATTAGCAATTGCACTAGGGCTTGGTATAGGATTTAGTACTGTACCTGAGGCTACAAAACATATGCCAGCGGTTATGAAACATTTCTTTAATGATTCAGTAGTTTCAGCAGGTATTTTAGCATTGGTATTAAATATCGTATTTCCTAAAGATAAAAATGAAGAAAGTAAGGAAGATGAAAAGGCAGCTTAGATATTAACTAAGTTTTAAGGAGGAATTAAATGATAAGTATTAAAGAATATATCGCTCCTAAAACATTAGATGAAGCTTTAAAAGTTTTAGAATCTAGCAAAAAAGCAACTATTATAGGAGGAGGAGCTTTTTTAAAATTAGGATCTAAAAATATCTCAAAAGCAATAGACTTATCAAAATTAAATCTAGATTTTATTAAAGAATATGATAATAAAATCGAAATAGGAGCTATGGCTACTTTTGGAGATATAGAACGTTCTAAAGTTTTAAAAAAGCATTTTAATAACGCATTAGGATTATCAGTAAAAGACATAGTAGGAGTTCAACTTAGAAATATGGTTACAGTTGGCGCTACTATTTATTCAAGATATGGTTTTTCCGATATTTTAACATGTTTATTATCCTTAGATACTAAAGTTTCATTAAAAAAACAAGGAGAAATATCCCTTGAAAAGTTTTTAATTGAAGGTTCTAATAAAAAAGATATTTTAGAAAAAATAATTATATCTAAAGATGGAAGGAAAGCTTCATTTAAATCAATGAGAAATTCAAAGGGAGATTATGCAATATTAAACTTAAGTGTATCTAAAAAGGATGATACTTATTTAATAGCAGTTGGAGCTAGACCTAATAGGGCAACTTTAGCATATGAAACTATAAAGTATTTAAAGGGTAAACATATAGATGAAACTGTTATAAAAAAAGCCTGTGAAATAATTGAAGATGAAATAACCTTTGGTAGTAATATAAGGGCTAATAAGGAATATAGAAAGGGTTTATCTAAAGTATTACTTAAGCGTGCTTTAACGGAGGTAGTTAATTATGAAAATTAACTTAAAAATAAATGGAGAGAAAAAAGTATTTGATGTATCAGCGGATGAGTATTTAGCTGATACATTAAGAAAAAATGGATATTTAAGTGTAAGAAAAGGATGCGATACAGGTTCCTGTGGAGCCTGTACTGTCCATTTTGATGGTAAAGCAATTTTATCCTGTGTTATGTTGTCTTTAAGAGCAGATGGCCATGAAATAACAACTATAGAAGGAGTCACAAAAAAGGCAGAAAAAATAGGAAAGTATCTAGTAGATGAAGGAGTAGATCAGTGTGGATATTGTAGCCCAGGTACAATAATGAGTATTTTATATCTAGAAAAATGTATTGAAAATCCTACAGATGAAGAGATATTACATTTTATGAATGGAAACCTATGTAGGTGTACTGGTTATGTAGGACAACTTAGGGCTATAAAAAAGTATTTGGAGGGGAAAAAATGAAAGTAGTTAATAATCCTATTTCAAAAGTAGATGGTATGGGTTTAGTAACAGGGAAACCTGCTTATACTGATGATTTAACTTCTAGTAATTCTTTAATAGTTAAAGTATTAAGAAGTCCCCATGCCTTTGCAAAAATTATAAGTATAGATACTTCCATTGCAGAAAAAATTCCAGGTATAGAGTGTATATTAACATATAAAGATGTTTTAAGAAAACCCTTTACAAGGGCAGGTCAATGTTATCCGGAACTATCTGCCTATGATAAATTTCTATTAGATGAATATGTAAGGCATGTAGGAGACGATGTGGCTATTATTGCTGGGAGAAGTGAAAAGATAGTAGATAAGGCAATGAAATTAATAAAGGTGGAATATGAAAAATTAGATCCTGTTTTAGATTATTTATCTGCAGAGGATAGTGAAACTATAGTTCATCCAGAGAATGATATATTTACAAATGTAGATGTTGGGTTTAATAAGGATAAAAATATTGCATGTGAAGTTAATTTTAGTGTTGGCAATCTAGAGGATACCTTTAAAAAATGTGAAAAGGTAATAACTAAAACATATAAAACCCAAGCTCAAGCACAAGCAATGATGGAAACTCAAAGAACTTATACATATTTAGATATACAGGGAAGATTAGTAGTAGTAACATCTACTCAAATACCTTTTCATGTAAGAAGAATTTTATCCCATTGTTTAGATATACCTAGAAGTAAGATAAGGGTAATAAAGCCTAGAATAGGTGGAGGATTTGGTTCTAAACAAACGGCCCATTCTGAGTTTTATCCTGCTTTAGTTACTTTAAAAACTAAAAAACCTGCTAAAATTATATATTCTAGAAAGGATGTTTTTAGAGGAACTACTTCTAGACATTCAATGAAATTTGATATTAAAATAGGTTCAGATTCAAATGGAATAATAAAAGCAATAGATATGGAAGGGTTATCAGATACAGGGGCATATGGAGAGCATGCCCAAACAACAATAGGAGCAGCAGGGAAAAAGGTACTTACACTTTATAATAAAGTGGATGCAGTTAGATTTTCAGGTAAAGCTATGTATACAAATCGTGTACCAGGAGGAGCTTTAAGAGGATTTGGAGTAACCCAAGGAACATATGCTTTAGAAGCTACTATAAACGAGTTAGCTAAAGAACTTTCTATAGACCCTATAAAAATTAGAGAAATGAATATGATAAAAAAAGGAGAAACAACCCCCCTTTATAATATGACAACTAAAGGAGCATCGGATGATCCGATGTATATGGATAGTTGTCAGTTAGAATATTGTGTATCTAGGGGAAAAGAACTTATAAAATGGGATGAAAAATATCCAAATATAAAGGTAAGTGATAAAAGGGTAAGAGGAGTTGGTATGGCTATTGCTCAACAGGGTTCAGGACTTCCTAATATTGATATGGCATCAGCTAGTCTTAAATTAAATGATGATGGCTTTTTTACACTTATGACTGGAGCAACTGATTTAGGTACAGGTAGTGATACAATCTTAGCACAAATAGCAGCAGAAAAATTAAAAGTAGATGTTGATAGTATTAATGTTTATGCTTCAGATACTGATATAACTCCCTATGATAGTGGAGCCTATGCATCTAGTACTACTTATACCTCAGGAAATGCAGTTATAAACGCAGCTGAAAATATGAAAAAATTATTAATTAAATATGGTGCTAAATACTTTAATACTAAAGAAACAAATATAGACTTATTAGATAATTATATTATTAGAAAAGATAACAATAAAAGGATTAGTTTAAAGGAATTTTCTAATAATATGATATATGATTATCCCCATATGCAACTTTTTACTACAGGATCTTACGTACCTAAAAAGGCAGCACCTCCCTATATGGCAGGTTTTGCTGAAGTAGAGGTTGATTTAGAAACAGGAAAAGTTACTGTCCTAGATTATGTAGGTATAGTTGATTGTGGTATGGTTATAAACCCTAAATTAGCTAGAATTCAAATTGAAGGTGGAATAATGCAGGGGATAGGATATTCATTATATGAAGATGTAAAATATAATGAAAATGGTAGACTTATGAATGATAGTTTCATGCAATATAAAATACCTTCAAGAAAGGATGCAAAAAATATAAGGGTTGAATTTGCTAAAGGATTCGATAAAACAGGGCCATATGGAGCAAAGTCTATAGGAGAGGTGGTTATAAATACTGTAGCACCTGCTATTACAGATGCCTTATATAATGCCTGTGGTGTTAGAATAAGAACCTTACCTATAACTCCTGAAAAAGTATTTTTAAAGCTAAATAACAAATAATAACTAAAGCGCCTAAAAGGCGCTTTAATTATTATTAAAGTATTCTTTAATTGAGTGCAACTATATTAACTCACAAGAATTCAGTGAACCTAGTATTAAATTTGCTGAAAGGATATCTAATATTACATTTTTAGTGTCAATGTATCTTTAGATAAACTCAATTTAAGTTTCAATTATTAATATTTTGTAATATAATAAAAATATAATAAATTATTAGGAGAGTTTAATATGGGCTATCCAAGAATAGAGGTTGATACTTTAAAGATTAAAGAAAATACTAAAAAAATGGTTTTTGAGTGTAAAAAAAGACATATAAAGGTAGTTGGAGTTACTAAATTATTTTGTGGTAATAAAAAAATTGCAAAAGCTTTAGTAGATTCTAAAGTTGATATATTAGGGGATTCTAGAATAGAAAATCTAAAAAAACTATCAAGTTTTAAATTACCTAAGATGTTAATAAGACTTCCTATGATATCAAGGGTTAAAGAGGTGGTTAAATATTCAGATATTGCTTTAGTATCTGAAATTGATAGTATTAAAAGGATTTCAAAGGAAGCTTTTAAAAGAAAAAAGGAATATAAGATTATTTTAATGGTTGATTTAGGAGATTTAAGGGAAGGGATTTATTTTGAAGATGAAATTAGAGAAACTATAAAAGAAATACTTAAGCTTAAAAATATAAATTTAATAGGTATCGGTACAAATCTAACATGTTTTGGTGGTGTAATTCCTACATATAGTAACTTATCAAGGTTAGTAAACATAAAAAAAAGTATTGAAAATAAATTTAATATTAGATTAGATACCATATCCGGGGGAAATTCAGGTACTATTAGTTTATTTAATAAGAAAATACCAAAAGAAATAAATCAACTAAGATTAGGTGCATCCCTTAGTTTAGGAATAGGATTAAACGACAAACCAATAAGGGGTCTTAATAATGATACCTTTAAGTTAATATTAGAAATAGTAAAAATAAAGTATAAAAAAGAAAAAGTTATTGGAATATGTATAAGAATAGATGGTATAAAAGCAAAGGATTTAACTCCCTTTGATAAGTCTATTTCAGTAATAGATGTAAATAATGATTATCTTTTCATAGACTTTACAAAGGCTAAAAAAAGGTATAGTGTAGGAGATAAAATAAAATTTTTAATTTCCTATAAAGCTACTTTAGTAGCAATGACATCAAAATATGTATATAAAGATATAAAATAAGAAGATATAATTATTATTATTTATTTGACAAATATTAAAAATAGAGTTACAATGTTTTCAAGAAAGAAGTTAAATATTTTTTTTAGAGTTTCGTAACCGGTTTAGTAAATTTTGGTGGTGAATGGTATGAAAGTTTCAATAGCGGAGATTGCAAAAAGGGCAAACGTTTCTAAAGCAACAGTTTCTAGGGTACTTAATGATAAACCTGATGTAAGTGAAAAAACAAGGAAAAAAATATTTAAGATAATTGATGAATTAAATTATATTCCAAATGAAACTGCTAGAAATCTATCACTAGGTATAGTAAAAACAGTGGCACTTATAGTACCTTCTGAGAATCCGGTATATATTGATATAGTTAGGAAAATAAATAATAAATTATTTGAAAAAGATATGGATTTATTATTTTATATAACGGATCATAATCCTGAGTTAGAAAAAAAACAATTAAGAAAATTAAAAGGAAAAAACCTAGCAGGATTAATCTATATTAAGTCACCTGAATCAGATAATTCAGTTTTGGAATTTTTAGATAAATTAAAGTTTCCAAAAATAGTAATAACTGAAGAAGATATAGATACAAAATATGATCAAGTTTATTTTGATGAAAGGTTAATAAGTTATCAATGTGCAGATATTCTTCTAAATGAAGGGCATAAAAATATAGCATATTTATCGACTCCACTTAACTTAAATTATGAAAAGAAGAGATATGATGGGATTATAAAAGCATTAGAAAACAATAAAGAAGACTTAGATACCCATAATTTTTATTTTCCTAAAAGCGTTATTATAAAAGAAGGATATGAAATGACAAAGAAGATATTAGATACAGATATTACTGCTATATGTTCACTTAGTAATATTCTTACCTTTGGATGTATAAAAGCATTTAAAGAAATGAATGTAAAAATAAATGATAATATTTCATTAATAAGTTTTGGTGAACTTGGTATAGTAAATGATATAGGTTATAACATTACTACAGTTTGGATTTCTAATGAAGAACTATCTAAAGTAGTTGTAGATTTAATTTGTAGAAGGATAGAAAATCCTAATTGTGAAAAAAGAAAAATTGAGTTAAAGCCAAATATTAACTTAAGGGGTTCTGAGAAAATAAAAATGAGATAATTTTTTTAAAGATTTTCGTAATCGGTTACGGAAATCAAGGGGGATATTTATGAAGCTGACATATGAAGAGCTTAAGTTATTAAATGGTGACTATGGACAGGACAAACAGGAAGCTATGGAATTTTTAATAAAGTATGGAAAAAAAGCAAAAGCTGAGAAAATGCTTAAGGTATCTAATATTAAGGGTAAAGTAGGGGGATTTAATTGTTCTAGTAATATAAACAAGAAATTTAAGTATAGTTGTACCCCTTATTTGATAGGAAGAATACCAGTTTATAAAGAACATTGTGCATGGATGAATTCAAGCGCTGTTGGATTTTGTAATTCAGTAATAGGAGCTAGAACTAATACTGAGACTATAGAAACTATAGAGGCAATATCCCTTGTTAATAGAATTCCATTTTATGGATTGCATATAAAAGAAAACAGATATGCTACTTATGAAATAGATGTAGATACTAATATAAATTCAAATAAAGAATTTGGAGTATTAGGATACTTTATAGGAAATGAAGTAGAAAACGAAATTCCAGTAATAAAAGGTATAAACTCTACATTAGATTTAATGAAATTTAAACATATAAATTCAGCCATAACCTTTTCTGGGGGTATTGAATTGTTTCATATAGTAGGAAAAACTCCAGAAGCTAATACTTTAAAAGAAGCTTTAGGAAATAATAAAGCTAAAGATATAATAAATTTTGGCAATAAAGAAAAAAAAGAATTCTATGATTTGTTAAATACTTCAAAGGATGAACAGATAGACTTAGTAGTATTAGGTTGTCCTAATGTAAATCTAGAAGAAATTTGGGAGATAAGAAATTATTTACATGATAAAGTAATTAACTCAAGAATCTTATTATATATATATTTACCTAGATACATAAAATATTTAGCCGATGAATCAGGCTGTACTGAGGTAATAGAAAAAGCAGGAGGATATTTTTTAGTGGATAATTGCCCATTATATTCTGTATCTAAACTTACAAATATAAAAGTTGTGGCTACTAATTCTTCTAGACAAGCTAATTATCTATCACAATTTTTTAATAAACAAGTATGGTATGGATCAACTAAAGAATGTATAGAAGCTGCAATTTCTGGAATATGGAGAGGAGAAGGAATATAATTTAAAGTTATTTAGAAAATATTAAAATTTGTAATATTAAATGTTTATTTTTTAGTAGTTATTTTTATTTTTATAGTTTTGTATATATTAAATTACTACTAATGATAATATATAAAAAAAGGAGGATAACAATGACAAATGAAAAAAAGAAAAAAGTAGACAATAAAAGAACTTCTACTAATAGTACTAAAAAATCAAATGGTGGAGTGAAAAGTCATAAGGTTTTTTATGGTGATAGTAGCGAAGTAAATTCTGTTGGATATAATGATTATAATGATCATTTAAAAAATCCTAATAGTAGTCAAAATCTAAAGGGATTTGATGATGATTATTTAGATTTTGTTGATTTTATATTAAAAATTACACATCGTATTTGGGAAGAAAAGGGTATAGGAGTTATATATGATACTTACCACAATAATGTAATAATGCATACAGGCTCACAAAATATTTCTGGAATACAATCTGTTATTTCAGGGACATTACAAACATTACACGCATTCCCTGATAGAAGATTAATAGGTCAAAATGTAATATGGTCAAATTATGATAAAGATGGTTACTTATCATCCCATAGAATATTATCAACTGCTACTAATTTAGGAGATAGTAGTTTTGGTAAGGCGACAGGAAAGAAAGTTAACTTTAGAACAACAGTTGAATGTGCTGTTCATAATAATAGAATCCATGAAGAGTGGTTAGTAAGAGATAATTTATGGATAGTTAAACAGTTAGGATTAGATCCCCATGAAGTTGCTAAGAAAAAAGCGAAAGCTACAAAGGATAATACACCAGCTTTACAAGAACATTTCGGTATAAATGAAAGTATGGATGGGCAGTTCTTCCCTGAAAAATATAAGGCTAAAGATTCAAGCGTTGGTGAGTTTATGTTAGAGATGTTAACTAATATAAATCAGTGTAAGTTAATTAATAAAGTAAAAGATTACTATTCAGATAATGCAGTTGTACACTTTATTTGTGATAAAGACTTAGTTGGATTTAAGCAAATACAAGGTATGTTAATAAGTTTATATGCTTCATTTCCTAATGCAGAATATAGTATTCAAAGGGTTAATATAAATAAAAGAGTACAAGGCGATGGTCATGACGTTGCAGTAAGATGGAGATTAAGAGGACTTCATGAAGGAATAGGATATTTTGGTAAGCCATCTGGAAAACCAGTAGAAATACTAGGTATTAACCATTATCATGTTTCAGAAGGAAAAGTAGTTGAAGAATGGGTTACATTTGATGGACTTGATGTATTAAGACAAACTTATATGGAAGATGAGAGTAGTTGTGATGATAGTAAGGAAAATGAGTAATAAATAAGTTTAAAGCATACTCCAATAAAATAATTGGGATATGTTTTGCATATAACGTAACCGGTTACAAAGTTAAAAAAACTAATGAATAGTAAGGAGTGAATTAATTATGGCAAATCCAGAGACTAAAAAACAAGTCGCAGGATCAGATGATGATGTAGTCATCATAGGTAAAGACAGAACTAACACCCAGAGAATTATCGCATTTATGTCTGTATTAGTAATTTATTTTTTCTATTGTTACAATTTTATGACAGGGACATTTGTAAGACCAACCATGGTTAAATCTATAGCAAATGGTGGTTTTGGATTTGAACTATCCCAAGCCTCAGCAATATTTGCAGTTATGTCATTTGCAACAATACCAGGAACTTTATTATTTGGAACACTATCTAGTAAATTTGGTAAGAAAAGAACTCTTATAGGTATAGCGTTAATGTTTTCATTTACAACATATTTACCGTTATTTTCACCAACAAACTTTACCCTTTGGAGAGTTGCAAGATTTACTACTGGTTTAGCCCTTGGTGGTGTGTTTGGTACAGCAGTTCCATTAGTAACAGAAATGTTTCCACAAAAGTATAGAGGAAAACTTGCTGCTATATTAACAAGTACTTTCTCAGTAGCAATGATCTTTGCAGGTAAGTTATATGGAATACTTGGCGATGCAAATTGGAGAATTTTAATATATACAGCAGTAATCCCTCCAATTATAGGAGCAATATTAACATTTATCTTTGTTCCAGATGATAAAAAACATACTGAGAAACTTAAAAAGATAGCAGATAAAAAAGGTGAAAAAATAAATTATTTAAGTATGTATAAAGGGAAATATCTTTTTATAGGAATTGGAGTAATACTTTTATCAGGAGCAAATTTTGTTGCTTATTCAGGATTTTCAAATAATGCTACAACTTATTTAACATCTGTTTTAGGTATGTCAGCTGCAACTGCTGGATCTATATATAGTTTACAAGGAATAGGACAATTAATAGGGTATAATATTTGGGGATTTGTATCTGATAAATTTGGACGTAAAGTACCATTAATAGGAATGGCTTTATGTGGTGTGTTTGTATTTGTTTATATGCAATTAGGAGCAGATGATGCTAATATATTTAAAATTGTATCTTTATTTTTAGGATTTAGTATTGGTTTCTCTGGAGCTTGGGGAGCATATTACACAGAATTATTCCCAAAAAGATTTAGTGCTTTAGCGCCTGGAATATCATTTAATGGTGGTAGAATAATTTCATCATTTGCATTACCTATTTTAGCTGGTGTTGCATCTACAAGTAGAGGAATGACAGGTATATTTACCATAGTTATTGCAATATTTATTGGTGGAGCTATTCTTTGGGCATTCTTACCTGAAACTTTAAATCGCGAAAGAGAAGCTTAAATTTAAAAATGACTTTAGGAGGATTTTATGAGTAAATATCAAGAGGCAAAGAAAATTGTAAGAAATTATTTTGATGCTTTAGAAAATTCAACACCTGAAAATGTAGTAAATGTATTAAAGGAATATACTAGTGAAGATTATTATTTCAGAGGAGTTTATCCTTTCCGTGAACAGAAAGGAGTTAAAGCTGTAGCTGATAAGTTTTGGACTCCACTTAAAAGCTCCCTTAAACGTATGCAACGTAGGCAGGATATATTTATCGGAGGAACTAATGAAATTGATGGTAAACAATGGGTCATGAGCATGGGACATTTCATGGGACTATTTGACTCTGAATGGATGGGTGTAAGACCTACAGGAAAAATGATAAACTTAAGATATGCAGAATTTAACTGTGTAGAAGATGGTAAAATTACTGAAACAGGACTATTTATTGATATTATAGGATTTATGCTACAGGCAGGAATAAATCCACTTCCTCCTTCAACAGGATCATATTTTGTATATCCAGGACCAAGAAATCACGATGGACTTAAATTTGAAGATGCTGAAGAAAAAGAAGGTATAAAAACTTTAAAACTTGTTAATAAAATGGTAGATGATTTATCAGAACTTAATGATAGTGGTGCAATGGGATGTCCTCCAGAGGTATTAGAAAAATCATGGTCAAAGGATATGATTTGGTATGGACCAGGAGGTATAGGAGCAAGTTATACTATTCCAAGATATCAAAAACAACACCAATTACCCTTTAGAAATAATTTAAAGGATAAGAAATTTAACGGTCATGTTTGCCGTTTTGCAGAGGGTAATTTTGCTTGTTTCTTCGGGTGGCCAAATTTATCTAATACACCAATAGGAGGTTTCCTAGGTTTACCAGGTGGAGAGATAAAAGCTGATATGCAGGTAGTTGATGTATATTGCCGTCAAGGAGATAAGCTTTCAGAAAACTGGGTGCTTATTGATATACCTTATTGGTTAAAGCAACAGGGATTAGATATTTTTAAGCGTACAAAAGAAATATTAAACCCTGAGTTGTAGACTATATTAAAAAAAGCGGTTAATAACTCTAATTTAATAGTTATTAACCGCTTTTTTAAAATAATTTTCTTAAATTTAATTTATTTATGTTAAAATAATAACTAACACATTGATTTAATGGACTAATTTATTAATATATTAAAATAAAAATTAATCATAAAAAAGAAATATAAATTCACTATTTGTTTTAGTGTAAAGCTTATTATATTAAGTATAAAAGGTTTACTAAGAATTTATACAAAGGATTATCTTATTTAAAAGGGGGAAATATTTAATGGTTTCAACTATTGATGGTATCGTATTTGTAGCTTATCTTCTAGGTATGATTGGTATAGGATATTTTTCTGGAAAGGGTAATAAAACTCAAGAAGATTATCTTTTAGCAGGAAGATCAATGCCATGGCTACCTATTGCATTGTCTGTATCAGCAACTATGATTAGTGCAAATAGTTTTATTGGATCTCCAGGATGGGCTTATAATTCTGGCTTAGCACCTTTTATGGTAAATATTACAGTACCACTTGCAGTTTTCTTAGCTGTTTATGTTACTACACCAGTGATTTATCATTTAAAAATAACTTCTATATATGAATATATGGAATATCGCTTAGGCGGTATAAGTAGAAATCTAACAGTTGCACAATTTTTTATTAATTCTCTTATTCAAGTAAGTTCAATGGTATTTGTACCAGCACTTATACTTAAACATATTACAGGTTGGTCTTTAAATATTATAGTTCCAATAATTGTTCTTATAGCTATTATATATACATTATTAGGAGGTATTAAAGCAGTTATTTGGACAGATACTATACAAACAATAGTTGTATGGTTAGGAGTATTCTTAGCAGTAGTTATTCCGTTAAAAACTATGAATATGGGATTTTTTGATACACTTCAGGCTGCTAGTTTAGATGGAAAATTACAAGCTTTAGATTTTACTTTTAGTTTAACTGATAATCATACCTTTTGGGCATCTTTAATAGGAGGTACGATAATGTGGGTAAGATACTTTGCATTTGACCAAGCTCAAGTCCAAAGGATTTTGACATCAAAGTCGATGAAGGGTATTAAAAGTTCCTTTGCATCTAGTGCTGTTGTAATGAATTTTACTTACTTTATAACTTTACTTGTAGGTGTAGTGCTTTGGGTATATTTTGATGGAAAAGAGTTTGCATCTTCAAATCAAGTAATGATTTCATTTATTTTACAAGAATTACCTGTAGGTATAATAGGTTTAGTTATAGCAGGAGCCTTCGCAGCAGCTATGTCAAGTGTTGATTCGTTGTTAAATTCCATGACTACAGTGTTTATTAAAGATATATACGAAAAGTATATATATAAAGGAGATGAGGAAGTTTCTCTTAGGATGACAATGACAATATCTGCGATATTTGGTGTAATAATAATATTTGTAGTTATTTTAGCCTTCGGGGGTACAGTTAGATCTATAATAGATGTAGTAGGAAATTATATATCTTATTTTGCAGGTCCTGCCTGTGGAGCATTTTTATTAGCTATGTTTACTTATAGGGCTAATGATAAAGGAGTAGCTGGTGGCTTTGTTTTCGGATTTTTTGCAGGTTTTTTAATAGCAAAGTCTTTACAGACAGGCTGGTTATGGAATCCTGCAATAGGATGTGGAATTACTTTTGTTATAGGATATTTACTTAGTTTATTATTTAAAGATAGTTCTAAACCTATTGAAGATATTAAAAAATATACAGCTCTAGGTATGAGGGCTGAAATGATAGCTGAAGGTATTGAAGATGAAGATGGAGTTTCTTTGCTACCATTTTCAATGGATAAGTATGCTAAGTTTTTATTAATATTTTTCTTAGCACAATATCTACTTTTGATTTTGATTATGTAATTTAAAAGGTAGGCTAGATACGATAATTGATAGTGAAAAAAAATATTTTAAAACCCATATAGAAATGCTTTTGTTATTTAATGACACTTAATTATAGATGAGTCATAAAAAACTTTTAAACCCTTTAGAGATATTTATCTCTAAGGGGTTTTTTATGTATGGAAATAATTAGCATGTTAAAAATAGTTGCATGACTATAAAAAATATGGTACAGTTTAGGTAAACGTTTTACTAAAACGGTTCAGTAAAACGATTTAGTAAAATAATAAATATTATTATAAAAGGGTTTGAGTAGATTATGAAGATTACTATTAAAGATATTGCAAGTCTTTCAGGGGTATCAACCACAACTGTTTCAAAAATATTAAATAATAAGGATAAAGATATAAGTAAAGAAACAAGAGATAAAGTATTAAAGGTTATTAAAGAAAAAAATTATGTACCAAGTACAGTAGCAAGAAGTATGGTAACTAGAAAAACAAAAACCATAGGACTTGTTATTCCAGATATAACCAATCCTTTTTTTCCAGAGTTAGCAAGGGGAGTAGAGGATAAAGCAAATGAATTAGGGTATAATATAATGTTTTGTAATACCGATGATGATTTAGATAAGGAAGAAAAATATATAAATATGTTAGTTGAAAAAATGGCAGATGGAATAATATTTACCCAATCGGATAAAAGAACTGAAGGTTTTAAAAATATAAGTCTAAAATCAATCCCAATAATACTAATAGATAGAGATATGGACTATGAAGGTATTAAGGGAAAGGTACTTGTAAATAATTTTGATGGTGCATATAAGGGAGTATCATATTTACTTAAAAAGAATTATAAAAAGATCGCTTTTATTTCAGGACCTTTAACATTAAATACTGGTTTAGAAAGATTTAAAGGTTATAAAAAAGCATTGAAGGATTTTAATGTTGAATATGATGATAATTTTGTCATTATAGGAGAATATAAAAGAGAATGGGGTTTTGAAGCAATAGATAAATTAATGGATAAAAATTTAGATTTTGAAGCAGTATTTTGTGGAAATGATTTAATAGCAATTAGTGTAATTAAAAAATTAAAAGAATTAGGCAAATCAATACCGGAAGATGTAGCTGTTTTAGGTTTTGATGATATATATATGGCAGATTTAATAGAGCCAGAATTAACCACTATAAGACAACCAAATTATAAAATGGGATATAAAGCAGCGGAACTTTTAATAAACGTTTTAGAAAACCCTAATAAAAAGATGAATGAAAAAATTATATTAGACACAGAATTAATTATAAGGAAATCTACTTAAAAGAGGTGAAAATATGATCACTGTTATAGGAAGTTTAAATATGGATTTAGTAACTACTACTGAAAAGACACCTAGAGTTGGGGAAACATTAATTGGAAAGGATTTTAAATCTATTCCAGGAGGTAAAGGTGCAAATCAAGCAGATGCAATAGCAAAGCTAGATGGCGATGTAGTAATGATTGGGAAAGTAGGAAATGATGAGTTTGGAGATAGACTTAAAAATTCACTAAAAAGAGATGGAGTAGATGTAACATATATAAAAGAGGTTAAAGATATATCAACAGGAATTGCATCAATAATAGTAAATGGCGATGGAGATAATTCTATAGTTGTAGTACCGGGAGCTAATTTTAAATTAAATAAAACTGACATTGATAAATCAATAGAAGCTTTAGAAAAGTCAGATATTATAGTATCCCAATTAGAAATTCCAATAGATACAGTAAAATATTCCTTTAAAAAGGCTAAAGAATTAGCTAAATTTACTATATTAAATCCTGCACCGGCTAATAAGCTTGATGATGAATTAATAGCTAATATTGATTTATTAACACCTAATGAAACAGAGTTAGAAACATTGAGTGGAGTATCTATTAAAAATGAAGATGATATTTTAAAGGCAGCAAATGTTTTAATAGAGAAAGGTGTTAAAGAGTTAATAGTAACAACAGGTGAAAAGGGATGTTTATATATAAATGAATATAAACATAAATCATATAAAGCACATAAAGTAGATGTTAAAGATACAACTGCTGCAGGAGATAGTTTTACAGCAGCCTTAGCAGTAGCTTTATCAGAGGGTAAGAATATGGATAATGCAATTACTTTAGCACTAAAGGTAGCTGGTTTGACTGTAACTAAAAAAGGAGCTCAAAGCTCATTGCCAACTAAAGATGATGTAAAAAGTTTTAAAGGAGGCAAATAATGAAGAAATCTAAATTGATAAATTCAGATATATCCTTAGAAATATCTAAACTAGGCCATACTGATGGAATTGTAATATCAGATGCAGGACTCCCTATACCGGAAAATGTAAAAAGAATAGACCTTGCTGTTAAAAAGGGAGTCCCCTCATTTTTAGATGTATTAGACTCAGTATTAGACGAACAAAGAATAGAAGAAATTATAATTGCTAAGGAAATGAAAGAAAAAAGTCCTACTATGTATAAGAGTCTAATAGATAAAATAAAGGATATAGAAACTAAAGAAGATATAAGTATTGAAATTAAAGAAATTGACCATGAAGAATTTAAACAAAGAACTAACGATGTTAAAGCCATTATAAGAACAGGAGAATATACACCCTTTGCAAATGTTATTTTAAAATCAGGTGTTGTATTTTAGGAGTGAGATGAATGGATAAACCTATTTTAGAAATGAAAGGAATAACAAAGGAATTCCCAGGAGTAAAAGCTTTAGATAATGTTAATTTTAGAGTTATCGAAGGAAAAGTAATGGCTCTTTTAGGAGAAAATGGAGCAGGAAAATCTACACTAATGAAGATCTTAACAGGTGTATATACTAAAACCAAAGGAGAAATATATTTTGAAGGTGAAAGTGTAGAATTTAAGGATACAAAGGAATCTCAAGATAAGAAAATTGCAATAATACATCAAGAGTTAAATCTTATAAAGGAACTTACTATAGCTGAGAATATATTTTTAGGAAGGGAACCTGTTAACTCCCTTAGAAAAATAGATAAAGGAAGACTATACAAAGAATCAGAGAAACTTTTAAAAAAGTTAGGCGTAGATGAAAAATTAGATACATTAGTAAAAGATTTAAGTATCGGGAAACAGCAAATGGTAGAAATAGCAAAGGCTTTATCCTTAGATGCAAAGGTTATCATAATGGATGAGCCAACGGATGCATTAACAGATAAAGAAACTGAAAGTTTATTTAAAGTTATAAAAGAGTTAAGAAAAGAAGGAAGAAGTATAGTATATATATCCCATAGATTAAAAGAAATTTTTGAAATTTGTGATTATGCAACAGTTTTAAGGGATGGACAATTTATAAAAGAAGAAAGAGTTAAAAATCTAACTGAAGAAAAAATAGTTGAACTTATGGTAGGAAGAAAGCTTACTGAACAGTTTCCAAGGATTAAAGGACAAACTGGAGAGATTTCTTTAGAGGTTAAAAATTTAGAAAATGAATATTTAAATAATATCAATTTTAAGTTAAATAAAGGAGAAATTTTAGGAGTATCAGGTTTAATGGGAGCAGGAAGAACAGAACTTGCTAAAACCCTTTATGGAGCTATAAAAAAGGATAATGGAGATATTTATTTAGAAGGAGATAAGGTAGATATAAAATCTCCTAAAGAAGCAATTTTAAAGGGAATATCCTATGTATCAGAGGATAGAAAAAGGGATGGTTTAATCCTTGGTATGAGTGTTGAGGAAAATATGAGCATATCTGCTTTAAAAAATTTCACTAAATCCTTATTAAAAATTGATACGAAAAAGGAAGCTAATGTTTCTAATAAATATGTGGATGATATGTCAATAAGAACCCCTAGCATAAAACAGCTTGTTAAAAACTTAAGTGGAGGAAATCAACAAAAGGTATCAATAGCTAAAAGTCTTATGACTGAGCCTAAGATATTAATATTAGATGAACCTACTAGAGGAGTAGATGTTGGTGCTAAAAAGGAAATATATGATTTAATAAATAGATTTAAAAAAGAAGGTATGAGCATTATTATGATTTCATCAGAGATTCCTGAAATTATAGGAATGAGTGATAGAGTATTAGTTATGCATGAAGGTAAGATCACAGGGGAGTTTTTAGGAGAAAAAGTAACGCAGGAAAAAATCATGAGATGTGCAGTAGGCATAGAGGAGGTAAGGTTATAATGACTTTAAATAAGGAAACCTTAATGAAGTATAAATCAGTTATAGGACTTATAGTATTCTCAGCGATTATAGCCATAATAAATCCAAGGTTTCTATATACTTCAAATATTTTAAACGTATTAAGACAGACTTCTATTAATTCAATAATAGCTGCAGGTATGACATTTGTTATATTAACTGGAGGAATAGACCTTTCAGTTGGTTCAACATTAGCATTATCAGGAGCTATAGCAGCAAGTTTAATAGCTTTAGGAATGAATGCATTTTTAGTTATAATTATAGCTATATTAGCAGGTGCATTAATAGGAGCATTTAATGGGGTAGTTATTAGTAAAGGTAAAGTTCAACCCTTTATAGCAACCCTTGCAGCAATGACTTTAGTAAGAGGCTATACATTAGTTTATACAGATGGAAAACCAATATCAACAGGATATGAACAAAATGCAGAAATTTTTTCAAAGATAGGAGCAGGATATTTTCTTGGAATTCCTATACCAATATATATAATGGCAGCAGTTTTTATAATAGCTTATTATATTTTAAAACACACAAGACTTGGAAGATATGTTTATGCCTTAGGTGGAAATGAAGATGCTACAAAATTATCAGGTATAAATACGGATAAAATAAAGATATATGTATATGCTATATCTGGAGCACTAGCAGCGCTTTCAGGACTTATAATAACTTCTAGATTATCATCAGCACAACCTCAAGCAGGTTCAGGTTATGAATTAGATGCTATAGCAGCAGTAGTTTTAGGAGGAACAAGTTTAGCAGGTGGTGTAGGTAGTGTTTTAGGTACTATAATTGGTGCATTAATAATTGGTATTTTAAATAATGCATTAAATCTTATGGATGTTTCTTCATATTATCAATTACTTGCTAAGGGATTGGTTATATTAATAGCAGTACTTCTTGATAGAAAGGAAAATGAATAAAGTTTTATACCCGAAAGGGATAAAAAAACATAGGATAATTAAAAATTAAGAGGAGGATTTAAATGAAAAAAACAGTAGCATTACTATTAGTACTAATTTTAACTATGGGAGCTTTTATAGGATGTAGCGCTCCTGAAGGAGAAGAAGAAGGAAAAGAAAAGATAGGTTTAGTAGTTTCTACATTAAATAACCCATTCTTTGTATCTTTAAAAGAAGGTGCACAGGCTAAAGCAGAAGAATTAGGATATGATTTAATAGTTTTAGATTCTCAAGATGATCCAAGTAAAGAATTATCAAATGTAGAAGATTTAATAGTTAAAGGTGTATCTGTTATATTAATAAACCCAACAGATTCAGCTGCAGTAGGAAATGCTGTAAAAGCAGCTAATAGAGAAGATATTCCAGTAATAACACTTGATAGAGGTGCTGAAGCAGGTGAGGTAACTGCACATATAGCATCAGATAACGTAGCAGGTGGAAAGATGGCTGGAGAGTACATCGTTGAACAATTAGAAGGAAGCGGCAAAGTAGTAGAGCTTGAAGGATTAGCAGGAACTTCAGCTGCAAGAGATAGAGGAAAAGGTTTTAATGAAGCAGCTGATAATTCAGATCTTGAAGTAGTAGCAAGACAGGCAGCTGATTTTAATAGAACAAAGGGTCTTACAGTTATGGAAAATGTATTACAAGCACAACCTGAAATAGATGCTGTATTCGCTCATAATGATGAAATGGCTTTAGGAGCATTAGAAGCAGTAAAAGCTTCAAAGAGGGATATATTAATAGTAGGTTTTGATGCAACTGATGATGCTAAAAAGGCAGTAGCAGATGGAGAAATGGCTGCAACAGTAGCACAACAACCTAAAAAGATAGGTTCTTTAGGAGTTGAAAATGCAGTTAAGGTTATTAAAGGTGAAAGTGTAGAAAAATCTATACCAGTTGATTTAAAATTAATAACAGAATAGATAAGTTAATACCCCGAGGGTCTCGGGGTATTTTTTGTAGAATTTAATCTTTATTTTAATATCTTCTAAAGGGCCTTCTATAAAGTAAAGTTACTTATAAAAACCATAGTAATAAACTTGAACCACTAACGTACTGATTTCTATTTAGTCTTGTATGGTTAGAACCTATTAATCCTAATGGGTATCGTGATATATTTTTAAATTATACAGTGATATACATAATAGTATCCATAGTTTATGAGATTAAAATGCGACTTAATATAAAAAAGCAAAATAAATATTTAAAAGAAATAATTAATAGAAATAGAGCTTAAAAAAGAGCTTAAAAAAGAGCTTAAAAAAGAGTAAAGGGTTTACTCTTTTTTAAGTTCCATTTTTTCTATAACATGGGATATTTCTTTTTTTAAATCCTTTGAAATAGGTAATATATAATATCTTCTTAAATCTTTGTTAGTAATATCTTTAGTAATAGAATATTTAAGTTCTCTATTAACCATAACAAAAAGGCCGTTTTTATAAATTCTTATATCATGTATATATCCCTTGTCGGTGGATTCATTATGGTTATAAGCTCTACCTATTGACTTATATATAGGTTCTAAATTGTAGTATGGATGATTTTTTTCATGTATTATTGAATATTTTAATTTATCTATATTTACAAGGTTTTTAATTTTTAAATTTATTAATTCATGATGTAGTTTATTTATTAACTTTTCATCTGTTATAGTACCAATATCTTCGTATTTATTTAAAAAACTCATTATATCATTTTTAGTAGTAGGTTTTATTGGGTTTTTATGAATTTTTTCAATCTCTATATTATTAGGTATTTTAAAATCATTTAAAGTAATTTCTTTAGGATTTTCATAAATAGATATAGTAGAAGTAATAAATGTAAAAAGACTTACTATCAATAGTAAAAGTTTTCCGATAAATGTTAATTGATCCTTGGATTCTTTTTTAGCCTTTTTTAATTGACTTAGTATGTTTTCAGTAAAAAATGATATGAAAAGTAAAATAGCAAATAAAAATACATATTTATATATAATTTTATATCTATAATAATAATCAAAGCTTTTATAATAAAGGGTATGTAATGAATAATTAAATACTAGTAAAAAGAAAAATCTTAAGAGTAATGATATTTTTTTATATACATACAATCTATTTTTTTTACGGTTTTTTAAATGGGTATGAAGTGGAATGAAAAAAACAATTGTACTTATAAAATATGCAACTAATAAATTATAAAATAATACATCAGATACATTTGAAAATTCATTATATAAAAAATATATAGTTAGTAATAAATAATATAATACAATAGAGTAAATATATAAGTTGTTTTTTAATTTATTATTAAAGGGCTTTGTTTTTTCTTCAATCATATTTACCTCCTAGGACACTTGCGTATATAAACATAATATATCACATAAAAATCAAAATCAACCAAAATATGTAATGTGGATATTATTTAAAAAGGTATATATGGGAAATATGATATAATTTACATAGAATAAATAGGGGGAGATCGGATGGAACTTAAAATACTACATACTACAGATATACATAGTAACTTTGAAAACTTATCTAGGGTAGTTACTAAGATAAAAGAAATAAAGGATGAAAATACAATTATTTTAGATGCTGGAGATTTTTCAGATTTTAAAAAATTAGAGCTTTTAGGAACTAAGGGATTGTTAGCTGTTGAATTATTAGAATATGCAGGATATGATGCCATAGCAGTGGGGAATAATGAGATATTTAATGGAGTAGATACTTTAAGTAATATGGCTACTAAATCTAAGGTTGCTTTTTTAAGTTGTAATCTTTATAAAAAAGGGCTTAATAAAATAAAAGGTATATTTAAAAGTACTATCATAAAAAGAAATGGTTTAAATTTCTTAATTATCGGAACTTCACCTGATTTGGGGGATTTTTATCCATTATTTGATTTAGAACTTAAGAACTATATAAAGGCTATAAAAGAAGAGATAAACTTATATAAAAATAAATTTGATAAATGCATACTTTTATCCCATTTAGGATTAAATAGTGATAAAGATATTGCTGAGAATATAGAAGATATTGATTTAATTATAGGTGGACATTTTCATATACTAATGGATGAGGCTGAAGTGGTTAATAAAAAGGTTATTCATACTTCTGGAGCTAATGCTGAAAACTTAGGGTTAGTAAAACTTAAAATTGATGGAGAGTTTAAAGTTATAGAAGCTAAAAATATTAATGTTATGGATATAAAAAAAGATAATGGAGCATTAGATATAATAAAGAAAAATAAAACAATAGCTTTAAATAATTTAAATAAACCCCTTTATCAGATAGATAAAAATCTATGGCATGATGTAATAGAAGAAAATCCTATAACAAATTTACTGGCAGATTCTTTAAATGATATTTTAGATTGTGATATAGGTATAATTAATAGTGGAGTTTTAAATGGAGGAGTAAAAAAAGGTGATGTATCAGAAAAAAAACTTTTAGAAATATGCCCATCACCATTAAATCCAACCTGCTTTGAGATAAAGGGTAAATATATAAAAAATGCTTTAGAAAACTCACTAGATGGTGACTTTTGTCTTTCTGATGGACAAGGCCCTGGGTTTAGAGGGAAGTTTCTAGGAAGATTACATGTTTCAAATGCTAAGATAGAACATGATGGTAGAAATATATTAAATATATATATTAATGGTGAAAAACTAAAAAGTGATAAATACTATAAAGTTGCATCATCTGATTACTTATTTAGAGCAACAGGCTATAACTCTTTTAAACATAGTAAAAATGAAGTATATAATAAAGAACTTTTAAGGGATGTATTAAGAAAGTATCTTTTAAAGAATGAGTTTATAGAAAGTTCATATAAGGAGAGATGGGAACTTAAATAAATAAATGAAGCTATTAGTTTATAAACTAATAGCTTCATTTTTATTTATTATTTGGAATTGTTTTATTTAAACTTTTATTATTTTCAAATCTATGTCCTATTATAATGGATGTTAATATAATTAATGGTATAGATAAAGAAAGTCTTAAGATTGAAAACTTAATGCCTATAAAGGATGCTTCAAATATAGTCATTGGTATTCTTGTTAATGCTGCAGAACCTATGTATGTTAATACGATACTTAATTTTGCACCCTTATTATATAAAGAATATCCAACAGGGAAAGCAACATAAGCACCACCTACTGTGGTACTTGATAATACTATAGCCCAAAAGTATCCTTTAAAACCTGAAGATTGACCAAAATACTTTTCAACAGTTTCTTTTTTTATCCATACCTCAAAGAGTCCTATTAATATAAATGCAAAGGGTAGTATACCTATCATTGTTTTTACAAAATCATAAAAATTAGTACCTATCTCTATACCTGGTTGAAAATTTAATACCCAGGATAAAAATATAAAAATTAAATATGTAATTGGTATAAATATGTTTTTAAACTTTTTCATATTATAATCTCCCCATAAAATAATCCAACTGCTAAGGCTATAATTATTGCAACTAAATAACTTAAAGTATTTCTTATTAAAGCAAGCTTAGTACCGAAATATTCTTTTTCCACTGGAAAAGTTAATATACCAACCATCATTAAAGTTGTTGTAAAGGAGGATATAACCATAAAACTTACTCCCTTATTTAGTAATATTCCACTTAAAGGAAATGCAATAAATCCTGGCATCATTGTTATAGAACCTATTAAAGAACCTAGTAAAGTTCCCTTTATTATATTAGTTTTACCAAGATAATTAGCTATGACCTTATCAGGCAGTAAATAAAGCATAAAGGATACTAATATTAACATTTTTAAAAACGATGGCAGTATCTTTTTAAATTTTTTAAAGCCAACTTTTAAACCCTTTATAGTCTTATTTTTATCTGATATAAAGGATATCAAAAGAACTATTATTGTAAATGCATAAAGATATATCATATTTTACTTCCTTTCTTTATTAAAGAAAAAATTTTAATATATTTAGACTTTTAATAAATATATACTAATCAATAATAGTATATTAATTAAATATAATCAAGCATAAGTTATAATAATATATTTAAAAAGCTATACATAGATATTTTTCTATGTTTATGTTAATCTATATTATAGAGATATAATTAGTTAAGGAGGTATTGTCATGGATGAAAATGTTAAATTTGTTGTTAAAAAGAGAGTAGAGAAAACTATTGAAAATTTAAAGAAAAATAATATGAAGGCTTGTTTTGTTGAGGATGAAAAAGGAGTAATAGAAAAGATAAAGGAATTATTAAATGATGAAGATACTGTAGCAGTAGGAGGATCTATGACACTTTTTGAAACTGGTGTTATTGACTTATTAAGGGATGGAAATTATAATTTCCTAGATAGATATGAAGAAGGATTAAAACCAGAGGATGTAAAAGAAATTTATAGAAAAAGCTTTAGTGCTGATGCTTACTTTTCAAGTAGTAATGCTATAACTACAGAGGGTGAGCTTTATAATGTAGATGGAAGAGGAAATAGGGTTTCTGCAATGATATATGGCCCTGATAAGGTTATAGTGGTTGCAGGTGTAAATAAAATAGTTAAAGATTTAGATGATGCAATAAAAAGAAATAGAGAAATAGCAGCACCTGCTAATACTAAAAGATTAGATATGAACACTCCTTGTAAAGAGGTAGGTTACTGTATGGATTGTAGTAGTGAACAAAGAATATGTAGTGATTATGTTGTTATGGGTAAGCAACTTATAAAGGATAGAGTACACGTAATCATAGTAAATAAAGATTTAGGATATTAAAATTAAAGTAAGTCACTTAAATATTTAATATATTTATGTTATAATTAAGTTATAAAATTAACAATATAAGAAAATTGAATAACGTTTCTTTATGGTATCTTTAGATTTCTAAAGGTTTAAAAGGGAAGTTGGTTTAATTCCAACACGGTCCCGCCACTGTAATGGGGAGTAATTTAACTTTTACCACTGTCTTTAAGATGGGAAGGCATTAAATTACTATGATCCTAAGTCAGGAGACCTGCCATAAAGAGTAACATCGTAAACTCACGAGGATGGGAAGATGTGTTTTATTAAGTAATAAAGGCGGAGTTTCTGTGTCCTTTTATAGAATTAAAACATCCTTTTCATGTGAAGAGGATGTTTTTTATTGTTTAAAAAGGTTTTAAACTATCTGCATAGAGTGATTTTAAATAAAACTAGAAAGGTTTTGATAATATGTTAAATGAAAAAGTTTTATTTTATGACAATACTAAAGATTATAGTTTGAAAAAAGAATACAAAAGCAAAAACAAAGTTCAATTAATAGGTATGTATACAGCTAATAATGATAAAAAATACTATGTAAAAAAGTCAATATCAAATCATAAAAAAATGTTAAAAGAGATAGATATATTAGGTATTTTAAATAAAAATAAATTAACTGTACCAAAGGTATTATTTGAACAAGAAAGTAGTTATATAAGAGAATACATAGAGGGTAAAAATTTACTTTTTTTATTAAATGATTTTGAAAAGAAACAAAATAAAAAGTTTTGTTATTCAAAGAACGAGACGTTAATATATAATTTTTTAGAATGGATAGATAAATTTTATTATATATTAGAGATACAAACAGGAGAAAAGATTATTCTAAATGATATGGATCTTACAAATTTTATTTTAAATGATAAAGGTATATATGGTCTAGATTTTGAAATGTGTAAAAGGGGAGAAAAAGAAAGGGACATGGGTATGTTTTTAAGTAATATACTTACTTTAGATAATCCATTTACCAATTGGAAAATTAGATTTACAAGACAAGTACTTAAAAGGATTTATGAGTATGGTTATGATTTAAACTTAGTTAGAAAAGAAATATATAAAGGATTAGATGATAAAAAAATACCTGATATGCTGAGGCTGCTGAAAAAATAAGTTAAATTAGTTGGCCATCTAGGTAAAATTTAAAAGCACATCATATTTTCACAATTAATTTGAAAATATGATGTGTTTTTGCTATTATAGCTATTATTTATCTCCTAGGATTGTCAATATCCTTTTGATATTCACTGTAAATATTGATATGGCTCCTTGTATCTGCATGCCAAAGAGGCCTGACGAGTTCGCCACACCATAGCCATGCCTATTTTTAAGTTCACCATTTTTTGCCTCAATCATGTACCGTTCCCGATAACGTTCTTTGAAATAAGCAGTTTCCTGAAATTCTTTATGTTTTTTATGCAAGTCTGACTTGATTGAGACTGAATATGTTTTTGTTTTAGCACCTTCTTTATAACAACCTTCTCGCTGTGAACACGTTTTACATTTCTCTACATCAAAATAATAAGTCATTACTTGATTGTTATTGGTCTTTCTCTTTTTACCAGTTTTTGCAACTCTTATTGCTAGATGTCCTTTCGGACAGACATACATCCCCGCATCTTTATTAAACAGGAAGTGTTTTCCTTTTTTTCTTGAGCCATTCGATATTACTGGATGTAATTTAGAAATTACTTTTATATCATGCTCTTTAGCATAGCCCAAGTTATCTTTTCCAGAATAGGCTGTATCTCCGATTATTTCTGATACCTCTACTCCATTTTCTTTTGCTTTTTCAATTAACGTTGTAAGCTCAGGCCCATCAGGCTTCTCGCCAGATGTAATACTAGCAGTAGTAATAATTCGGTTATCTGCCATTCCGATATGAGTTTTATAGCCAAAAAAAGGCTCATCAACAGATTTATGACCAATACGTGCTTCTGCATCATAACTCTCTGCAAGTGCGTTCTCAGTATCATCGATTCCTTCTCTAAGATAGTTTAGTCGCTCAATTATATTACTACGAACACTAAGGCTTGGCCTTTGCTCTACAACCTTTGCAACTTTATCACAATACTCAATAACTTTTTCAAGTGTTGGGTTTTGAATTTTCTTAGGAAAGCTTTCTTTTAGTGATTCGTCAATACGATATACTTCTTTTCTGAGCTTTTTAGCCCTATCTAAAAGCACTTCTTCCATAGATTTATGATGATATCTAGCGCGAGTATGAGTTGCATCTACAATAATGGTATTTCCCATATCAATACCATTATCAACTGCTATTTCCACTGTTTTCTGGATGAGACGATTTAATAAGTTATCGCCTTTTAAACGAAGTCTCCTAAATTTAGTCAAAGTCGTTGGATGTATAAGATCTATTTCCTCTGGTGCTAAACCTAGAAAATACTTGAATGACATATCAGTACGAGTCCTCTCAATTAAATCTCTATCCGATATTTCATTTATATCTTTTAACATAAGATATTTGAATAATTCAATAGGGTCTTCTGCTCCCCGTCCCATTGAGTCACTGTAATTGGCTTTAACTTCCTCGATAACAAAGGAAAAGTCCACTAATTCGTTGATTTGTCTAAGAACATGATCTTTAGGTATCAATATATCATATAATTCCAGATAGTTACTAAATATTAATTTCTGTTGATGGTTTAGCATGCCTAGCCTCCTAATAATAAGTATTTACTTATTATATTCTACATAAATCATCTTTTTCCTTTTTGAATAAAGAAAAAACCTTATTATTTTTTCATAATAAGGTTTTTTCTTAGACTTTTTCAGCAGCCTCGATATGCTTAAGGATTTAATTTTAGAAAGATTATACTCTTTTTATAATAGGTAAAAAACCATCATAAATTTATGATGGTTTTATTATATGGATTTAACATTTAAATTTATTTTAGCTACTTCCCTTTTAAGTAGAGAAATAGTTATGATAGATGCTAATATATCTGCTATGGGAAATGATAACCATATACCAAATAATTCAAGATTATATATTTTAGGCAATATTAAAATTAAAGGTGTTAAAATAATAAATTGTCTTAGTAAAGATAAAATTAAAGCTGGTTTAGCTTTTCCTATTGATTGAAAAACAGTTGCACCAACAAATTGTATACCTAATAAAGGTATCATAGCTATTACTATTCTAAATACCATACTACCTTCATTGACTATGTTCATATTATCAGTAAAGGCTCTTATTATAATATGGGGAATGGATTCACCTATAATCCAACCTAATATAGCAATAGTAGTTGAAGTTATAATAGATAATTTAATAACTTCCTTTACCCTAGAATATTCCTTAGCTCCATAATTAAAACCTGCTATAGGTTGCATACCTTGAACTACACCTACTATAGGCATAAATAAGAAAGCTATAACCCTATTAACTATACCAAATATCGTTATTGCTATATCTCCTCCGTATATTCTTAATGAGTTATTAACAACTATAGCAAAAATAGTACTAGTTGATGATCTTGCAAAGGCAGAAAAACCTACTGAAAATATTTCTTTAATAATATTTATTCTAGGTATAAGATGATGGGGTTTAACCTTTAATGAGCTTTTTCCACTATACATATAATATAAAACATAACAAAATGATATAAATTGAGCTATAATTGTTGCTAAAGCAGCACCCTTAATACCAAAATCTAATAAAAATATAAAAATAGGGTCTATTATTATATTTAATCCAGCGCCTAGTATCATTGCAAACATTGCAACTTTAGAATTACCTTCAGCCCGTATTATATTATTAGACATCATAGCAAATGAGAAAAATACACTACCATAAAATATTATTGTTATATAATCCTTAGCATAGGGTAATAGTTTTTCAGTAGCACCAAATATGGTTAATAACTCATCTGTAAATATTAAACCAAATATAGCAAATAATCCACTTAATATAAATATAGAGAAAAATGAATTACCGGCAAATTCATCTGCTTTTTCTTTTTTTTCGGCACCTAAACTTCTAGATATAGCAGAGGCTCCGCCTATTCCTACCATTTGAGCAAATCCCATAATTAACATTTGAATTGGAAAAGCAATAGCTAAACCTCCTATAGCTAAAGCTCCGACACCTTTACCTATAAAAATAGTATCACTAACATTATATAAACCATTAACCATCATTGCTGTAGTTGCAGGTAATGAAAGGTTAAAAAGTAGTTTACTTATCTTTCCTTCTTTTAGCCTGTTACTCATATATATCACACTCCTTATTGACATTTCACTAGAAAACAATTAATATAGTTATATAAACATAACTATTATGATAATATAACTATTATATATAGTAACTATATATTTTACAATACATTTATCAAATGTTAAAAAAAATTAACAGATGAGGTGAACTTATGGAGAAAGGTTATTTAGACTCATTAGCTAAAAATTTATTTTCAATACTACCATTGTTTAAAAAAAAGCTTATAAAACCTGAAGAAAATATGAAAAATCTATTGGATTTATCACCATCACATATTCAAATTCTTTTCTTTTTAGAAAGTGAAGGTAAGCATTCAATATCTGAAATAGGAGAAAAGTTATATATATCAAAATCTAATATGACTCCTCTTATTAATAAGTTAATTGATAATAATCTAGCTGAAAGAATAAGGGATGAAAATGATAGAAGATATGTAAATATAGGTATAACTAATAAAGGGAAAAGATTAACAGAAAGCCATAGAACTTTAGTAGCTAATAACCTTAAAGATAGATTACAAGGTTTAAGTAAAAAGGATTTAAAAGAACTTTCTAAATCCATAGAAAGTGTTAAAAATATTATATCTAAACTAGATTAAGAAAGGTGGATGTTATGAAAGTAGTTGGTTTTGTTGGAAGTCCAAGAAAAAATGGAAATACCAGTGATATTGTAAAGGAAGTTTTAAAAGGAGCTAAAGATAATGGTGCTGAAACAAAAGTTTACTATTTAAATGATTTAAACATAAAGGGATGTCAAGGTTGTCTATATTGTAGAGAAAATGAAGAGTGTATAATAAATGATGATATGAAAGATATATATGAAGATGTAAAAAATGCAGATAGTTTAGTTTTAGGAACACCGGTATATATATGTCAAGTATCAGCACAAACTAAACTTTTATTAGATAGATTTTTTCCTCTAACAGATAAAAAACATAATCCTAGATTTGGAGAGAAAAAATTAGTTATGGTTTATACACAGGCTGCACCATTTAAAAATGTATTTAGAAAGTATTTTAAATATCTTAAAAAGTCCCTAAAACCAATGGGTTTTAAAGTTATATCTAATATAGTAGCTACAAAGTGTTTTGAAAAAAAGGTAGCTACAAACAATAAAAAGGTAATGAGAAAAGCATATAATACTTATAAAAAATTATATTAAATAGATATAAAAAAAGACCTACCGTTAGGTGGGCCTTATAAAAATAAATTTTGAATCTCTTTGAAGCTATCTATTATATAATCTGGGTTTAATTCTTTTAATTCATCTTTAGTATTAGAACCTGTAGTAATAGAGATAACCTTAGCTCCTAAATGTCTAGCAGTTTTTATATCTAGGATTGTATCACCTATTATATACATTTCATTAAAATCTTCACCATATAATTTTTTAGCCTTTTTTAAAGCAGTTTCTGCAATATCAAATCTTTTAAGTCCATCTTCTCCAAAGCCACCTGTTGGAAAATATTTAAAAACACCTAGTTTTTCTAGTTTATATTTAGCACCGATACTAAGTTCTCCTGTAATTAATGATAATTTATGCTCAGTTTTATATAATTTATCTATAAAAGCTTTAGAATCAACATTTTCTCTCCATACATCACTTTCTTTAAATTCTTTAAGGTTTTCTTCATATACATTTAAAAATTCTTTCCACTTATCTTCACTGAAAGTTTCATTGTGTATTTCTAAAACTTCTTTAAATACATCTTTATCAGATCTAGCTGATGTATCTACACCATCCATTGCATTTTCTACATTTAAAAGATTATTAATAGCTCTTTTATAAGGTATATCTGTCCTATCGTCTCTTTTAACTATAGTTCCATTAATATCAAAAAATATAAGATTACTCATTTATTTTCCCTCCTTTAGATTACAATATTATTTTAACATACATAACTTTTATAAAAAATATTTAAAACATTTACATTTTATTTTTTATTATTAAGTTTGATTACTTTATATTAATATAAGATTATATATTTTTTTGTAAAAAAACATTTCTCGACAAAGGAATTTAATTAAATGTAGTGAAGTATTAATAAAGAGCATAAATTGTCAAAATAGCTTTTAATATGTAAATTTTATAGATATGTTTTTATTATTTAAAGCTTGTATAAGATTACTTTAGTGGAGGTACCATATGAAGAAAAGAATAGGCAGTACAATTATTTTAATTTTGTTTTTGATTAGTATAAGTCAATTAAGTTTTGCTGAGGATAAGTTTAAAATAGGTGATAAGGTAAGATGTAATGTAGAGGTTTTAAATATCAGGCGAGAGCCTTCAATTATGGATGATTGCATAGGAAAATTAAAAAAGGATGAAATTGTAACTATAAAATCTAAACCACTAACTAATGGACGATATAAGTGGTATGAGATAAGTTATGAAAACATTAATGGATGGGTAGCAGGTAGATATTTAACTTTAGAAAAAAGAAATATAAAAAATAAATATGCTTTTGTAGATGTTGACTCAAAATTGATGCTAAGAAATAAAACGAGCATTAAAAGTAAAATTCTAGCGAGATTGAAAGATGAAACGAAAGTTGAAATTTTAAGTGAACCTATTTTAAAAGAATCTTATAATTGGATAAAAGTAAAAGCTGAAGGAAAAATTGGCTACGTTTCAAAAGATTATTTAAGATACGAAACCCAGGTGTCTAGAGGAGATAAACGGGATAAAAACAAAGTAAATGAGATAGTTAAAATTAAAGATATTCAACTGAAACAGGATGAAAACATTTTATCAGCAATTAATATTTTAACATCTAAAACAGTAAATTATGATAAGTATATTTTAGAACAGGTTGAATCAAATACAGAACGTATTGTTTTAGATTTTAAAGAAAGTGAAATTAAAAATAACTTTGATAAAAAACTAAATAGCTATCCTGTTGAAAAAATTTGGTTAGGACCATTAAAAGGTAAAGAAAATGTAATTAGAATGGTTATAACCCTTAATAAAAATGTAGAGGTTTCCATTTCTAGATTAGAAAATCGAAATGGGTTACAGATTAATTTTAAAAACAAGAAGAATCAAACAATTATTATTGATCCAGGTCATGGTGGTGATAATACTATAAGCTATAATGGTCATATAGGTGATAGTGGTGCAATTTCTCCCTATACAAAAGTAATGGAAAAAGATTTAGTTTTAAAAGTTTCATTAAAATTAAGAGAAATACTTATAAATAGAGGTTATAATGTCGTAATGACTAGGGATAAGGATGTATATATAGACTTGTATAAAAGAGCTGAAATTGCTAATGAAGCAGATGCTAGTGCTTTTATAAGTTTACATTTTAATAGTGAGAAAAATAATACTAGTGCTACAGGTATTTTATCACTATATTGCCCATCTTTTGAAAGTGAAGTCAAAACAGAAGATCAATACCCATTTGCTAAAGTTATGCAAGATACTCTAGTTAATAAATTAAATAGAAAGAACAAAGGGATTTTTAAGAGTCCTGGATATGTTGTGTTAAGAGAAACTAAGATGCCATCAGTTTTACTTGAATTAGGATTTTTATCTAATAAAGAAGATGAAAAATTAGCTAGAACTGAAGATTATCAAAATAAAGCCGTTGAGGCTATAGCCGATGGATTAGATAAATATTTTTCTGAAGAAAATAATAAATAGGCTACCACATAAATAATCCCCATATTTAAGTGTCTTAAGAAAAGATACTTAAATATGGGGATTTAAGTTAGCTCTATATTAAATAATTTATTTATATATTTATGTTTAACGTAATCCTTTAGGGATAAATGCTAAGTAATTACTAGAATTGTAATAATAATGAGTTTTAATTGTTAATAAGAATTTTTCTATACATTAGACAGCTGATGATAGAATCATAAGTTGTATTACAAAAACAGATGAAGAAAAAGCTGTAAGTAAATAATATGTGATCAATATACTATTACATACCTCCTTTGAAGAATATGTGTTATAATTAGTAATAAATTGATTTTATTACTATTAAGGAGGGAGGCTTTAGTGAAGATGTGGTGTACACTTTTCACTAAAATACATATGAATAAAAAAATTGTATTGATAGTTATTAGTATTTTTTTATTAAATTTAACTGGTTGTGTATCTTCTTTAGATAAGGAAGATAAAAAGCTTACTGAAAAGATAAATGAATTAGAGAAAACTAATAATGAATTACAAGAAAAGATAAATAATTTAGAAGCTGAAAAAGATGAAATAAATAAAAAACTAAATTTTAAAGAAAAAGAGAGTTATTCTAACAATCAAAAAATTCAAATGTTAGTTAAAAGGGCAGCTGAACAAAAGAATATAATATCATCACTAAATATAGATTATTATAAGTTAGGTATCTATCCTTTTTATAATGTAGATAATGTATCTTTAGAAAGAATTATAGATTTTTATATTTTAATGCCTAAGGATTTATCATTAAAAGGAAAAATAGATACAATTGCTAATAAGCTTTCAAAAGAAAGATTTAGTTTACCTATAAATTTAATAAAAATAGAGGATAAAGAAGGTAAAAAAATAGCTTACATAAATTTAATGGAATCAAAAGAAAATCAGAATGTAAAAGATTATAAAAAATTAAAAGGAGTTACATGGAAAACTTTATATTTTCAAGGTTCATTAGGATCATTTAAAACTTCAACAACTTTAAAGGAATCTTTTTTACAAAGAGAATATAAGGGTGAATGGATAGATGGAGTGAAATTTTTATATAATAACGAAGAAATAAATTTTGAGCATGTTTCTAATTTAAAAGATATAATATGTAGATAAAAGTAGGCTAAAAAGCCTACTTTAAATTTACTCTGATTTCCATTTAGGGTCTCTCTTATTTAAGAATGCATCTATACCTTCTTGAGCATCTTTAGTAGTACAAAGAGTAGCGAAATGATTATTAGTAAGTTCTAAAGCCTTTTCATAATCTAAATCTATCATAGAATAGAAAGATTGTTTTCCTGCTTGAACTCCCTTTGGACTATATGAAGCAATTTTTTTAGCTAATTTCATTGTTTCTTCTTCTAACTTTTCTTTAGATACTACCTTATTAATTAAGCCTATTCTTTCAGCTTCTTTAGCATCTATTAAATCTCCTGTTAATAGTAATTCTAATGCTTTTTTTCTTCCTAAGCATTTTGATAAAGAAACTGCAGGCCCCATACAGAATAAACCTACTTTAACAGCAGTTGCTCCGAATCTAGTATCTTCTGAAGCCACTGTAAGATCTGATGAAGCTACTAAACCAATACCATTAGCAACAGCTATATTGTGTACAGATGTTATAACAGGTTTTTTCATATTAGATATAGTAACACTCATTTTTTCCATAAGCTCTACAGTTTCATAATACTCTTCCATTGTTTTATTTTTTAATTCATTTAGGTCTATACCTGCACAGAAAGCCTTTCCGGCTCCTTTAACTATAATAACTCTTATATTTAAATTTTCATCTAATTCTTCTAAAGCTAGATTAAGTTCCTTAGCAAGATCAATATTAAAAGTATTTAAATTATTTGGGCGGTTTAATGTAATGATACCTATATGGTTCTTTTTTTCAATTAGTATGTTTTCATAACTCATTTTATCTCCTCCTTAATTTCATTATACATGGAAAACTAGTTATACCAAAATATGGTTAGGGTTTATTATTACTAATTTAAAAATAATAATGATGAATTTTATATGTTATAATTTATCATAGTAAATTTTTTTAGGAGGAATATAATGATTACATTTATCGGGATAGGATCTTTTTTAGGATTTATTATATTATTTAGCATGTTATTATATAAAGTAGGTAATAAAAAACCAATAAAAAATATTTTAATAGGTTTAGCTATATGCTCAATATTAATAGTTGGTACGTATGAGGGTGATAATTCTTTAATTGAGACAAATATAATTAAAGATTTTATAAAAGAAAATACTGAAAAAATTTCTATAGATTTTAAAGATACAGAAAAACATAATGTAGCGGCTGATAAATTCGAATCTAGCAATAAGAATATAAAGATACATTTTATCGATGTAGGACAAGCTGATTCTATATTTATTGATAATGGTGATTTTGATATTTTAATAGATGCTGGTAATAATGAGGATGGGGATTTAGTTGTTAATTACTTAAAGAAGTTAAATACTGATGATATAGATTTATTAGTAGCTACCCATCAGCATGAGGATCATATAGGAGGTTTAGATGATGTAATTAATAACTTTAAAGTTAAAAAAGTTATTGATTCAGGAGAGGATTACACATCTAAAACCTATAAAGATTATATAAAGGCAGTTGAAGATGAAAAAAATGTAGAGTTCATTGAAGATAGTGATATGGATATAAATTTAGGTAATGCTTTATTTAAGGTTATAGAAACAGGGGATAATTATGATAATACAAATGATAATAGTGTTGTAACCATGCTTGATTATAAGGATATAGAAATACTTTTTACAGGGGATATGGAAAGTAGCATAGAAAATAAGAATCTAGATAAATTTAGTGATATTGATCTATTAAAGATAGCACATCACGGAAGTCACTCTTCATCATCTAAAGAGTTTTTAGATATTATAAAACCTGAATATGCTATTATATCCTGTGGTGAAGATAATAGATATAATCATCCCCATAAAGAAACCCTTAATAAATTAAATGATAGAGATGTTAAAGTGTTTAGAACAGATATATTAGGAAATATTATAGTAACTACTAATGGTGAGACTTTAAGTATTAAATAATAAAAAATATAATTTTTTTAAATATTTCATTGACTCTCCTGTTAGGGGAGATAGTAAGATATAAGTATAGATTAAATACGCGCGTAGGAGAGTTTAATATGTATAAGATTGGAAATTTCTCAAAGATGAATAAAATAACAGTAAAGACCCTTAGACACTATGATAAGATAGGGCTATTTAAACCTATATTTGTAGATGAAAAAACTGGTTATAGATACTATTCATCAAGTCAATTACCAAGACTACATAAAATATTAGCCTTAAAAAGTATAGGTTTTTCACTAGATGAAATTAAAAAAGCTATGAAAGAAATAACTACTGAAAATATGGTTACTTATCTAGAGGATAAAAGGGTAGAGATTCTTAAGAAAATTCAAAATGAAAGTTTAAAACTTTCACAGGTTAATACTTATCTTACAAAAATAAAACAGGAGGGTTTCAATATGGAATATAATATAGTTTTAAAGGAACTGCCAGAGGTAATCGTAGCTTCAATGAGGACTACTATACCAAACTATGATGCCTTTTATAAAATATATCCTGAAATGGGTAAATACATGGAAAAAGAAAAAGTAGAATGTAGAGTCCCTGAGTATTGCTTTACAATATATCATGATGGGGAATATAAGGAAAGGGATATAGATGTTGAAATATGTGAAGCAGTTACTGACTTTGGAAATGATTCAGAAAAAGTTAAATTTAAAAAGATTAAAGGTGTAAAGACTGCAGCATGTGTTCTTCATAAGGGTCCTTATAGTAATCTAGGCTTAGCCTATGGAGCAGTAATGGAGTGGATTGAGAATAATGGATATGAAATAATTAACTCACCAAGGGAGTCTTATATAGATGGAGTATGGAATAAAGATGATAAAAATGAGTGGTTAACAGAAGTACAAATACCAATAAAATTAAAGAAATAAAATTAAGGCCATCAATTGATGGCCTTAAAATTTATAAAAAAGCCAGCAACACCAGGTTATGAAGATAAAAAGACAGTTATTATTCAGACGTTAATATTATGAATAAGAGAATAAAGGATTTTCATAAATTATTAAAGACTGAATATGAAACTTCTGATCCTAATTTAACTATTTTCAACCTAAATCAAAGGGTTTAAAATTAAAATCTTTCTTTTTTCTTTTCTTTACTTTCCTTTGATTTGATAAATTTATAAATAAACTTTCATATAACGTAGTTTTAATAGCTAATAAATCCATCTTTTTATAAAGACTTGAAAGCATAATTAAACCTTCAATTTTAGCTAATATTTCAATAGCCGTTGTATGATGGTCTAATGAAGGGTTAAAATCGCCTAAAGCTTGTCCTGTTTTTAAAATATTTTCAATTACTTCAATTAAATAATCATAATAATCATTGATAGTTTTTGAAATGTGGTCAAATCTATTTGCTGACATTTGAAAAATTGTCTCAATATTTATAGCTTTATTAAATTTATTACCAATGAGTACAGAAAGATCATTATAGCCTTAAGTTAAAAAAACTTTGAGTTATTTGTGTATTATATATTCATTATTATTATAAAAAAATACTCTTATAAGAGTGATTAAAATAAATGTAAATAAATGTTATAATAATTATAAAGTATCTATTATCAAATCAGTTTAGATAGAAGTTATATTAAAGAGTAAATATAAATAAAAAGAAAGGGGTTAACATGAATAAAAAGAAAGACCGGGAAATGACAGATACTGAATATTGGGGATATAAAAAGTATCATAAAGATGTGAAATATGTACTTGAGAGGGAAAAATTGAAAGCAAATGATACTAAGAAAAGGGGACTTAAGAAAAGAAATAAATTAAAGCAAAAGATAGAAAAGGAAATACAAAAGGGTAATTATGAAAATATTGATGACATTTTAGATAAGGAAAAGAATGTTAAAAGGAAAATGAATAATGCAAAAAGTCGTATTAAAAGAAAAAAGCTTCTTGAGAAATATGAAAAATAATATTTAAATTAAATAGTTAAAATGGGGAAGGGAAGATGAAAAGAATATTTAAATCATTTACATTTTATTTTTTACTATTAAGTCTATTAACTATTTATATAAACTTAATAGGTAGGGACTCAAAAAACATATTACTTATCTATTTTAATCCTCTTTTAAATGAGTTAGCACATATTGATTCTTTAAGGGATTTTTTAAACTCAGGACCATCTATTAATAGTAATAGTTTTTCTATGGGTACTACACTTTATTGGTATATTGGAAATTTCATTACATGTATTTTTTATGGATTATTTTTAGATGGAATAAAGTTAGGTGTAAAAAAGTTAAGTGAAAAGGGAGAGATATGATATATTAAAAAGCAATAATACTTTAAATAAACTAAAGAATAAAGGAGAATAGCTATGGTTAAATCATTAAAATCCTATTTAGATACTATCTTTTTAAAACGGAAATTTAAAAAGATTTTAATTAAAGATTTAGATATTACAGTTTGGAAAAATAATAAAAATGTTGTAGTCGCATTAATAGATTTATCGGATAGTAACATAGAAAATATAGGTAAATATGCTCAACAGATCAAAATAGATATAGGAAAAGAAATGGGTTATAAACCCTTAACTAATACTTTAAGAATGCAACTTATATTTATAGGTGATAACTTAAAAGAATCAAAGGATATAAAAAATTATGTGGATAAAATTAATAATCAAAAGGTAGTATTACAAAGTATTCATATAGTTGATAAAACTAATAAATTAAGTAAGTCAGTAAAAACTTGGGGACAATTTTTTACAGGAAAATATCAAGATATGATAGAAGTGGTTATAGATCTATATCTAGAAAATCTAAAAGATAAATAGTTATAGGGGGATACGATTGAGTATAAGATTAGCAGAATTTAAAGATTTAAAAGAAATGGTAAAAATATACAATCAAGCTATTAAAACACATATATGTACTGCTGATATGGACACTTTTACAGTTGAAGAAAGAATTCCTTGGTTTAAAGAACATCAATCTAATAAGTATCCATTGTATGTATATGAAGTTAATAATAAAGTGGTAGGATATGTTTATATTTCTGGTTATCGACCAGGAAGAAAAGCATTAAGATATACAGCTGAAATTAGTTACTATATTCATAAAGATTATCAAAGACAGGGAATAGGAACTAAAATGATGGAATTTATAATTGAAAAAAGTAAAGAGTTAGACTATAAGAGTTTATTAGCAATACTATTAGAAATAAATACTCCAAGTATAAAATTACTTGAAAAGTTTGGTTTTAAAAGATGGGGATCTATGCCTGATATTTTAGATTTTAACGGAGAAACATGTTCACATTTATATTATGGATTGAAGATATAATAGTTTAATATTTATATTAGAGGGCTTACTTAAATGTAGGCCCTTATTTGTATGTTTTATTTAATATAAAACTATATAATTTTTTTTATTATTGGAATTGAGTAAATAAATTCTAATTAGATTTAATATAATATAAAAAGCTTTTGTAAATTAATAGTATAGGGGGCATAGGATGGATAGAACCTTTTTATTTTCTAATTTTTTTATTAAACTATTAAATGAAATTAAAAATACTTTATTAATGGAAAGAAAACAAATAAAAACTACATTTAAAGACGAGATAATTAGAGAAATTTCAATTACTAAAAGCAAAAAACAAAAGAAGAATAAACGAAAAAAACATTTTGTAAAATCTAAAAATAAGCCAAAAAGCATAGTAGAAGCTATAAAATTATTTCCTGACTATAAAAATAAAAATACTAGAAAGATTAATATTATTGAGATAAAAAGTTTTTTAAAAAAGAAAATGAAGCGAAACTTTTCTAATAAAGTAATTGTAAGGGAGCTTTTGGATATAGCCGAATTTAATGAAGATTATACAAAACTTACTTTTAGATATGATGATTCTATATCTAAATTAAATTATATTAATAAACTAAAAAGTAAGGTATTGAAAGGAGAAAGATTAGATGGATTTGATGAAGAGTACTTAAAAGAGTATAATGCAGATAATTCAGGGATCTATTGTTGGCCATGTAGACACAAAAGTAGATGTTTTACTGAAAATAAAAGAGCTTGTAAGAACTTTTCAAGACTAGAGATGTAAGGATAAAAAATAGTAATAGATACCTAAGTTAAATGGGTATCTATTTTTTTACGACAAAATAAAACATTATTCGTCAAAGGGTATTTAACTAATTATAATGAAGTATTTAATGAGAGCATAAAATGTCAAAAAATATCACAGGAGGTGAAGTGATGGACATTGAAGTTTCAAAATCTTTATTAGTGGAATGGCTAAAAGAAATTAAACAATGCAATTTAATAAATAAAGACTTTAAAGTTTCAACTGAAATGAGTTCTTATTATGATAGTATTGCAGAGATCATTTATTCAAAAATTGTTAATGAATTTGAAGAGCTAGGAGTAACTCATTTAAAAGACTACAATTATAATAAATTAATTGAGAAGAAAGAAACAGATATTGTAGGAATGGAAATATCTGTTGATAAGGTTGAAAATAAGTATTTTTTAGATTGTCATTTTAATAATGAAAAGGAAGTAACAGCTACAAAGGTTCTAGAAAGTATGCTTAGTTCTGTACTAATAATATATAGTAAATTCGGAAGTCATAAAGGAAATATAATATTTGCTACACCGAATTTAAAAGAAGTTGATAAAGTAATTAAAGGGATTAATATAATTAAAAATATAGTTAATGATTACCTTCCTAATAACGGATTTAAACTTAAAATATTTGCTAATGAAAAGTTTGATAAATTAATTTTACAAAAGGTAATTGAAAAAAATAAAGAACTATCAGATATAGAAATAGCTTTAGAAAGCTCTAGGTTAGTAACTGTATATAAAAATAATAAACAAGATACTATAATAAAAACCAATGATAACAATACTAGAAAAAGAAGATCGAGTATTTCAGATGAAATAATAGAAAAAGAACATAAAGTAGCATATTATTTAAGTAGATTTGAACATGATCTTCTTTTTCCTCAATATAATCAAAGTCAAGCATTCGATAAAATAAGTAACATTCTTGGAATAAAAGTTAATACATTAAAAAATAAAAGAGATTTATTTGATCCATTCTGTAACAAGATAAAACCAAGAGGAAGAAAAAGAAGAGGTTGGTGGCAAAAAGATAGATTGTCTGATGATATGCAAAGAATATTTAATAGATATCTACATAAGGATGAAGTAGAAATAAGAGAAGAAATAAAAGAGATTTTAAATTTGAAGGAATAGGTTATTATATTAATTAAAAAATATGAATTAGTATTATACTCGTTAATGTATAAATTAAATATTTTAAAGGGGGCAATATTTTGGATTTAAGAGGTGCAAAAATAAGAAATATTTATCATTTATGTTCTGAAATGAGTAACGAAGATAAGAGTCCTTTAATGGTGAATATTCCACATTATCAAAGACCATATAAATGGGATGAAGATAGAATAAAGTTACTAATAAGTGATTTTTTTGAACATTATAATTCAAATTCAAAGAAAAATAGTACAACTGAAGACAAAAAATATTTTGCGGGTTCTATTGTAACTGTTAGAAAGAATGAAAATAGTGATTATTTAGATCTTATAGATGGACAACAAAGAATCACTACAGTTTATTTAGTTAATTATTTAAAGTTTTTATTGCTTAGAGCCTATTTAAAACAAGTAATTGGCGCTATGCGATTAACTAAAATTAATAAAAATCTTGATTTGATGTTGAATTGTTATAATGATCTTATTCAAAAAAATGGTATTAATACTACAAAAATTGAAAATAAAATTTATCATTTTGAAAATGAAATTGAGCGTTTTGATAACCAACAAGAAAAAGAAGATTTAGTAGAAGAAATGCTTGAATATTTTATGAAAAAGTTTAAATTACCAAGAATATATATAAATAGCGACGAAGAATATTACATAGAGTATAAGGAAGGTCTATGTGAATTAATAGGAAAAGAGGATATAAATTTAAAATATAGTAGAGATTCACTTAATAATAAATTAAAAAATGCTTTATATAGAATTAATATTAAATTAACCACAGAAGAGGGGCCAAACTTTGAAGTAATTAACAGGAAAGAAATTGATAATGATTTAATAAATACTTATGTAAATGCATTAAATTATATATATAATACTTTTGAAGAATATACAGATAATAATTCTAAAAATCCTTTAGATAAGACTAAGGAGATGATAGATAAAATAGATTTATTTCTTCAAAATTTAAATTTTTGTGTAATTGAAACAGGGAATACTAATGATGCTTATACATTATTTGAGGTACTTAATGATAGAGCTTTAGAAGTAGATGACTTAGATCTTATCAAAAATTTATTTTATAAAGAGTATTGTTTAAAATCTAAGGAAGACGAGGAAATAAAAGATGATAATATAGAAAAACTTGAAGATTTATGGGGAGATAAAATTTTCACAGATAATACAGGAGTAAAAAAGCAAAAAACTATTTCATTTTTAGGTACAGTATTTTTAACGGGAAGTAATTCTATAAAATTTAATGATAAGGAAGAATATCGTAAAAAGTTAAAAGAAGAATACTTAGATAATCAGACTGATTATAATTACGAAAAAATATATTATAATTTTAAAGTTTTTCAGGCTGTAAAAGAAATTATTAATAATTATGGAATACCGTATCAAAAGAGGGAAATAAGTTCTTTAGAAGCAGAAAACAATCCTAGAGTCTCCATAACATACAGAACTTTACATCTCCTTAACTCAGTAAAACAATATGGAGTTATGCCTGCTCTAGTAAATATAATATTAAAAAAGTTTATGAAATTGAATAATGGGATGCTAGATATATGTCAATTTAGAGATTTTATTATACAGTTAAAACAGGATGAAGAACATCAAGATGATAGATTTAAAGAAATTCATGAATGTGCACATAATCTTTGGAAATTAGTTATGCTTTCTGATAGTTATAAAAAGCCAAGAGATTTTGCTAAAGATATAATATGTAGTATTAATGATAAAGATTTCAATAACCACATTATTAAACTTAATCAAGAATTGTTTGATGAAGCTAAAAAAGAGTTTTCAGAGTGGACAAGTAGGTGGTATAAAAACACGAAAGATGATTTAAGAATAAAGTTATTATTTCTTAAATTGATATGTGGAAAAAAACAAAATGGTAAGATAGTTTATTACAATTATCATAAGGGGGTTTTTAAAAATGTTAGAAATCTACAACTTGATCACTTTGAACCAAAAAACATACAAAAAAGCCATCCTGAAAAGTATTTTACCCCAGTAACAGGAAATAGAGATTTATATGTAGATAAACTCGGAAATTTTATGCTTCTAGAAAAAGAAAAAAATGCAAGCTTAAGCAATAAACCTGCTGAAAAATCATTTCAGTATTATGGAAAAATGGGAGTCGACTCAGACCATTGGTTAGTAAAAGAAATGAAAGAATTATTAAATAACCACAGTGAAAAGAAAGGTGACATTAAAATTCCTACTGAAGAATTTTTTAATGAAAGAAAAAATAGGTTGCAGGATTACTTTTTCACAATAATTAACAAAAAACTTCGAGAAGATGAAGTAATTATACAAGAAGTAGATGGTCAATTAAGTTCAGCATATTAATAATATTATAGGTATTGATTAAATAAAAGTAGGACTGTGAATGTATTTATTTACAGTCCTATTTATTACCTAGATAATTAATAATGAATAGAATAAGTATTTTAATATTACACACAGAACAAAAGTTCGCTTTGATATTTAACATATTATAAACCTATGTTATAATGAATTAGTAAAGAATACATATTTGGGGGACCTATTGTGAGTTATGATAACGAAAATAAAGATATAAATTCTAAGGAAGATACTATAGTTCAAGTTTACTGTGATAATTGTGAAAAGAAAATCTCAGTAGATTTAACAAATGCACACAATTATATATGTCCAGATTGTGGTAAAGAAACACAAGAAGATATACCAATTGAAGTTTATTGGTGTGATGAATGTAAAATTCCAATTATTAGAGAATTAGAATCAAAACATAAGGGAAATTGTCCCCTTTGTAATACAGAATTAAAGTACCTAAGTAAAGATTTAAGACCAGTTTTTCCAGAAGAAAGACTATTATTAGAAGTGATAAAAGGGAAACCACTAGAATATTTGAATAAGTCTGTTTGGAATAGTATTAACAGATATTTTATAAATAGTAATTCAACAATAGAGTTACTGAGTACAAAAGAAATGGAAACTTTAAATATTGATAAGATAAAAAAAGATATAGATGAACTACAAGATGAAAATTACTATGAAAATTTTAATAAAACAATCACAAAATTTATAGAGGCTAATAAATTTAGATATTATCAACTAAAACAGGAAGCTACTGATTTTATAAAAGATGTTAAAGATAGGTATAACTTTAAAGATAAACAAATCTTAGTTTCTTTTTCTGGTGGAAAAGATTCAACGGTTGTATCAGATCTAGTTACAAAAGGGTTAAGTAATAGTAGGATTACACATATTTTTGGTGATACAACCTTAGAATTTCCTACTACTTATGAATATGTAGAAAGATTTAAAAAAGATAGTAAAGCATTAGTGAGAACGGCTATTAATCGACAGAATGATTTTTATGATATGTGTGACAAAATTGGTCCACCGAGTAGATTAATGAGATGGTGCTGTCACGCCTTTAAGACAGGGCCAATATCTAGGACAATTAATACTAAATTTAATAGATATGACAGGATATTGACTTTTTATGGTATAAGAAAAAATGAATCAATTTCAAGAAGTAAATATGATAGAATTTATGATAGCCCTAAAATAACAAAGCAAAAAGTAGCAGCACCAATATTTAATTGGAAAGATATTGATTTGTGGTTATATATGTTTGCTGAGAATTTAGATTTTAATAGCGCTTACAAATTAGGGTTTGACAGAGCAGGATGCTGGTGTTGTCCTAATAATAGTGATAGATCAGAATTTCTTTCAAAAATATATATGCCAGAGAAGTCTAAAAAGTGGAGAGATTTTCTTATTGAGTTTGCTAAGGATATAGGAAAAAAAGACGCGGAAGTATATGTAGATACTGGAAAATGGAAAGCAAGACAAGGTGGAGATGGATTAGATGTATCAGAAACAGTTAAATTAAATACTAAAGCTTGTACGACAGAGGAAAATGCAAAGATATATAAATTAGAACGATCTATTGATGATGAATTTTATAACCTGTTTGTACCTTTTGGTAAAATAGATAAGGAATTAGGTAAAAGTTTAATTGGTGAAGTTTTGATCCGTGACATGAAGACTAAGGTACCTATTATTTCTTTACAACCGTATAATACAGGAGAAAATAAGGAGTCCGTTAAAATAAAAACCCTTAATGTAGAAAATAATGATGATTTACATAGAATGATTTCATACCAGATAAGAAAATTTAATGCATGTCAAAAATGCTTAGCTTGTGAATCAGTATGTAAGTATGGAGCTATTTCTATAAAGGGAGATATCTATAAAATCGATGAAGAAAAATGCAAGAGATGTAAGATGTGTGTAACGGCTAAATACCTTGATGGAGGGTGTTTAATGTCTAAATATTTAAGAACTAGAACATCTAAGGAGGAAGAAAATGAAATTTAGAGGTCATGAGACCTTTCATATAAGAAAAGGTTGGCTATATAAAGGTTTAAAAAATGTAAAGAAGAACGATAGATTTTTTTTAGATAATGACATAAATCCTACTGATTTTTTAGGTATAGGAACAAGTATGGTTAAATCCTTAAGATATTGGCTTCAGGCAGTAGGATTAACAACAGAAGAAAGAGAAGGAAATACAATACATCAAAGGTTCACTCCATTTGGTAAAATTATAATGGGTAATGACAAGTATATGGAGGAAGAAGGCACTTTATGGTATTTACATTATAAGCTTGCTTCTAATAAAGAATTAGCAACGACATGGTATTGGTTTTTTAATGTTTTTAATATGAATGAGTTTAGCAAAGAAGAGTTTGTTAATAGTTTAGATAGTTATATCAGATATAATTTAAAAGATAAACCTGTTGCTATGAGATCTCTAGAAGATGATTATAATTGTTTAATAAATACTTACTTGTCAAGAAAAAAAAGATATCCTAATAAGAAAATTTCCCCTGAGGAAAACTTAGATTGTCCACTAGGGGAATTAAATTTATTAGATATAGTTGATAAAAAGAGAAAAATAATAAAAAAATCAAAACTAAGAAAAGATGCAATACATCCATTGATTATTTTAAGCATAATTATCGATCAATATGAAAAGTATGAGTATAAGAACGAGTCTAAAGAAATAAAAATAGCAAACTTACTTAATAATCCTTGTAATATAGGTAGAATTTTTAATATGAATTTAAATACATTAAATCATTATTTAGATAGATTACAGGAACTTAGATATATAACTGTTACAAGAACGGCTGGATTAGATGTAATAAACTTAAGAACTGATTTAGATTCGCTTGAGACATTAAAAAAATATTATAAAGAAATTGGTTCTTTAGAAGTGAGGGATTTTTAAAATGACTGATAATAACAAGATATCTAACTTTATTACTTCAGCACCAGGTTTTCAGTATTCTATAAATTTGAAATATGATTTACTAAGTAAGAAAAAGATTGAAAACTATATACCAACAACAAGTTCTTTAGAAATAATAGAAGAAGTACTATTAAGTATAAATTCTAATTCTAATGATAGATCTAGGATTTTAATTGGTCCCTATGGGAAAGGTAAATCTCATTTGGTGTTAATGATAATATCTTTACTGTATTATAAAGATGAAAAACTATTTAGCAATTTACTTAGCAAAATCAAAGAGTATGATAAGAAGCTTTATAATTTAGTTCAAGAAATTCTAGAGGATAATAAAAAGATGTTACCAGTCATAGTTTCGGGTAACAGTTTAAATCTTAAACAATCTTTACTTAATTCGCTTAAAGAAGCTCTAGAAAATCATGGATTAGATAGTGTTATGCCAACTACTTATTTTAATTCTGCTTTAGAAACGATAAAAATGTGGAAAAGTAGTTATAAGGATACTTATGATAAGTTGTGTGAAAATATAGATATGTCTATAGAAGACTTTAAAAAAGAACTAAATAATTATAATGAAGAAGTTTATAATATGTTTACAGATATATATCCTATACTAACGTCAGGTGGAGAATTTAATCCTATGCAAGGTATAGATGTAGTAGATCTGTATTCTAATGTAACAGAGAGTATAAAAAAATGTGGGTATAAAGGTATATATATAATTTATGATGAGTTTAGTAAGTACCTTGAGGGGAGTATAGATAGACAATCTTCTGCTGAAATAAAATTATTACAGGATTTAGCTGAAAAATGTAATAGAAGTAAAAATACTCAAATGCATATGATGTTAATATCACATAAAGATATTAATAATTATGTAGATAGACTACCAAAGGAAAAAGTTGATTCATGGAAAGCAGTAGGAGATAGATTTAAAACTATTGAAATAAATAATTTAGATATACAAACTTATGAAATAATGTCAAATGTTATTTTAAAAGATGATAATAAATGGAAAAAATATAAAGACGCTAATAAGGAAATTTTTAAAAATCTAGTGTTAGAAACAAGTAAAATAGGTCTATTTGGGAATTTAGGGACAGATCTAGAGAATAAAGTGGTATATGGATGTTATCCATTGCATCCAATAAGCACTTATATATTACCTAAGATATCAGAAAAAATAGCACAAAATGAAAGAACAATATTTACTTTTTTATCTACAAACGAAAGGAACACTTTAAAATATTATTTGTCTAATAACGAAGATGAGTTTCCTTTATTGACACCTGATTATATTTTTGATTATTTTGAGGCATTATTCAAAAAAGAAAACTATAATTCTGAAACATACAATATTTGGAGAGATACTTCTAATGCTCTAAAAAAAGTAGAAGATGATGATAAATTATCTAAGAATATAATTAAGACTATAGGATTAATATATATTTTAAATGAGTTTCAAAAGTTACCTCCAACAAAAGAAATTATAAAAACAGTTTATAGAAATTATAGTGATAAACAAGTTGAGGAAGTTGTAGAATATCTATTAGATCACAAGATTATATATAATCTAAAAAGTAAAGGCTATTTAAAATTCATTGATGCAACAGATATAGATGTAAACAATCTTATTTCTAATACTATAGAAGTAAGGAAAAATGTATTTTCATCTAAAAAAATACTTAACGAGAATTTTTATGACAATTATGTTTATCCTACAAGATATAATGATGAGAATGAAATAATTAGATATTTTAAAGTTGAGTTTATAGACTTTAAAGAATTATTATCTACTGAAGATTGGAATCTAAAAATAGAAGATAAAGATGGGGATGGAGTTATTTATTCAGTGCTAGTAAATGACAATGAAGAATTAAAAAGGTCAAGCGAGATTGTTAAAAATATTGAGTATCAAAGAATAATATTCATATTACCCAAACAACCAATTAGATTAAACTCACTATTAAAAGAGTATGATGCGATTAAATATTTAATTGGTAAAAATCGCTATGAAGGAAATGACCAATTACTTGATGAAGAACTTAATGTCCATTTAGAAGATGTTGAGAATCAATTACAAAGTTACTTAGATATTTATATAAAACCAGAAAAAAAAGCTGCAAATTATTATTATAGAGGAAAAAGGAAAAGAATAACTAGAAAATCAAATTTAACAAGACTAATTTCAATTATATGTGAGAAAGTATATAATGATACTCCAGTAATAATAAATGAACTTATTAATAAGGATAAACCTACTAAAGTAGCTATAAGGCATAGACAAAAAGTAATAGATGGTTTATTAAGGAACAAAATAGAGAAAAATTTAGGATTAAAAGGATATGGACAAGACGTCACTATTATGAGAGCTACTTTAATAGTTCCTGGTATATTAAAACAGAATAATAAAAAAGCATACTTAGACAATGTAAATATACCAGCTAAATTAAAAAATGTATTGGATATAATAAGGGATTATTGTATAAAAACTTCAACAGAAGGAAGTAAAACTTTTTCTGAGCTATACAATATTTTAATAAAGCCTAAATACTCTATAGGTTTAAAAAGAGGAGTAATACCAATATACTTATCAGTAGTACTACACGAGCTAAAAAAATACGCTGTCATAACAAGAAAAGGGATTGAAGAAGAACTTACCCCTCAACTTTTAAAAGACATAAATAATAAACCTAATGAATTTCAAATTTATATAGAAGAGTGGAACGAAGATAAAGAGCAATTTATAAATGAACTTGATGAGTTATTTAATGAATATATAAATATTAGTGAAAAAGAATATAATACTTTTGATTACATTGTAAAGGCTATGCAAAGATGGTTTTTACAGTTGCCTAAATATACAAAGGAATATGAACAGAAGTATTTAGGAAATAATAAATATAAAAAAATGGATAAAAGTGTAATAAGATTAAGAAATGGGTTAAGAGGGGCAAAAATTAATTCTAGACATTTTCTGTTTAATAAGATGTTTAAGATTTTTAAACATAAGAGTTTTACTAATAATGTAATTAAAGATGTTACAAAATGTAAAGAACAGTTAGATAATAGCTTAGATGATCTAATTTTAAAATTAGCTAAAGATGTTAAAGAGATGTTTGAAAATGGACAAAAACTTGAAACTACCTTATATTCTATAATGAAAGATTGGTATGAGGAAAGAAATGATAAAACAAGAAATCATTTATTTAGTTCAGGAGAAGATAAATTTTTAGACTTAATAAAAAATATTGATAATAATGAAATTCAATTTATTAAGAATTTATCTAGAATAACAACAGGTTTAAGAATAGAAGACTGGCAGGATAAAAACGTAAAAGAATTTATTGATAAAATAAAAGAATTTAAAAATAATATAGAGGTATATGATAAAAAATTAAATAATAGAAGAACAAATCAGACAGAGGATAATTTATATAAAATTGTTTCATATGAGAAGGGGAAGAAAATTGAGAAAACCATAGAAAAAGAAAAAATATCAGATACAGCAAAAGATTTATATGAAGAAATTGAAATTATAATGAAAGACTATTCATATACAATTAATGAAAATGAAAAAAGACAGGTATTACTTGAAATTCTTAATAAAATTTGCTAGGACACTTGTTGATAGCTCACAGTTAAAATGTTATTATTTTACTGTGGGCTTTTTTAAAAATTTGGAAATACTAATAACTTTTGGATGAGGTGAATGTATGAAAGATATTATATATTTTGATAATTCAGCTACTACTTATCCTAAACCTGAGATAGTTTATAATTACATGGATGAGTTTTATAGAAAATTTGGAATAAATGCGAATAGAGGAAAATATAGCAAATCAAATCATGTTAGAGATATTATTGATAGTACTAGGAAATTATTAAAAGAGTTGTTTAATTGTCCAAAAGACAAGGAAGTAGTTTTTACTTCTTCTGCTACAGAGGCTATCAATATAATTTTACAAGGTATTAATTGGAGTTCAATTAATAATGTTTATTTAACACGATTTGAACATAATGCGATTTTAAGAACACTTAATCATTTAAAAAAGAAATATAATATAAATATAAACTATTTAGAATGTGATAAAGAATCATTAACTTATAATCTAGAAAAAATAAGATATCAGTTCGATGAAATAAATCCAGATTTAGTAATAATGACACACGCAAGTAATGTATGTGGTAATATCACACCAATTAAAGAAATATCAAGTATTGCTAAAAAGTATAATTCAAAAACTATGGTAGATGGAGCACAGACTTCAGGTTTACTCGATATAAACCTTAAAAAAACTGATATAGATTATTTAGTTTTTGCAGGACATAAAACTCTATATGGTCCTTTTGGCATTTCAGGTTTTGTTGTTAATAATGATTCTAATATAAGACCTTTAATGTTTGGTGGTACAGGCTATGATTCAGCTAATATAGAACTACCAGAATCAATACCACAAAAATTTGAAGTAGGTAGCAAAAATACTTTAGCTATAGCAGGTCTTTATGCTTCGTTAAAATGGATTAATAAAGTAGGACGGGAGGAAATATTAAAAAGTGAGAAAAAATTAACAAAACTTTTATTAGAGTGTTTAGAAGATTTTGATAATATCAAAGTCTTTAAAACTAAAGATTTAGAAAATCAATTAGGGGTAGTTTCATGCGTATTTAATAATATAGCAAGTAATACAGTGGGACAAGTGTTAGATAAAAATAATATAGCTGTAAGAACAGGGTTACATTGTGCACCTGAAGCACATAAATTTATAAACACTTTTCCCGGAGGGACAGTGCGATTTAGTTTAAGTTATTTTAATAATGAAGACCAGATTTCTAAAATATATGATGTTTTAGAAGAAATATATTTTAGTTAGATTGAATATATATTTTAAATATATATCCTTAAGTCGATTAATTAAACAGGGATAATACTAGAGGTGAATATATGGATTATTCTAAACACAATTTAAAAATAAAATACAGGTCATCAGAAGATGATATAGTTAAAGATTTTTTTATTCCTACATTTAAAGCCACTAAGCTATATAAGAGAGCAGTAGGGTACTTCTCGTCATCTTCTCTTATTACTGTTTCTAGAGGAATAACTAATTTATTAAAAAACAAAGGAAAGATGCAATTGATTGCATCACCTGAATTGCAAAAGGATGATATAGAAGCGGTAAACAAAGGGTATAAAGCAAGAAAGGAAGTATTAGAAAATACTCTAATCAACTCATTTAATGAACCTAAAAACTATTTTGAAGAAGAAAGACTTAATTTATTAGCTCATTTAATTTCTAGAGGAACATTAGATATTAAAATAGCCTTTATGGAAAATGAAGGAAAATTAGGCTTGTATCATGAAAAAATAGGAGTCATGTATGATTTTAATGAAAATAAAATTGCTTTTACAGGTTCTTTGAATGAATCTTCTAATGCTTTTACTGAGAATTTTGAATCGATAGATGTTTATTATTCTTGGAAAGGAGAAGATAACTTAGAGAGAATTAATGAAAAAGAGAAAGATTTCGATGCATTGTGGTATGATCATACAAAGAAAATAAAAGTGGTAGAATTTCCTAAAATAGCTTTAGAAAAGTTGAACTCTTATAAGAAAAAGAATGTAGATTTTGAAATCGATAAAAAACAATTTTATGCTCCAGTAGAAGAGAAAATTGAAAAGAAAAAATATCCTAAATTACCAAACAAAATTCAATTATATGATTACCAAAAGAAGGCAGTTAAGGAGTGGGAAAATAATAATTTTAAAGGTATTTTTAGTATGGCTACTGGAACTGGAAAAACTATAACGGGTCTTGCAGCAGTGGCAAGATTATCAAGAAAGCTATCTCATAATTTAGCTGTGCTTATAATTTGTCCATATCAACATTTAGTTGAACAATGGGTAGAAGATATTAAGAATTTCAATATGGATCCTATAATTGGCTATTCTACATCATCACAAAAGAATTGGAAAAAAAGGTTGAAGGATTCAGTTATTGATTACAACTTAAATATTATAAATCATTTTTGCTTTGTTACAACTAATGCAACTTATTCTTCTGAATTTGTACAAAAGCAAATAAACAAAATCAAAAATAGTGTTGTAATAGTAATAGATGAAGCACATAATTTTGGGGCGTCAAACTTAAGTAAAAAACTTAATTATAATATTCCGTATAGATTAGCATTATCAGCTACTCTAGAGAGATACAGAGATCCAGAAGGTACAAAAAAACTATATAACTATTTTGATAAAGAGTGTATAAAATATCCATTACATAAAGCAATAAAAGAGGAAAAATTAACGCCATATAACTATTATCCTGTACTAACATGGTTAACTAATGAAGAGCTAATTGAATATAGAAGATTATCTAAACAACTTGCTAAGTGTTTTGACAAAAGAAAAGGGAAAAGGGTTTTAAATGAAAAAGGTAAAAAGTTAGCAATTAAGAGAGCAAGATTAGTTGCTGGTTCTGTTAATAAATTAAGTGCTCTAAAAAATAGAATTAGGGATTATAAAGAGTCTTCATATATATTAGTGTACTGTGGAGCTACTACAGTATCTGATCCAGATTATAAGTATGGAGAAGCAGAGAAATCTGAATTAAGACAAATAGAAGCAGTGGCTAGTATACTTGGAAATGAATTAGGGATGAAAGTTTCACAATTTACATCTGAAGAAGATAGTAAAGAAAGAGAAAAAATTAAGAAGGAATTTTCAAAAGGGAAGAACTTACAAGCATTAGTAGCAATTAGGTGTTTAGATGAGGGAGTTAATATACCAGATATAAGAACAGCTTTCATCCTTGCTAGTAGTACTAATCCGAAAGAATATATTCAACGTAGGGGCAGAGTACTTAGAATCTCAGAAGGGAAAAAATATTCAGAGATTTTTGATTTTATTACTGTTCCTAGGCCATTAGAGAATGTTAAAAATTTAAACGAAAGCGAGATAAAAGGAGATGTTTCTCTTGTAAAAAAGGAAATCGAAAGGATGGAGGATTTTGCTGAGATTTCAGAAAATCCACAAGATTCCTATAAATTAATTAATCATTTAAAAGAGGTATATGATTTAGACAAAATTACCTGGGGGGATAAGTATGAATAAGATCAAAGAAAAAAAAGCAAATATTATGATAAGTAAAATACTAGATTTAGAGAAAGAAAATTTAAAAACTAAAAAATATAATGATTACGATATGATAGAAAAAGTTAAAAAAATTATAGAGGAGGAGGTGAAGAAATGTTATTAAAGCGTTTAAAATTAAAAAATTTCAGACAATACAAAGGAGATAATGAGATAAATTTTTCTACTGATAAAGACAAAAATGTTACAGTGATTTTAGGGAAAAACACAAGTGGTAAAACTACTCTTGTGCAAGCTTTTACTTGGGTTTTATATGGAGTTACTAATTTTAAAACCAAAGATTTTCTTCTTAATTTAGAAGTAGCTAACAAACTTAAAAATAACGAAATCGCAAGTGTAGAAGGCACTGTTGAATTAATACATGATGGAATTAAATATACTATTTCAAGGAAGCAAGATTATAAATGTTATACAACAAACGAAGTAAAGGCTCTACAGTCTCATTTACATATTCAATATAAAGATAAAAATGGTCAAACTAAATTTATAAAAAATGATTTGAATGATACTATAAATAAGATATTACCAGAAGATTTGTCTTCACATTTTTTCTTTAATGGAGAAAGAATAGCTAATCTAGGTAACAACGACAGAAATGGGAAAAAAGATTTGGCTCAAGCAGTTAAGGGAGTGTTAGGTTTAAATACTTTATCAAAGTCTATTGATCATTTATCAAAAGGGTATAAACATAGTGTAATTTCTAGATTAAAGAATAGTATAGATGATGAAGGTAATAAAGAATTAAAAAGATTACAAGATAAATATAAATCAATTGAGAAAGAATTAGGTGATATGAAGGAAAGATTAGAAAAACGTAAAGATGTTATACAATATTATAAAAAACAAAAAGAACGTTTAGAAAAAGTTATTTTAGATAACAAAGCAACTGAACATATACAAGAAAAAATAAATACAAATGAAAAGGAGATTAAAATCAAAGAAGAAAATCTAGAAAATATAAAAAAAGATATAGTAAAAGAATTTTCGAATAAAGCACCAATGTATTTTATGCAACCTTTGTTAATGAGAGTTATGAAACTTTTAGAAGAAAATAAAGAATTAGATAAGGGTATACCTGAAATGCATGCTGATTCTATAGATCATATAATAAAAAGAGGAAAGTGTATTTGTGGAACTAAAATTGAAAAAAGTTCAAATGAATATTTAAATCTAATGGAACAAAAAAAGAATTTGCCTCCTCATTCTATAGGTACAGAAATTAAATTATTTGCAAATAATGCTTCACACTATCAGAATATAGCTGAAGAGTTTTATGATAGTATTGATAATGAATATAAGTCTTTTAGAAAAGTAAAAATAGAAATTTCAAATCTAGAGTCTGAAATTGAAAATGATTCTAAAAAGATCGAAAACGATATAAACGTAAAACAAAAGCAAAAGGAAAAAAAAGAAATAAATAAAGAAATAGAAGAACTAGAGGAAGAGAAAGATGAATTAATAGCGGAAATTAGCAAATTAGAAAATGATATTAAGAGAGTAGATAATAAAATTTCTAGCTTAGCTTTTGCTTCGAAAAAGAATCAGCATATTAAACAATGTTTAGAATATGCCGAATATATATCTAATAAATTACAAAACCATTATAAATCTAAAGAAATAGAAATAAAAAACAAACTAGAGAATAGAGTTAATGAAATATTTAATAAAATGTATCATGGCAATAGAAGTATTATATTAGAGGATAATTATAAATATAAATTAGAAACTCCTGAACTTAAGAGTGATTTCCAGTCAAAGGCTGATGCATCTGCAGGATTAGAGACTGTAACAAGCTTTGCTTTTATTTCAGGGATAGTTGATTTAGCAAGAGAAAAAATGTCAGATAATGGACATATTGAAGTGAAATCAGAACCATATCCTTTGGTTATGGATGCACCTTTTTCTAACGCTGATGATAATCATATAGAAAATGTTTCAAATATTTTACCTAATGTTGCTGAGCAAGTAATAATGTTTATTATGCATAAGGATTGGAATTATGCTAAAAATGTACTGAACTCTAAGTATAACCAAATGTATCAATTAAATAAAAAAAGGGAAACACTTACTATAATAGAGGAGTGGTAATTTTGTTTAATAAAGAATATTCTTTTAGAGGGAAACATGCACAATATGTTATAGATTTAGTAAGAAATACAGGACTATTTGAAAGAAATATTGATGTATATATACTAGCTCCTATTATTGGGTTATATTATGGAGAAACTGGAACTCCAGATAGTGGAGAAAAAACCACTAAAATTTTTACAAGTGTTTTATTAAAAGAACAGAAAAAGTTAAAATTTATATTTAGATTAGTTGTGTTATTACATAATGAAGAAAAATTATCTTCACAAGATAGGATTAACAAAGCCTTTAAATTAACTAATGAAAGTGAGAGTAAAAATATTTATGAATCTTATGTTCTTGGCGGGGTTGAATATCTACACAGGAGATTATTAGGAGATGGACTAGAAGATGAAGAATTTATTAACAATATATATGAATTTGTAGATGATTTTAATAATGACTTGATTAATAGGGGCTCTAGTGAAAGTTTAATGGAAATATTAAGTAAATATGCATAATTCGCTTAGATCTAAAGTATTTAGACGAAATTCTACTGAAAAAATTTTTTATAGCTAATTAAGGTTAGTAACTTTTATAGAAAAATAAAGAGATGTTTAGTAAAAATCTCAAGATATTTACTATGATTATGTTAATTAATACATATTAACTATGTTGAAAATTAAGGAGAGTAAAGATTCTTTATGTTTATTCATAGAGAATCTTTTTTATTAGAGATAAATTACTATATTTATATTAATAATATTATGTAGTATATCCAGTTTAAAATACTAATACTTTAAAATTAATAAGTTAAATTATGAAAATAAAAATGTTGAAATATTTACACAATTAATATCATTATTACATTAAATATGATAAAATATGATACAAATAGATAATATTAGAAGTTTTTATACATATAAACAAAGGTTAAAGACTAAATAGTGTGTAATAAATAACTGTTTTTGGTAGGTGAGTCTATGAAATTGGGAAATAAACTTATACTTTCTATGTTACTATACTTTGTAATTGGGATTACTTCTTTAAATTATATTACTGATATAGTAGTAATGAAAAGTTATTCTAAACTAGAAAAGGATAATCTATATCTAGAAGGGGAAAGGGTACGTAATATATTTTCTGATACTATTAAGAGATTAGAGGATTTGACAAAGGACTGGGCATACTGGGATGATACATATGAATTTTTATATAATAAAAATGGAGATTTTTCAGATAGAAATCTTGTAGTTTCTACCTTTAAAGAGGTTAATATGAATTATGCAATTATATATGATGATCATGGACAAGCAATATTAGATTATAGATATGATGAAAACGATAAAAAGATAAAGAAAGTTAAAAAGTCAGTTATTGATGAGTTATGGAAATATAAAAATAAAGATGGACTTATATATGTAGATGGTAATGTACTTGCAATAAGTTCAAGAGAAATAACAGATACAAATAAGAAAGAAAAGCCAGAGGGTTTATTAGTTTTTGGATATGACTTTGATAAAGAAATTGTTAATAACTTAAAGGATAAATTAAAAACTGATATTGATGTTGACTTTAATGAATCATCTTTTAATTCAGATATAGATATAAAAACATATAATGATAGTAGTATTGCTTCTTTTAAAATTCCCTATCTAAATGTTAATAAAGCGATGGAAGTAAAAATAAACATACCAAATAAAATTACAAATCTCGGTAAAAAAACAACAACAGAATTTATATGGCTTACTACTGCAATGTTTTTAATTTTTACATTCATTTTATTTTTAATACTTAGATTTGTTATAATCAATAGATTATTCAAATTAAGAAAAGGTACCCATGAAATAACTAATAGTAAGGATTTAAGCAAACGACTTAATATAAAGGGTAATGATGAGGTTTCAGACCTTAAAGATGATATTAACTTTATGCTTGAAAAAATAGAGAGTATAAATCAAGAGCTTACAGAATATGCAACCTTTGATATGTTAACTGGAGTATTAAATCGAAGAGCAGGGTTAAAGATACTTAAAAAATATATGTTTATAGCTAAAGAAAAAGGAACCCCTTTAACTATAGCATATATTGATGTTAATAATTTAAAAATTGTTAATGATAAAGGTAGTCATCAATTAGGAGATAGGTTACTTACTGATGTTGTAGATATTATTAGTTCTAACATCCGTAATACAGATAAAATATGTAGATTAGGGGGAGATGAGTTTTTAATAATATTTCCAAATAGTGATTATATTAAGGTGGATAAAATATTTAATAGGATACAAAATGTGCTTGAAAAAATAAATAAATCCTCTAATAAACCCTATAAAATAGCTATAAGTAAAGGTATTGTAGAATACGATAAAGATATGGATATAGATCATTTTATAGATCTTGCAGATAAGTATATGTATGAAGAAAAAAAGAATAAATAAAATTTTAACTGTAAGGATGTAATCATTCTTACAGTTTTTTTAATGAAAAAAGTAGAATTTACTAAAGGCCACTACATATATTAGGAAAATATTTAAAAAATGTAAAAAATACAATATTATATAAAGGATAATAGAAAAATATGTAGAATAATTTCTATAATAGAGGTGGTTCATTATGGTAAATGAAATACTAAAAAAAATAATGGGAATTGATTATTATAGATTATCTAAAGAAGATAAAGAACAAATAAAAAAAGAACAATTAGAAATGAATATATCTAGACTAAGGTTTTTTTATCCTTTTTTATTAATTATTAATTTAATTCTTTTATTTATCGACATATTTAAATTTAAACCATTATGGTATAGTACAGTTGGTTATAGAAATCTATACTATTTTCATATAATTATAATACTTGGTCTTTTATATTTTATAATAGCATTAAATTTTAAGAAAAGATTAAATAAGTATAGTATTAAAAGAAAGAAATTAATAAGTTTAGGATCTATATTATATATTCTATTATGGTGTTCTTTACTATCTATAAATGCACAATTAACCCACGGGCAAATATCTGCATATATTATAGGTGCTTTAACTATTTCAGCATCTATTTTAATAACCCCACTTTTAAATTTAATTATATATTTAATACCCCATATAATATTTACTATAGGAATAATTAGTATTAATACTAACTTAAATCAATTAAGTGGTAATATAGTTAATTCTACTTTTTTAATTGCTTTAACAATAGTAATAGCTAATATGAATTTTACAAACCATGTAAATGATTATATAAATAAAAAAATAATAAAAACTAAGAAATTGGAATTAGAAAATTCCCATAAAAATCTAGAAAAGGCATTAGAAAAGCGAACTGAAGAACTAAATAAAATGAATGAGGATTTAATAAAAGAAATAAAGAAAAGATATGATTCTGAGGTTAGAAGTATTAAAGAAAAACTTAGATATGAAAGAGAAAAAGAAAAACTTAATGAAAAGATTAAATATGAAGAGATAAGAGCTCAGTTTTTTGCAAATATATCCCATGAATTCAAAACACCTTTAAACGTTATATTTAGTGCTCAACAAATGATAGATTTACTTATTAAAAATGACTTAAAAAACAATGAAGATAAGATAAATAAATATGTAAAAACAATTAAACAAAATTGCTATAGGTTAATCCGTTTAATAGGTAACTTGATAGATATAACAAAAATAGATACGGGAGTATATGAATTTAAACCTAAAAATATAGATATAGTAAGAATAGTTAAGGATATTACTTTTTCTGTAATTGATTATATTGAAGATAAAAATATAAGTGTAAATTTTAATTCAACTATTAATAGAAAGACTATTGCCTGTGATCCAGATAAAATTGAAAGGATTTTACTTAATTTAATCTCAAATGCTATTAAATTTACACCTGAATGTGGAAAAATATATATAAATGTTTATGATAGTAAAGATTCAGTTTATATTAGTATAAAAGATTCTGGTATGGGCATACCTAAAGATATGCAAAAGCTAATCTTTGATAGATTTGTACAAGTTGATAAAACAACAAAAAGGGCCAGAGAGGGAAGTGGTATAGGTCTTTCATTAGTTAAATCTTTAGTTGAAATGCATAGTGGAGAGATTAAGCTTATTAGTGAAAAGGATAATGGTAGTGAGTTTATTATACGTTTACCTAGTAAGGTTATCAATACTAAAGAAATTAAGGATGAAGTAGCAGTCACGTCCCAGGAAAAAGTAGAGAAAATAAATGTTGAATTCTCAGATATATATTTTTAAAACATTAAACTAATTAAACTATATAAAAAAGTGATTAACCTTACTATTAATCCATTGGCACCACATGTTAAAGATGTAAGTGACCGTTTTTTTTTATAATAAATGTTTATTAGTGATAAATTTATATTTGTAATTATTATAGCCAATATGGCTATTTTTTTTATAAAAAAAGTTTAAAGTAATAATTTATGCTTGAAATTAAATGAACAAAAAGGTATAATGTTTATAATAAAACAAACAAAAACAAATAAAGTTTAAAACAGGAGGGGTAAAATGGGGAGACTTGAAAATTTTTTAGATGAAAAGGAAAGAGTAAAACAATGGCCTGCAAAACATAGCTTAAAGATAGAGGTTGTAAAATATATAGCTTCTAAATTTGAAGAAGACATAGTCTATACTGAAAAGGAAGTTAATGAAATAATTAATCAGTGGCATACCTATGGGGATTACTTTATGCTTAGAAGAGCTATGATAGAATACAAGCTAATGGATCGTAAAAAGGATGGGTCAAAGTATTGGAAACTGGAGGATGAAAATGAATAAAGTTGACTTAAGATTATTATCTGAATATGGAGAAACTAAAAACTTAATTATAAAGAATTCAGAAATAGAAGAATGTAGAGATTTACAGGATATATGTGAATTATGGAATAAAGATGATAAGGAGTATATAGAAGGGCATAAATTTAAAGAAAACTATATTGAAAAATGTATTAAAGAAGGGGATTTGCCTCCTATTAAGGATGCAAAGGTTGAGTTTTATAAAATAAAATCTATTTATTTAAAGGACGAGAAAAAAATAATAGGATTTTTAGATGCATATCATGGATATCCTTCATTGAATTCTTTTTTTATAAGTACATTTGTAATAAGTCCTAAATATCAAAAGAATGGATATGCACAGGAAGTAATTGAATATATTTCAAATGAGGTTAAAAATTTAGATTATGAAAGGATTTGTATAGGAGTATATTTAAAGAATTGGAAGGCACTTAGGTTTTGGACTAAAGCAGGATTTGATAAGATATTAGGTATATATGGAGATAAAAATTATAGTGAAAATACATATGCTTTTATAGGTTTAGAAAAAAGGTTAGTTTAAGATAAAAAAGAGATAAACGTCTAAGACGCGTATCTCTTTTTTATATTAAATCCATGTATAGTTTAAAATGATATATAAAAGATAGATACTAAAGAGTAGAAGACCTTCTTTTTTAGTAATCTCCTCATTTTCACCCCTTGAAAATAATCTAAAGGAAATTAGGATAATTAACATTGTTGGAATTTGCAGTTTGTAAAAATTAACTGGAACATTAAGTCCACCTTTAGTTACTAAAGCAGCACCTCCAACTACAAATAATACATTTAATATATCAGCACCTACAATATTACCAACAGCAAGCTCTCCATGGCCTTTTTTCACTGCAGTAATAGCAGTTACTAACTCAGGCAAACTAGTTCCAAAGGCAATTAATGTTGCAGCAATAATACTTTCAGGAATCCCTATACGAATTGCTGTAATCTCAACAGTTGGTATTAAAAGTTTTGATGATCCTATAACTAAAACTATACCTAAAATTAGTTTTAAAATTTGAGTTAAAGGATTTTTATCTTCCATTAAAATATCTTCACCATAGGCAATTTCTTCACTAGTTTCTATATCTTTAGATCCTTTTAAGTTTTTACTCCATTTAATAGACATATAAATATAAGTTATTAATAGTCCAATAAAAATTAAGCCTATCCATTGACTAATATTTCCGGTATTTCCCCTAGATAGAAAGGGAAGACTCACAACAGCTAGTAATATACCAGCCCATACTTGAATTTTACCTTGTCGATTAACAATGCTTTCATCCACTGGTAATTTCCCAATAAGTGCAGCTAAACCGATAATAAGACCTGTATCTGCTATAACAGAACCAATAGCATTACCTAAAGCTAAGTCAGGATTTCCATTAACTGCTGCTAAAACAGATACACTAGCCTCAGGAAGGGTAGTTCCTAAAGAGACAATTGTTGCACCGATAATAGTTTTAGATATACCTAAGTTTAAAGAAAGATTAACAGCTTCATCTACTAAGATATCTGCTCCTTTACTTATGGTATATAAGGTAATAGCACCAATTAAAATTAATAACCAAGTTGGAAATGATTCTAAATAACTGCAAATAAGTACTTCCATAAAAAGCCCCCTTTAATTTGATAAAAAACTAATTAAAATAAAAAAACTCTACAGTGAATATAAGTTAATGAACTTAACTTATATTCACTGTAGAGTCTCACTAGACACATTGCCATTGAAGCCGGGAAAATATTTTTTCCGAAATGACGACTTCAATCCCTTTTTAAGGTTAGTTACTCCCTCTTTATATATAGTATAGATAAAAAAGATGAGTTTGTCAATTAATTACAGCAAAGTATTTTTCTATATTTAGAAAGGAAGTAACTGTTTTTTATAGAATTTATTATTGTCAATTACTCTAAGTAATATATTATAATATATTTAGAAAGAGGGGTATTATGAAAGGGAAAAATTATTTTTATGAAGTACAAAAACCATCTAAAAATTTAATGGGAATCTTTTTAACTACTTTTGTTATAAGTATAATATTAGTAGGGATAAATAGATTCTTTATTAATAATAAAGAGTTTTATTTTTATTTATTACCATTTATAATAGTCTCAGGAATATTTTCTTATTTATCTATTTCTTTATCTTTTATAATAAAGATAACTTCTAAAGGTATATATTATAGATTAACACCCTTTCATTTTATAAGTAGATATATTCCTTTTAATGAAATTGAAAATATTAAAGTCGGAAAATTAAATGCAAAATTTAAATATAAAGGATTTAAAATTAAAAAGAATTATAAAAATAGTTTATATCTTTTAGGTGGATATAATGTTTTTACAATCGAAAAGAAAAATGGTCATATTTTAACCTTTAGTACTAAGAGAAGGGATGAATTAAATGAATTTTTAGACAAAATTAAAATAACTTAAGGGATGATACTTTGAGCTCCTAAATGTTAAAGGTTAGTTAAACTCAAAGGAAAAAGTAATAATACCTTTAAAAATGGTAGTTAAATTTTCATTAGTATTAAGGCTTAATACTAATAAAAAATTAAATAAAACAAAAGCTAATAAAGCCTATAAAAAGGGATAAAAATTTTAAAAAGGTGATATTTTGAATAGAAAAGTATTTATATGTATTATTTTATGTTTAGTTTTAGTAGGTTGTAATAATCCTAGAGATATGCATTTAACGGATAGTCAGATAAAGAGTAAAAATGAAAAATTAAAACAAATCTTAGAAGAATTTAAAGATAAAAATAAGGCTTTAAAAAGAGAAAAAGAAATTAAAGACATTTTAGATAATATGACATTAGAAGAAAAAATAGGTCAAATGTTAATGCCACGGTTAAGTAAAAAGTCAGATATCAAAGAGGTAAATGAAGATATAAAAAATAAAATAGATAAATATAATCTAGGTGGAGTAATACTTTTTTCTCATAATATAGTTAATAAAAATCAAACTATTAAATTAGTAAATGATTTAAAAAAGGCTAAGGATATACCTATGTTTATATCTATAGACCAAGAAGGTGGAATTGTTAATAGAATTAAATTTGGAACTAAATTTCCTGGAAATATGGCCTTAGGAGCAACTAAATCTAGTGAGTATTCTTATAAGGTAGGTAAAGGGATAGGAGAAGAATTAAATGCATTAGGTATTAATGTTAATTTTGCACCTGTATTAGATGTAAATGTTAATCCTAATAATCCAGTAATAGGAGTTCGTTCCTTTGGATCTGACCCGGATTTAGTAGCTAAGTTAGGTGTAGCTTTTATGAAAGGATTACAGGATGCTAAAGTAGTAGCAACAGCTAAGCATTTTCCAGGACATGGAGATACATCTGTTGATTCTCATATTGCCCTTCCAAAGGTAGGCCATAAACAGGATAGATTAGAAAAGATAGAATTAAAACCATTTAAAGAAGCTATTGATTCAGGAATAGATATGATAATGACATCCCATGTAGTTTTTCCCTATATAGATGATACATTAGTGAAATCTAAAAAAAATAACAAAAAAGTACCTATACCTGCAACTTTATCTAAAAAGGTATTAACAGGGTTAATAAGAGAAGAGTTAGGATTTGAAGGTGTAATAATAACTGATGCATTAGAAATGAAAGCTATTAGTGATAATTTTGGTGAAAGTGAGGCTACAGTTAAAGCTATAAAAGCAGGGGCAGATATAATTTTAATACCTAATAATTTAGATGTTTCTTATAATGCATTAATAAATGCAGTAAAAAAAGGAGAGATAAAAGAAAAAAGAATTAATGAATCTATAAAAAGGATTATAGACTTAAAAATAACTAGAGGTATTATTAATAGTAAAGTTAAAGATAATGAAAGTTTTGAAGAAATAATAAGTGATAATAAAATATTAGAAAGTGAAGTAGCTAAAAGGGCTGTTACTTTAGTTAAAAATAAAAATAATTTATTACCATTTAAATTAAAAGCAGGGGATAAAATATTGTTATTTGCACCCTTTGATAATAGATTAAATAGTATGAAGAATTCTTTAAATAAAGTTATTAAAGACAAAGATATTAAAGATGTTACTATAAGGGGTTTTTCTTACTTATCCTTAAATAAGTTAAATAAAGATTTAAAAAAAGAAGTATTAGAAGCTGATTATATTATATTAGGGTCATATAGTAAAACTAGAAGTAAAAGATTAAAATTTATTTTAGATTTAGTTAAATTTGCAAATGAAAATAATAAAAGTCTTGTAGTTATGGCTTTAAAAAATCCCTATGATATTAGATATATTCAAGATATAAAGGCATATATAGCTATTTATGGTGACATTGAACCTAATATTTTTTCAGGGATGAAGGTTATATTTAAAGCTGATCCCTTAGGGAAATTACCAGTTAATATTCCTAAAAGGGATGGTAAAGGTGTTTTATATAAAAAAGGATATGGATTAAATTATTAGAAAAATATACAATTAAGGGATGTTTAAACATCCCTTAATTATATTAAATCCATATGTTTTTATATTAATACCTTTCTGAATGCTTATAGGTATATTCGTTATCTAACATATCCTTAGCGATTAGTTTAATAGTTAAAGGTTCCATAAAAGAATCTCCATCATAGTTTTTCATTTCATTTATTTTAATACTATCTTTAAATTCCCACATTTCTAGGGGAACATGGGAAAGACTTTTCTTTTCACCTTCTTTTATAATATCTACAGTATGGACTAATTTATTTTCAAAATAGATAAAACATTTAATATCCTTTAATTTTAATTTTTCCTTATTATCATAATTGTATTTATTATAATTATTCTCTACATTTACTTCAAATGTTAAATTTCCATTATTATCAGCTCTTTTAGGTAAAGCTCTCATATCTATACGACCACGTAATTTATCCTTTAAATTTATCGATCTAATAGTACCTGTTTGTTTTTCATTATTATTTTCTATTAAAACTTGCGTTTTATAGTTGTTATTATAGGATAGATCTACTTGGGTTTTATAATTTAGCCCTCCAGTATTATTAAACTCTTTATAATTCCAATTAGAATCATCAGATTCAAAAGTTTTATACATAAAAAATACTTTTGAATTTTCTTTTAACTTATTTAATGTGACATTAACTGTGACATTAGCTTTTTTATAATCTTTATAATTTTTAATATCGTAATTATATGTACTTATAAGTTTTTCTTTTCTGTTTAAATTATTAATAGTAGAGGTTAGATTTCTAATCTCAGATTGTAATGAATGAATTTGATTGTTTATAGAATATATATTATTTCCATATGACTCTAACTTATTTAATAATAAAAAGTTTGTTATTAGCAATATACCTATTAAAATTATTAGAATTTTATTTTTAAGTTTCAATTTTATCACCCTTACATATTTTTTTACCATTTAATTATATCATTTTTAATATTAAAAATGATAAATGTAATAATAACTTAAAAGTATTGGTTGAGTTTGAATGATATTGAATGAAAAAGTGGTGGAAATTGATAATTAATGAAAGAAAATGATTGATTTTTGAAAATTATTAAGGTATAATAAATATATAGAAGGTAGGGGGTATTGAAATTGTTAACAGAAGAAAGACAACAAATGATACTTAATTTATTAAAAAATAAAGAAATAGTAAAAATAAATGAATTAGTAAAGATAACTAAAGCATCTGAATCAACAATAAGAAGGGATCTTAATTATCTTGAAAGTATTAATGAACTTAAAAGAGTTCATGGTGGTGCAAGATTATTAAAGGGAAGATTTAATGAACCAAGTTATAGTGAAAAACAAGTTCAAAATATAAAAGAAAAAACATTAATAGGTAAATATGCAGCATCTTTAATAGAAGAAGGAGATTGTATTTATATAGATGCTGGTACATCTACAATTCAAATGATTGATTATATAGATAAAAAGGATATTGTTATAGTTACAAATGGTCTTAAAAATATTGATAAAATAAGTGAGAAAAATATTGAAGGATATATCCTTGGAGGAAAAGTAAAGAAAAAAACAAAAGCCCTTGTAGGCTCAGAAGCTTTAAAAAATCTAGAAAAATATAGATTTGATAAATGCTTTATGGGTATTAACGGCATACATTTAGAGTATGGATTTACAACTCCTGATTCTGAGGAAGCTATACTAAAACAAAGGGCGATAGAGCTTTCAAAAAATGCTTACGTACTTGCAGATGAATCAAAATTTGGAGAAATTACTTTTGTTAATGTTTCAGATATTAAAAAGGCTACAATAATAACTAATTCTGAGCCTGAAAATTATAAAAAGTATAAAAATAAAACTACGATAAAGGTTGTGACATAAATAATGATATATACAGTAACGTTTAATCCTTCTATAGATTATTTTGTACAGGTAGAAAATTTTAAAGTAGGAGATCTTAATAGAATAAAAAAAGAACATAAATATCCTGGAGGTAAAGGTATTAATGTATCAAGGGTTCTTAATAATATTGGAACCGAAAGTAAAGCTTTAGGATTTATTGGTGGATTTACAGGGGATTATATTAAAAATTATTTAGATAATGAAGGAATTGATTCAGATTTTATCAAGGTAGATGAAGATACAAGGATAAATATAAAATTAAAATCAAATGAAGAAACTGAGATAAATGGTAAAGGGCCAGAAATTACTAAAGAAAATTTAAATAAATTATATGAAAAAGTAGGCAATTTAACTAATAAAGATTTTTTAGTATTAGCAGGAAATGTCCAAAAGAATCTTCCTAGGGATATTTATTTACAAATACAAAATATTTGTAAAAAAAACAAAGTAAAAGTTATAGTTGATGCTACTAATGAAACTTTAACAAATACTTTAAAACAATGCCCATTTTTAATAAAACCTAATATCCATGAACTTTCAGATATATTTAATACTGAGATAGAAACTAAGGAGGATGTTATATATTATGCAAGGAAATTAAATGAAATGGGTGCTAGAAATGTTATAGTTTCAATGGCAGGCAAAGGTGCAATTTTAGCCTGTGATAAGGGTATTTATCATGCAGCTGCACCAAGGGGAAATGTTAAAAACTCTGTAGGAGCTGGAGATTCTTTAATAGCAGGATTTCTTTATAAGTATTCTAAAAGTTCAGAAGTAATAAAATCTTTTAAGTGGGGAGTTGCATGTGGTAGTGCTACTGCATTTTCTTTTGACCTTTGTAAAAAAGAAGATGTAATAGATTTATTAGAAAAGATAAATATAGTTAAATTAAAGGAGGCTTAGTATGAAAATTACAGATCTTTTAAAAGAAGATGGTATTATTCTTAATTTAAAATCTAATACAAAAAAAGAAGTAATAGATGAACTAATAGATAAATTAGATGAAATAGGAAAATTAAATGATAAAGAAGAATTTAAAAAAGAAATTTTAAAAAGGGAAGAAAAATTTTCAACAGGTGTAGGTGACGGTGTTGCTATACCCCATGCTAAAACTAAAGCAGTAAAAACTCCAGCTTTAGTCTTTGGATATTCTAAAGATGGTATAGATTATGATTCAATGGATGGTAACTTAGCCCACTTATTTTTTATGATAGCAGGAAGTGAGGGTGCTAATGATGAACATTTAGAAACCCTTTCAAGATTATCTACTATGCTTATGAAAAAAGATTTTAGAGAAAAAATAATGAATGCAAAAAGCGAGAAAGAAATTATAAGTATTATAGATTCTAAAGAAAATGAAAGTTTAAGTGAAAAAAATAATGATGATAGTAAATCTGAAGAATTAATTTTAGCAGTAACAGCTTGTCCGACTGGTATTGCCCATACTTATATGGCAGCTGATGCACTTAAAAATAAAGCTAAGGATATGGGTGTAAATATTAAGGTTGAGACAAATGGTTCTACAGGGGTTAAAAATGAATTAACTAAAGAAGATATAAAAAAAGCTAAGACTATAATAGTTGCTGCGGATACAAAGGTAAAGATGAAAAGATTTGAAGGTAAGAAGGTATTACAAGTTCCAGTGGCAAAGGCAATAAAAAGTTCTGAAGAACTTATTAATAAAGCATTGAAAGAAGATGCTAAGGTTTATCATTATGATGGTAATGAAACTAATGAAGAAAATAATAAAGAGGAAAAGACAGGATTTTATAAACATCTTATGAATGGTGTTTCAAATATGCTTCCCTTTGTAGTTGGTGGTGGTATATTAATAGCTATATCATTTATGTTTGGAATTAAAGCCTTTGACCCAAATGATCCATCATTTCATCCACTTGCTAAGTTACTTATGGATATAGGTGGAGGAAATGCATTCTCCCTTATGATACCAGTACTTGCAGGTTTTATTGGTATGAGTATAGCAGATAGACCAGGATTTGCACCTGCTATGGTAGGTGGTTTTATAGCAGCTAATAGTAATGCAGGATTTTTAGGAGGATTAATAGCTGGTTTCTTAGGTGGTTATATAGTAGTATTTCTTAAAAAAGCATTTTCTAAGCTACCAGAATCCTTAGAAGGAATAAAACCAGTTTTACTCTATCCTTTGTTTGGTATATTCTTAACCGGTGCAATTATGTTACTTTTCATAGTAAAACCTGTAGAGTTTTTAAATACAGGAATGCAAGAATGGTTAGGTAGCATAGGAACGGCTAATAAAGTATTATTAGGATTAGTTATAGGTGGTATGATGGCTGTAGATATGGGAGGACCTATAAATAAGGCAGCTTTTACCTTTGGTATAGCTATGATAGAGGCAGGTAATTTTTCATATCATGCTGCAGTTATGGCAGGAGGTATGGTTCCACCACTTGGAATTGCCCTTGCGACAACTTTATTTAAAAATAAATTTACTAAAAACGAAAGAGATGCAGGAAAGACTTGTTATGTAATGGGAGCATCATTTATTACAGAGGGTGCTATTCCCTTTGCAGCAGCAGACCCTGCTAGAGTAATACCATCTATTATTACAGGTTCAGCAGTAGCAGGAGCGCTTACGATGGCATTTAATATAGGACTTCCAGCTCCCCATGGTGGTGCATTTGTAATACCAATAGTTAAAGGAAATCCATATCTTTATATATTAGCTATTTTAATAGGCTCTATTATAACCGCTTTAATGTTAGGAGTTCTTAAAAAGAAGATAAGTGAATAAAAAAATCAGTGGCGATGGAAAATTCCATCGTCACTTTTATTTAGTTTAGATTAAAAATTTTAAAAAAGGTATTGACAAATCAGGAAAAAAATTATATGTTAAAATTGGCACTCGCACTTATAGAGTGCTAACAAATTCAAAAGAGAACTCACCTTTTGGTAGATAAAAAATAATGAGAGGAGAGATTTAAATGGAAAGAAAAGAGTTTAAAGCAGAGTCTAAAAGATTACTTGATATGATGGTTAATTCAATATATACCCACAAAGAGATTTTTCTAAGAGAGTTAATTTCTAATTCTAGCGATGCTATTGACAAGGTATATTATAAAGCATTAACAGATGATTCATTAACATTTAATAAAGATGATTATTATATTAAAATATTTGTTGATAAAGAAAATAGAACCTTAAGGGTTTCTGATACTGGTATAGGAATGAATAAAGAAGAGCTTGAAAATAATCTTGGAATTATTGCAGAGAGTGGATCTTTAGCATTTAAAAAAGATAACGAAATAAAAGATGGACATGATTTAATAGGACAGTTTGGTGTAGGTTTTTATTCTTCATTTATGGTAGCTGATAAAGTTACTGTAATAACTAAACCTTTCGGTAGTGACAAAGCATTTAAATGGGAATCAAACGGAGCTGAAGGTTATACTATTGAGGAATATAAAAAGGATAGTGTTGGTACAGATATTATACTTAAAATAAAAGAAAACACTGAAGATGAAAACTTTGATGATTATCTTGAGGAATTTAGATTGAAATCAATAATTAAGAAATATTCTGATTTTACTAGATACCCTATAAAGATGGATGTTACTAAAAGTAAGCTTAAAGAGGGTAGTGAAGATGAATATGAGGAATACATAGAAGAAGAAACAATAAATAGTATGGTTCCTATATGGAAGAAAAATAAAAATGAGCTTACTAAAGAGGATTATGATAAGTTATATGAAGAAAAACATTTTGGTTTTGATAAACCTCTTAAACATATTCATATTAAGACAGATGGAACTATTAGATATAATGCTATATTATATATTCCAGAAAAAATGCCATATGATTTTTATACAAAAGAGTATGAAAAAGGCTTAGAATTATATTCAAATGGTGTTTTAATTATGAATAAGTGTGCTGAATTATTACCTGATTATTTTAGCTTTGTAAAGGGAATAGTTGATTCAGAGGATTTATCTCTAAACATATCAAGGGAAATGTTACAGCATGATAGACAATTAAAAATAATAGCTAAGAATATTAAATCTAAAGTTAAGAAAGAACTTATTAGTCTACTTAAAAATGATAGAGAAAAATATGAAGAGTTTTATAAAAGTTTCTCTAAACAACTAAAATATGGTGTTTATAGTAATTATGGAAAAGATAAAGAAGTTTTACAGGATCTATTAATGTTTTATTCATCAAAAGAGGAAAAGATGGTTACTTTAAGTGAATATGTAGATAGAATGAAAGAAGATCAAAAGTATATTTATTATGCAACGGGTGAATCAAAGGAAAGAATAGAAAAGTTACCACAAACAGAACTTGTTAAAGATAAAGGATATGAAATTTTATATTTTACAGAAGAAGTAGATGAGTTTGCTATAAAGATGTTAGCAAAATATAAGGATATAGAATTTAAGTCAGTATCAAGTGGTGACTTAGATTTAGATACAGAGGAAGATAAGGATGAAACTAAAAAAGATTACGAAGAAAACAAAGATTTATTTGAAAGTATGAAGGATTTATTAAAGGATAAAGTTAAAGATGTTAGAGTTTCAAAGAGATTAAAAAATCATCCAGTATGTTTAACAAATGAGGGTGAAGTAAGTATAGAAATGGAAAAAATATTAAATGCTATGCCTAATGATCAGAATGTAAAGGCAGATAAAGTCCTAGAGATAAATACAAACCATGAGGTATTTAAATCATTAAAGAAAGCCTATGAAAAAGATGAAGAAAAACTTAAGTTATATACTGATTTATTATACAATCAAGCGCTACTTATAGAAGGTTTATCTATAAATGATCCAGTGGAATTTACAAATAATATTTGTGAATTAATGAAATAGATAAGTTTATTAAAAATATAATGAATAGCCTAATTTTAGGCTATTCATTTTTTAATAAATAGTATTTCATTTTAAATGTTTATCTTTTGTGATAGAATTAAAGTATTAATAAATATTAATATAATTTTATATTTAAATATCTAAGGGGTCTTTAGATGAAAAAACAAATGATGAAAAAAGTTAATGAATTATATAAAGAAAGACAATATATAAATACATTACAGATAGGACGGATTGCTTCAGTTGTATCCTTTATAATAATGTTTTTAGCATTATATGGTGATATAAAAGTTTTTCATTATAATACTTCTGTAAGTTATTTTCGTATTATTACAATGTTATTTTTTCTATCCTTTCTTATTATAACTTTAACTCCATTAAAAGATAAAAAATCTTTGGTTTTAAGATTTTATGATATATGCATTTCTTTGGCTTCTGTATTTTCATATGTATTTTATTATTATATATATAATACACAAAATGGAATATATAATGATCGAGTTATACAGATATTTATAATATTTTTCATAGGAATATTATTATTTTCTGCTGGTACTAGAAAGAAGGTTCCCTATATAATTGGTATTATATTATTAATTCTAACCTTTGATTTAATTTTTATATCTAAACTTACACTTAATGAAATTTATAAGTTTTTTAATGTTTATACAATAGGTTTAATTACAGCAATTATGGCTTATAAACTAGAGGAGAAAAGTATTAATGAGTTCCGTCTAAGGAAGTTATCTGATATACATTTAAATCAATTGAGATTAGAAGTAGAAGCTAGAAAAAAAGCAGAGTTAACCTTAAAAAAGAAAGCAAATACCGATGAATTAACTAATATTTATAATAGAAGGGCAGGTTTTGAAATACTAATTAAATATTTTAAACAATCTTTAAATGAAAACCAACCATTAAGTATATGTTTTATAGATTTAGATGATTTAAAGGAAGTTAATGATAAATATGGACATGCTGAAGGTGATAGTTATATACTTACAATTACTGACATAGTTAAGAGTTCAATTCGCCCAGTAGATATTTTCATGCGTTTAGGAGGCGATGAATTTTTAATAGTATTTCCAAACACATCTAATGAAAATGCTGAAAATATATGGTCTAGAATAAAGGATAATATTAAAAAAGCTAATAGTAATGATAAACCTTATTTGATGAGTTCTAGTCATGGTATCGCTACATTTGAAAATAATAACTTTAAAGATATAAACCATTTTGTTGAATATGCAGATAAAAAAATGTATCAAGAAAAGTCAAGAAAAAAGCTCTCCTTAGAGTAGACAGATAATACTGTTTATAAAGGGGAGTTTTTTTATTGAAAATTTAATTATTATACAATATATGGTAAAATAAAATATACTTCAAATAAATGGGGGAATAAGGGTGAAAAAGATATTTAATAAGGGAAATCTTTATTTATTACTACTATTTATACTAATAGTAACTGCAAGACATTACATTGTAAAATATCATGATGGCTATGATGAATTAAAGGATAGATTATTTTATGATTTTGAAGATTTTGCTTCTGAGTTAGAAATTTTAAATGATAATATATCTGAAATTTTAGTTTTAAATAATTATGATTTAAATAAGGTGTTTTTCAATAAAAATGTTATACATAATTATATGCTATCAAATTATGATGCTGAAAAATTAGGAGATAAGTTAATTCCTAATGATTATATAGATATATATCATATAAATGATTTAATGAAAAATATATTATTAGATGAAACTATAAGTGAATCTGAAAGAAAATTTTTAACACATTTATATGCATATAATGAATTATTAATTAAAGAGCATAAAAAAGTTCTAGGGGATTATAAGGGAGATTTTGATAAACAAGAGAAATTAAAAGAAAACATAGTAAAAATATATAATGATTTTTCAAAAAAAGCAGATGATTTATTAAAATCAAAATATTCTTTTTTAGAAAATTATAAGGGTGATTTTAATAAAGGAGATTTTAATAATGCGAAAAAATATTGTGATGAAGTTTTTTCTAAGCTAGTAAAGGATAAAACTTTAAAATACGATAAAAGTAATAGTAAAAATACAGATAAATACGTATTTAAAACAAAGTTAGGAAATATATTTAAACAAAAAAATGATGAGACAGATTATTCAGTAACATTTTATGAAGAAACAAATATGATTAATGTAATGACTATTCGATTTACAGTACTTAGTGGTGATACAAAATATACAGAAAAAGAGTTAGATAGTAGGGCAAATAATATAATATCTAAATTTAATAGAAACTTATCAACTTCTTATAAGGAAATAGAATATGATAAATCAGGAAGAATCGAATCCATTAAATATTCCTACATAGAAAAAATTGATGGGATATATGATGAAAGGAAAGAAATAAAATTAGTATTACATTCTACTGGATTAATAAGAAATTTTCAAATAATATATGATGATAATGAAAAGATCAAAATGCCTAAAATAAGTAAAGAAGAAATATTGAAAAGAATAAATAATGAAATTGAAATAATAGATATTATGACTGTAAGAAATATAAAAAAAGAGATAGAATATGAAGTTCATCTTAAATATAATAATAAGATATATACAGCTATATATGATGGAGTAAATGGTGAACTAAAATATTATGGAAGAAAGTTAAGAAATTATAAGTATAAAAAACAATAAACAATTATATATTACCATTTTCATGCTAAATATCGGAGAATCATGTATTTTGTAAAAAAACACACAATAATCTAAAAAAAGTTGATATAACTCAAACGTTAAAAATAGTAATTTTGTTTTATACGACAATTTCCGAGGAAATAGATTTTAGTAAATAATATTAAAATTTTAAAATATTTCTTACAAAATAGTTAGTTTACTCGGTGGTTAAGTTATTAAAAAAGATATATAATTAACTATGTAATTAATTTTTTATATATAAGTGGAGGAGAACTTTGTGAAAAATAATAAAAAAGGGTTAAAGTTTTTTATTATATTCTTTTTAATAGCTTGTAGTACTTATATAGGAAGTACTTGTTATTTAGGATATGATTTATACAAAAAAGCTACAGAAGAGACTAATATAGATGACAAAATAACTGAAATAAAAGCAAATGAAAATTTTGTTTCTATTAAAAATTTGCCAAAGGGCTTTTTAGATTCAATTGTAGCCATAGAAGACCATCGTTTCTATAAACATTCAGGAATAGATTTTATTTCAGTCGGAAGGGCTTTTTTAACTAACGTAATAAATGATGGAACACCTTCAGGTGGAAGTACAATAACACAACAACTTTCTAAAAATATGTTTTTTAGTTTTGAAAAAAAGTATACAAGGAAGGTTGCTGAGGCTATTGTAGCATTGAAATTAGAGAATAAGTTAAGTAAAAAAGAGATATTAGAATTGTATGCTAATATTATCTATTTTGGAAATGGAAATTATGGAATTAAGGAAGCTGCTAATAATTATTTTGATGTTGAACCAAAGAATTTAACATTAGAGCAATCCATAATTATTGCAGGTTTGCCCCAAGCACCTAGTACTTATAAGATATCTGGAGAAAATGAAAAAACAAAAGCTAGAGTTGAAGAAGTAATAGATGCTTTAATATTAGCAAATTATATCACAAAAGATAAAGGGAATATAATATCTAATAACATTAATAATATTTTAGAAAACTAAGAAGGAGCTACACAAATTTTAGGGGGGATTTTATGGGAAAAATAATTAAGTTGTTAACTATTAGTTTTTTACTTATTAGTCTAGTTATGAATCTTTTTGGATGTACAATCAACACATCAACAGACTCTAATAATAGTAACATGAGTACGACTTTGAAAGAAACTTCTTCAGAAGGTGGAAATAATGATAAAGAAAAATCTAAAGATGATATTTTGGAAATTGTAAAAGAAATAATTAAAAGCAAATATCAATCAATTAACTATGACAATATTGAAGTTTTAGAAAGACATGATAAAAATCTTTATATGATTAAAACAAAGAAAAAGACATTTGCCGATGGGTATCTTTTATATAACTCTAAATCTAATGAATTATTTGTTATGCCTGTAGGGTGGAATTATGTATCATCCTATAAAGTTTTTGATGAAAATCATGTTGCTTTTAATATGAAAGGTGAATATAGTGAGTCAAATTATCATGATGTTCCATATATCTATGATTGTAAAAAGATGATTATTAAAGACGGTAAATCCGAGTTTTTACCTATAAAGAAAAATATGTATTTTCCCCTTGAAAAAGAGATTGATTTTGGAGGTAAGAGTGGACATAGTTTAACTGATATAATAGTAACCTTAGAGGGAATTCAAGTAGCCTTTGGACCTCAAAACCCTAAAGATGCAGGTTTTTTTGCAGATTATACGATCCCTCCATTTACTAAAACTTCTTACAAAAAAGATGATAATCAATTAATTATAGAGTTTAAAGATACATTAATAGATAAGGAATTTGCTAAAAAAGGATTAATTATAGATAAAACTAATGCATACATTAAATCAGTTGAATTAAAAAGAAAAGATAGTTCCATAGTAATGATTATAAGTTTAAAAAAATATAGTAATGATTATGATAATCCGAAATATTATACCGCTAATATTGGAGGAACATTAACTGTTCCTGCTTCAGTAGAGTTTGATTTTCATAATCAAATTCCTAATGATTATTAGATTTCTATCTATAGACTACTGATATTTTTATTATATTACTAACACTATTTACTAACACACCCTAAAATATTATACATATAAGTGAAATAAAGGGTGATTTTATATGTGGTATGAAGGATATTTAGTAGATATTTTAAAATTTTATTTACCTATCGGTGCTAAAATTATTAAATTAAAAAATTATAAAAGATATGCTGTAGATATGATAGATCTAGATGGAGATGGATTTTTAGAATTGGTTGGTTTTTATAACTTGCAAGGTAAAAATTATATTATAATACTTAAAAGATATAATAATTCTTATTATGTATTAGATATAATTAAAGGAAAGAATAGTAGTATTACTAGTTTTAATGCTTTAGCTATAACTAATAGATATATTAATAATTTATTAGTAGGATGGGAGAATAAAAATGGATACTCAGAACTTAGTATATATGGATGGACTAAGAAGGGGTTTGAAAATTTATTTAATGTATATCCCTATCCATCTAATGATGAATTATTAAGATTAAAGGAAAGATTTTGTTATTATACACCTTTCTCAGAGGAATATGGAATAGATTTTTCATCACTAGAATATATCTGTTCTGAAAAAAAGAAGGATAGATTTCTTGAGAAAGCTTTAGAACAAGCCTTTGACTTAATAAAAGGAGAAGATAAAATAAGATATTACTATAATAAAGTTGATCTAAATGATGATGGAGTTTATGAAATATTTGTTTATTTAGTAGGCTTTCCTGTTTGTGGGACTGGTGGATGTAGTGCAGCAATATTTAAACAAGAAAATAATGATTATGTATTATTATCAAAGTTTAGCCTTGTAAATAATCCTATAGTTATAAGTGATACTAAAACAAATGGATTTAAAGATATTATTATGTATGTTTCAGGAGGTGGAATAGAAAGTTTCTTTTCAAAGATTAAATATAATGGAAAAACATATCCATCTAATCCATCTATACAACCTAAAGTTAAGCCAGGTACTAAAGTAGATGGTATAGCTATTATTTCTGATGATATTACTAAAAATCCTGGGATTGAATTTTAGTAAAAAATAAAGGGGATGGGATAAATGGAAGTAAAAAGATTAAAAAAGGATAAAATTAAAAATTTTATTAAATATTGTAAGAAACATAGAAATGAGGTAGATGAATCTTTTTTATATGATGAAGATTTAAATGATTTTTCACCTAATGATGAAAATCCTACTTATATTGTTACTGATAAATTAGGAAATATTAAAGCAGTAACATCGCTTATAATAGATGATTATCATAAAAGGGGTAAAAGAGCCCGTTTTAGAATATTTCATTCTGAAATTAATGATATTTCTTATTATAATATGTTATTAAAAGCTATTTTAAAGCATAGAGAAGGCTTAGATAATTATTTTATATTTATACCTTTGACAAATAAGAAGTTGATTAAGTCTATAGAAGAATTAAAATTTACTGTTGAAAGATATTCTTTCTTGCTTTTAAGAAGAGATTTAGATGTTTCTGAATATAGTTTTCCTAAAGATTATGAAATTAGAGCTTTTAGACCAGGGATTGATGAAGAAATTTATTGTGAAATTAGAAATAAAGCCTTTAAAAAACTTAAAGGAAATGAAACACCTATTACACCGGAAATGGTCAGTAAAATAACTGAAGATAAGCACTATATAGAAGGTGGTTTAATGATTCTTTATCATAAGGATAAACCTATAGGTTTAATTAGATTAGCTGTTGATGATGAGTATGAAAATGAACCTACTATCAATATAGGGCCCTTTGCAATAATACCAGAGTATCAAAATAAAGGCTTAGGAAGAAATTTATTAAGGGCTTCACTTAAATTTGCTAAGGATAAATCCTATAAAAAGACAATACTTTGTGTAAATGCTGAAAATGAAAGAGCAAAGACTTTATACACTCAAGAGGGCTTTAAACAAGTTGAAGGTGTAATATGTTATAAGTATAATTTAAAAAACTTTAAATAATAAACTATAAAATAAGCTATAATATTTTTAAGTTTTTCATAGAGAAAAACATAGGTTTCATTTATATTTAATACTAATAAAAAGTAGTAAAATATATGTTAAAATAGGATTATACTTAAGATACTTGTTAAGGGGGACATAGTATGTTTAAAAACGTTATAGTAAGAAAACCTGCACGTTCAATGGTTAAAGGGATTACTACAGCAAACTTAGGAAAACCAGATTATAAAAAGGCTTTAAAACAACATGCTGAGTATGTTAAAGCTTTAAAACAATGTGGGGTAAATGTCACTTTATTAGAAGAAGATGAAAGGTACCCTGACTCTTGTTTTGTTGAAGATACTGCACTACTTACAGATAAATGCGCAATAATAACTAATTTAGGTGCTAAAAGTAGAAAAGGGGAACAAATTGAGATTCAAAAGGTTTTAAAAAATTTCTATGAAAATATTGAAGTGATTCAACCTCCTGGGACTATTGAAGGTGGGGATATAATGATGGTAGGAGATCATTTTTATATAGGGTTATCTGATAGAACTAATAAAAATGGAGCTAATCAGATGATTAAGTTTTTAGAGAAGTATGGTTATACTGGTTCTGTTGTAGCGTTAAATGAAGTGCTTCATCTAAAAACAGGATTATCATATCTAGAGAATAATAACTTATTAGTTTCTGGGGAATTTATTGATAAAGAAGTATTTAAGGATTTTAATAAAATTGAAATTAGTAAAGAGGAAAGTTATGCAGCAAATTGTATATGGGTTAATGATAATGTAATAATACCTAAGGGATTTAAAAAAGCAAAGGATGCCATAGTTAAAAAAGGGTATAAAGTAATAGAAGTTGATGTATCAGAATTTAGAAAGCTTGATGGTGGATTAAGTTGTCTTTCCTTAAGATTTTAAGTATTTCAATTATAAGAATATATTGAGAGACTATTATCATATAGCTTTAGGAGATTCAGTTAAATGAAAGAATAAGATATTAAACAATAAATGGCTGACACAGTGTTGTCAGCCATTATTTGTTATAATTAAATAAATAATTTTTAAATAGGGGGATTATTATGAATATATGTATATTTTATTATGATGGATTTTGTGAATTTGAAGTTGTTTTAAGTGCATTACAATTTAAGGGTAGTTATTTCACAGTGGCTTTAGAAGATCGTATGTATATTAGTGAAGAGAAACAAAAGTTTTTACCAGATAAGACTTTAGATGAATGTAGCACTGATGATATTGATCTTTTCATAATTCCAGGGGGAAATCCAGAGTATTTGTATAGTAATTCTAGGCTTAGAGAGTTTATAAATAAGTTAAATGAAAAGAATAAATTTATTGCAGGTATATGTGGTGGTACTTATCTTATGGCAGAGTATGGTTTACTTAAGAATAAAAGATGTACAGGTGATTCAGAAGGACTTAAATCCGATGGGGAATATATTAATTTATTTAAGGATGCAGTTATTTCAAAGGAAGATATAGTTGTTGATGGAAATATTGTAACCTCAACCGGGCAAGCCTTTGTTGAATTTAGCTTTAAATTGTGTGAATTAATGGATGTATATAAAGATGAAAATGAAACATTATCGGTATATAAATGGTTTAAAAATATTAAATAGCAACAGAGGGAGTAAAAATGGATGAGAAAATAACTATTAAAGTAGAAGAAAAAGTAAGTAAAGAAGATATGAATTATTTACAAAAATCCTTTAGAGCATATAATAAAAAATATGTTAATACGGATGTAAAATCATTAAAAGTATTTGCTTTAGATGAAAATAACAATGTTATTGGTGGTGTAAATGGTATATTAGTTTGGGGCTGGTTAAATATTGACAAGCATTGGGTAGATAAGAGATATAGAGGTAAAGGTCTTGGGAAAAAACTACTTTTTAAGATTCAAAATGAAGCTTTAAAAAAATACATAACTAAGGCTTCACTTCAAACTATAGTAAAAGATACAGTTCCCTTTTATAAAAAGCTAGGTTATGAAATAGACGGTATTTTAGAAGATAGACCACATGGTAATAATTGTTATTTTCTAAAGAATGAATTTATAAAGAAAAGACCTATTATAAAAAGCAGTAAATTTCATATTAGTACTAATAAAGAAAAAGAGGACGTGTATTATAAAATACTTTATAAAAAGATAGAAAAAGATTATGAAGAATGCCTTGGTGATATTCCTTTTAAGCTAGTAAAAGTTTTTGCTAGGAAAGATAATAAGATAATAGGTGGTTTGAGTGGTTATATAGGATGGAATTGGTTTTATATTAGCATTTTATGGGTAGATGAAAGTTATCGAAAAATGGGTTTAGGAAAAAAGATTCTAAAAGAGGCTGAAAAAGAAGCTTTAGATTTTGGTGTAGATAAAGCTTTTCTTGGAACTACAGAGTTTCAGGCTAAAGATTTTTATCAAAATAATGGTTATGAAATTTTTTGTACCCGTAATAATTTACCGCCGGGATATAAGAATTTCTCCATGAAAAAATATCTATAAAAAATAGAATGATTTATCCATATTATATTTAAGAGAAAAGTAAATATAGTTATATATTTTAAGCTAGAAAATAACCTTTTTAAAAAGTTTATTTTCTAGTTTTTTTATTTTTGTGGAACTTTTTTTATGTTTTAATCGACTAATTATATGTGTCAAAAAACATAAAAAACTAAGGAGGAATAAAAATGAAAAAAATATTATGTTTATTAATTATAGGAATAAGTATTTTCTCATTAATAGGGTGCAGTGAAAAATCAGAGGTAAATGTAGCGGTGGAGGATATTTTTAGTGAAATTGAAAATGAGATTGATTTTAAAGGGTTAACAGAGGTTAATTTAAAAAATGAAGAGATGTCTAAAGTAAATAAACAAATAGTTAAGGGTTATAAAATCAATTTAGAAAACGTAGAAGAAGGTATTATTAAATGCCCTATGATAAATTTAGCTGCTGAAGAAATAGTTATTATAAAAGCAAAGGATAAATCAAAGGTAGCTTTAATAAAAGAAACTTTAAAAGACCATGTTCAAAAACAGTTAAAGGCATATGAAAATTATGTGCCAAAAAATTATGATTTGGTAAAAAATCATATATTAAAAGCTGAAGGTAAGTATATAATCCTTGTAATATCTGAACATGGTGAAAAGATAGAAAAAATATTTGATAATACTTTAAGTAACAACTAAGGAGGGTAACAATGAAGAAAATATTAAGTTTAATACTTATAGTTACAACTGTCTTTTCATTTGTAGGATGTAGTAAAAAAACAGAGTTAAATGTAAAAGTGAAGGATATATTAGATGATATAAAGGGTGAAATCGCCAAAGATATGAAGGATAAAGGAGTCAAAGAGGAAAGTTTAAAGGATGGTAAATTACCTGGATTTATGGATATAGATCTAACTAAGGAAAAAAATCCATTTTCTGAAATCTTTAGTAAAGAAGACATTAAAGAAGGTTATATATTACAACAAATGATGAATGTTAAATCAGATTTAATTATAGTATTAAAAGCTAAGGATGAATCTAAAGTTAAAGATTTAAAAACATCACTAGAAAAGATAAAAAAAGGACAAGTTAATACCTGGGAAAAATATTTACCAGATCAGTATAAAAAAGTACAAAATAATATAATAAAAACTAAGGGTAAGTACTTAGTATATATTACTTATGATAATCCAGAAAAAATAGAAAAAATATTTAATAACTCATTAAAATAATTTTTAAGACACGTATACGTGTCTTAAATTATGTAAATATAGATAGGTTGTGGTTAAATGGTTTTTAGTAGTTTAGTATTTTTATTTAATTTTTTACCAATAACATTATTATTTTATTATATATCACCAGATAAATATAAAAATATTATTTTATTAATAGCAAGTTTGATATTTTATGCTTGGGGAGAACCAGTATATATTTTTTTAATGATATTTTCATCTATAGTTGATTATATCCATGGGCTAATAATAGAAAAATATAGAGATAGTAAAAAGGCAAAGTTAGCTGTTATATCATCAATTATAATCAATTTAGGATTATTATCATTTTTTAAGTATTATGATTTTTTCATATTAAATATTAATCTAATGTTTAATACAAGCTTTAATTCTCTAAATTTACCACTACCTATAGGTATTTCTTTTTATACATTTCAAACTATGTCATATACAATAGATGTTTATAGAAAAAAAGCACCTATTAAAAAGAGTCCCATTGCCTTAGCAACTTATGTAACGCTGTTTCCTCAGCTTATAGCTGGACCTATAGTTAGGTATCAAACAATTGCAAAACAAATTAATAAAAGAAAAGTGAATATAGATAAATTTGCAGAGGGAATAAAAAGATTTATTATAGGTTTATCAAAGAAGGTATTATTAGCAAATAATATAGGAATGCTTTTTAGTGAAATACAAAATACAAATATCAGTGAATTAACAGTATTAACTGCATGGCTTGGTATAATAGCATTTTCATTTCAAATATACTTTGACTTTAGTGGTTATTCTGATATGGCTATTGGACTTGGTAAAATGTTTGGATTTGACTTTTTAGAAAACTTTAATTATCCATACATATCGCAAAGTATAACAGAGTTTTGGAGAAGGTGGCATATATCCCTTGGTACTTGGTTTAAGGATTATGTTTATATTCCCCTTGGAGGAAATAGGTTAGGTAAAAGAAAAACATATATAAATCTTTTCATAGTATGGTTATTAACAGGATTTTGGCATGGAGCAAGCTGGAATTTTATATTTTGGGGATTGTACTTTGGAATATTAATAGCTATTGAAAAAGCATTTTTACTAAAATATTTAAATAAATTATACAGGCCGATAAGACACATATATGTAATATTTTTATTAATTATTGGGTGGGTATTATTTGTATTTGAGGATATTTCTATAGGATATAATTATCTAAAAGTTATGTTTGGATTTAATCAAGTGAAATTATATGATTTAAAATTTGTATATTATTTATATAGTTATATGATTACATTTTTTATACTTATAATAGCTTCAACCCCTTTTATTAAAAACAAACATAAAGTTATTTTAAATAAATTAAAGGAAAAAAAAGGAAGTTATCAATATATAACAGTTAATAGTATATATTTCATACTACTTTTTCTTTCAACAGCATATTTAGTAGATGCATCATATAATCCGTTTTTATATTTTAGATTTTAATGAGGTGTTTGATATGGAAAAGTTAGCTAATAAAATAATAGTAATAGTGTTTATTGTTTTTATATTTACAATAAATATTTTTAATATATTAATGCCAGATAAAGAATTTTCAGAATCAGAAAATAGAGTATTATCACAGTTTCCAAAATTCAGTATGGAAAAATTGACATCGGGAAGATTTTCAAATAAGTTTGAAACCTATATTACAGATCAGTTCATTTTTAAAGATTTCTGGGTAGGATTAAAATCTGATATTGAAAGATTTTCACTTAAAAATGAAAATAACGGAATATACTTTGGTAAAGATGGATATCTATTAGAGGATTTTACAAATTCAGATGAAGTTTTAGCTAATAATATTAAGAGTATAAACTACTTTAATAAAAAGTTACCAGATTTGACCACATACTTTTTATTAGCCCCAAATTCAGTTAAAATTTATGAAGATAAACTTCCTATGTTTTCTGAGCCATATGATCAATCAAAGATAATTGATAGGGTAAAAAAGAATTTAAATGGGGAGTTTATCGATGTTTATGATATATTAAAAAGAAAAAAGGATGAATATATCTATTTTAAAACAGACCATCATTGGACAATGAGAGGGGCATATTATGCATATCAAATGTTTTGTAATAATATAGGTTTAAAATCCTTTGATTTTAATAAATTCGATAAAGAGATAGTTAGTAATAGTTTTTATGGAACATTTTATTCAAAAGCAAATAATAGGCATATACCTGCTGATAAAATAGAAATTTTTAAACCTAAATTTAATACATCCTATAAAGTACATTATCTAGATGAAGATAAATATACTAATACCCTTTATGAATTTAATCATTTAGATAAAAAAGATAAATATTCTCTCTTTTTAGATGGAAATCATTCTTTAATTACTATTAAAACGGATGTTAAAAACAATAAAAAATTAGTGATTTTTAAAGATTCATATTCCCATTCTTTTATTCCATTTCTAGCAAATCATTATAAAGAGATACATATTATAGACTTAAGATATTATAAGTTAAATATATATGACTATATAAAAGAAAATGATATAGATGAAGCTTTATTTTTATATAATGTATCAACATTTTCAAGTGATGAGAACTTAAGCTGGTTAAGAATATAAAAAAGCTTTATCAAATATACAACTAAAGTACATAATAAAGGAGAACTTTAATATGTGTAGAAAGTAATTTATAGAGGTGATAGTATGTATGAAGGTATGAAAGTAGGAATATTTAATGGAACTGTGGCTACAACTAATGGTGTATATAAAATAAGTGATATAGATATAAAGGATGCAAAAAAACTTTTATTAAAAAATGGTTTTATATCTGCTATAGGACATAAATCAACTGCTGAAGCGATATCTGATACATTTGATATGGATATACCTATGAATAGAATAAATTTCAAACAAAAGGTTAGTCAAAAGGCAGTAGTATTTAAATTAAATAAAAGACCGCCAGAGGGGAGTATATTATCTAGAGAAGAAATAGAAAAGATAGGCTATTCATTTAAGTTAATGGAAAGATTAAAATAAATTCTAAAATTATAAAAGTTAATTAAAAGTAATTTAAAACTATGGATAATAACAAATGTAAAATAGTATTGATAACATATAAGAAAAAGGCTATAATATATTTAGGAGGCTAAATAAAAATGGATAAAGATTTTAGTAATCATTCCGGATATTATATCCAAGAAATAGCAAGAAAAATGACTATTATGCTTAATGAAAAGCTAGAAGCTTTAGGTATAACTTATTCACAATTTAGAGTATTAAATTGTCTTTGGAAAAAGGGAGGATTAACTCAAAAGGAAATACTTGAAATAATATGTGTTAAGCCATCTACTTTAACAGGTATAATAAACATTTTAGTAAAAAAAGAGTTAGTAAAAAGAAGGATAGATAATAAAGATGCAAGAATTAAAAGGATCCATTTAACTGAAAAAGGCAAATTATTAGAAAAAGATTCTTGGAATATTATATTAGATATAGAAAATGAGATGTGTAATTCATTTTCAAAAGAAGAAAAGACTTTGTTTGTAAAGTGGCTTAAGGATGTAAAAATTAAGTTAGAGGAATAAATTTTTTATTAAAATATTTAGGTAGCTAAATAATGTTAAAGGGGAGATATATTTGAAAAATAATTTTAAATTAAGTGAAGAGTTTTCTAAGAAAATGGATAAAGAGGATAAATTAAAAGATGTTAGGGATAGATTTTATTTAAAAGAAAATGAAATTTATATGGATGGAAATTCTTTAGGTCTTATGTCTAAGGATTCAGAAGAGTGTTTACTTAGAGTTATGAATGAATGGAAAAATTTAGGTATAAATGGTTGGATGAATGCAGAAAATCCTTGGTTTTATTATAGAGAAACTTTAGCTAAAATGCAGGCACCCTTAGTTGGTGCTGAAGAAAATGAAATAATAATACACTCATCTACAACTTTAAATTTACATTGTTTAGTATCAACTTTTTTTAAGCCAGATGGAAAGAAAAATAAAATATTAGTAGATGATTTAAATTTTCCATCGGATAGATACGCAATTGAAAGTCAGTTAAAACTTAAAAATCTTACTAAAGAAGACAATTTAATAGTTATAGAAAGTAAAGATGGACGAAGGGTAGATGAAAAAGATGTAGTAAAAAATATGACTGATGAAGTTGCTTTGATTTTACTTCCATCTGTTCTTTATAGGAGTGGACAATTATTAGATATTAAATATCTTACTAAAGAAGCTCATAAAAGGGATATAATTATTGGATTTGATTGTTGTCATTCTGCTGGGGCTGTAGAGCATCATTTATCTGAGTGGGGAGTAGATTTCGCGTTTTGGTGTAATTATAAGTATTTTAATAATGGTCCTGGGGGAGTTGCAAGTCTATATGTAAATAAGAGACATTTACATAAGGGACCAGGACTTTCTGGATGGTTTGGATATAAAAAGGATAAACAGTTTGATTTATCAAATGAATTTAGCCCATCTTTAGATGCAGGAGCTTGGCAGGTAGGAAGTCCCCATATTTTTAGCATGGCACCTTTAGAAGGATCTTTAAAAATATTTAATGAAGTGGGTATTAAAAATGTTAGAGAAAAGTCATTGAAATTAACAAACTATATGATGTATTTAATAGATAATAAGTTATCAAAATATGGATTTTTCATAGGAAATCCAAGAAAAGATAATAAAAGAGGTGGACACGTATCCTTAGAACATGATGAAGCAGTTAGGATTAATGAAGCGATGAAAGATAGAGGAATAATTCCTGATTTTAGATATCCAAATGTTATAAGACTTGCACCAATTGCTTTATACACTTCATTTAATGAAGTGTGGAAAGTAATAGATATTATAAAAGAGATAATGGAAACTAAAGAATATGAAAAGTACTCTAATAAAAGAGGGGTAGTTGCATAAAAAATTCACATTAGTAGTTAATCTTAATCTAAAGACTTCAGCAGATTTAATTTGTTGAAGTCTTTTTTGATTTTTTTTTGAAAGGATTAATTTGAATTTAAAATCTAAATTACTTTAAATGTTTTAGTAAAGATAAATTAAGGAAATGTCAACATTCTTTTTAGTTTTATTATGGAATAATGGAAGAAAAGTTGAAACTAAAAAAATTAAAGGTTTATTTAGTTATGCTTATGGGTAAAAACTATTTAGAAACAGATAAAGAATATAAAATATGTCATAAAGATTATTACAGCAAATATGGAATCTACAATTTAAAGTAATATAAACTTTATTAAAATAAGTTTTTTTATCTAAAAAGTTTAAGTAATTGTTAATATATTTACACCGGTGATTTAATAAATTGTTGAAATCATCAAAAAATTTTAATATAATATTTAGCAACACTAAATAAATTTAAATTAATTTTAAAATTGGGGGAGATAGTTTGTTTAAAAATAAAAAATTCTTAAAAGAAGTAAAAATGATGAAAGAAAATTTTGAAAAGGGGATAATAAATGATAAAAAATATATCAATAGTTTAGATAAATTTATTCATTCCATATTAAAAACAATTAACTTAAGTTCTGAAAATGTAAAGAAAATGGTTGATGGCGTATTTAACATTGCTAGTAATATTAGTACATTTAATGTTAGATTATATAATTTTTCTAAGTCATTATTTAATACAGCAGATGAACTTACTAAAACATCAGAATCTACATTAAATGCAATAGAACAAACAAATGTAAGTATGCAGCAGGTATCAGGAACTATGAATGATAATGTTTCAACTATAGAGGATATTTCTACTAAATCCCAAGAATTATTAACTATGACAGAGGATAATAATACCTTAATAAAGGATGTTAGAAAAACTAATAATGATGTATTAGAAAAATCTAAATCTATGAAAAATAATATGACTAATCTTACTGATATGGTAAAGAATATTAAGGGGATAGTAAAGGGAATAGATGATATAGCAAGTCAAACAAATCTTTTAGCCCTTAATGCTAGTATAGAAGCGGCCCGTGCAGGGGAAGAAGGAAAGGGGTTTGCTGTTGTTTCAGAAGAGATAAGACAGTTAGCTGAAACAACAAAGGAACAATTAGAATCTATGGAAAAGTTTATGGATAAAATAGAAATCGCTTCAGATAATAGTTTAGAAAGTGTAAACTATACTGTGGAGTCCATATCAAATTTAAATGATGATACAGATAAAATGAGTAAATCCTTTTTAAAAAGTGAAGGAACCCTTAAAGAGGTTATAGATAATATTCAAAGCTTTGCTTCGTTTATGGAGGAAATAACTGCATCTACTGAAGAGGTAACAGCTTCCATGGAAACGATAGCTGAAGATACAGAAGGTTTAAATGACTTATCTGAAAAACTTAAAAGTGATGCATTAAAGACAAAGGAACTTGGTAATGAAATGAGGGATTTAGATGATGATATAACGGATATTTCAAAGGTAGCTGGAAAGGTTTCTAAGATAGATTATTTTAAGATAAATAATGAAAGGTTTATTTTATTTATAGATGATGTAATTAATAAACATAAAAATTGGGTGAATACTTTAGAAGAAATGGCCAGTGAAATGAGAATAAAAAACCTACAAACAGATGGCAAAAGGTGTTCTTTTGGACATTTTTATTATTCAATAACTCCAAGTAATAAAGAAGTTAAAAAAGTATGGTTAAGTGTAGATGATATACATTTAAAACTTCACGATTTAGGTCATGCAGTTATTGAACATATAGAAAATGAAAATGAAGAAGATGCAGTTAAAAAGGCAAAAGAAGCAAGGAAATTATCGTTAGAAATAATAGATAAATTTGAACAGATTAAAAAAATTTCTTTAAAACTTTCTAAGGAAAATAAATCAGTTTTTTAAGATGATTTAAAAGAGATGGCTTGAGGGGCCATTTTTTTATGCAATATTAGTTTATAATTTAATATATTTATAGAAAAAATTTGAACCTTTTATCCTTTTATTCGTTATATTAACGAGAAACAAAATAGGAGGGTAGATATGAATAAATATATTAAATACTCATGGTTATTATTAGGAGTTACAGTTATATTAAATATACTTTTTTACAATTTTTTACCAGAAAAAATTGATTTATTATTTAGCTTAAAATTTTCTTTTAAACCAAGATTAGGTGTTAATAAAATGAAGGGGCTTTTATTAGTTCCTATTGTTATGGTAATTACTAATATTGTTAGTCAAAGTAAATTACATAATGAAAGGAAAAAAATATTTTTTATATTAAATATGTTTTTATTTTTAATAAATTTAGTAGGTGTTTTAATTATTAATTTATAAGGGGGATAATTATGGATTTTAGAGCTGAAAAAATAAGAAAAGTATTACAAAAACATTATAAAGAAAAAGCATTAAATGGAAGTGTGTTAGTATCAGAAAATGATGATGTTATCTTCAAAGGAGGTTTTGGGTATGCAAATATGGAGTGGAACATTTTAAATGAAGCTGATACGAAGCATACTTTAGGTTCAATTACAAAACAGTTTACAGCTATGTTAGTTTTACAACTCGTTGAAAAGGGTAAAATAGGTCTTGAAGATAAGATATCAGAGTATTTACCTTACTATGATAAAAATATTGGAAAGAAGGTTTCTATATATCATTTGTTAACCCATACTTCAGGGATACCAAACTTTACTGAAAAGAAAGGATTTTTAGGAGATAAGATAAGAAAAGAATACAATTTAAAGGAATTAATTTTAAATCATTGTACTGAAGAATTGGAATTCAAACCAGGAAGTAAATGTAAATACAGCAACTCAGGCTATGTTATTTTAGGAGCTATAATTAAAGAGGTAACCAATAAACATTTTAAAGATGTTTTAAAAGAAAATATCCTAATTCCTTTAAATATGAAAAATACAGGTTATGATGATTATTATAGTATTTTAGATAAGAAGGCTTCAGATTATGAAGTTACAGATTCTGGTTTTAAAAAAGCACAGTATTGGGATCGTAGTGCAGCATACACTGCTGGTGCTATGTATACAACTGTAAAAGATTTGTTTATATGGAATAAAGCTTTATTTTCAAATGAATTATTATCTGAAAAATATACAAAATTACTATTAAAACCTAATCTTAATAACTATGCATGTGGATGTTTTGTGGTTAAAACATATGTTAATGAAATAAAGAAAGCATTAGATGGACTTTTTGATTATGTTCCTCCGGAAAATGAAGAAAATGAAAAAGTTACAATTGTTTTTCATCATGGAGGTATATATGGTGTTAGTACATTAATTGTTAATATTTTAGAAAGTAAACAATGTATTATCCAATTAAATAATATAGACAAATCAAAACGAAATGTAGTAACCAAGGATATATTAGATATTTTAATGAAAAATAATAAATAAATTAGTTTTAAATCATTCATATCTCTTTTTATTTATGTTATTATATTTAATTACAGGTATTAAATGAACAAGTCTGTGTACTAGGGGCTATGGACAGGATTGGAAATATTATGTTAAAAGCCGCGTTAATCAGGAAAGGAAATTTGTATAATAAACTGAAACAATAGAATAAATATATACTTGTAGAATATTGTGAAATAAAAATTACTAAAAAGAGAGATGATAGCATGATAATTTAAAAGTTATGAAAATAAATATTATATTATTTTTTGTTGGCTGGACAATAATCATGCTTTTAGGCGCAGATTTTTATTCACCAATAGGATTTCTGTGGTTAATATTGTTGATAGGAATCTTAGACTTCATTTTATATAAATATTTACAAAGTTTTTTACCGCAATTACTTGAAGGAAAGAAAAATGTATTTGTAAAGAATTTGCTTTTTTTACTATTGGTGGTGTAGTGGTATACCTATTTATATTGGCTAATAGATATAAAGTTACTAACAAGTGGCAATGGCTCTTTGATAAAACACATTGTCTCTTTTTTTTATTTATAATATTTTTAGTTATATCTCTTAAGTTAACATTTTCACATATGAAATTAAGGGTTAATTGTAATAAATTTACTTAAGGGTATTATAATTAACATTGTATAAACTTCAACAAAGCGTTGAAGGGTTAAATTTTACATTTTTATAATGCTTAAATACTTGGTTTCAGTTCTATCAGTGAAAATGTTTATGTTAGAATTATGTAAAAATTGATAAAAAATTGTCGTATTATTATTGACATTTGTTTTATATCAAACTATAATCGTTAGAGAGGAAATTATTATAGCAACAATCAATTTAGTTAGAAACTAAATTGTGTATAATTTATTATTAACTGGCCAGTTATAGTAAAAATTCAATCTACTACTTAAGGAGGAAGGAAATTGAGGAAATTTAAAAAGTCACTAAGTATAGTATTAGCACTAGTAATGATTTTATCACTTATTGGTTGTGGAGCTACTAATGAATCACCTGAAAAAACTACTGGAGAGGAAGTTGAAGAGAAATCAGAAGAAACTTCAAATGAAACTTCAGAAGAGGATGTAGATGCTACATCACAAGCAAGTAAACAAACTGGAGATTATGAACTTATAAAGCTAGAAGAAACAGAGCCAACAAAGGAAAAAGAAACTGAACAAACATATGATGTAGTTATAATAGGTGCTGGTGGTGCTGGTTTTACAGCGGCTATTTCAGCAGCTGAAAATGGAGCAAGTGTTGTTTTACTTGAGCAGGAAGCTAAAGTTGGAGGAAATACTAGATGGTCCGGTGCAGGGTTAGATATTCCTGAAAACTGGGTTCAAGAGAAAAAAGGAATAGAAGATAGTAAAGAATTATATAAAGAAGATATGTTTAAAGGTGGAGACGGTACAAATATTAAAGAGCTTGTAGATGTACTTGCAAAGAATGCACTACCTACAGCTAAATGGCTAAGAGATGACGTAGGAGTAGAATTTATGGAAGATTTTCAAAAGCATTTTGGAGGTCATAGCGTTGCCCGTGCTATAGTAGTTAAAGGTGGCGTTGGTTCACAAATGATTGTTAAAGAATTAGATAGAGCAAAAGAACTTGGAGTAGCAGTAAAAACTCATACAAAAGCAGAAGACTTAATAGAAAATGAAGAAGGTAAAGTAACTGGTGTTAAAGCAGTTAATTCCTTAGGACAAGATCTAACTTTTAATGCAAATAAAGGTGTTGTTATTGCATCAGGTGGATTTGCAGGTAATGTAGATATGAGAACTGAATATAGACCAGAGTTAGATGAAAACGTTGGTACTACAAACACACCAGGACACAATGGTGATGGAATTGTTATGGCAGAGAAACTAGGAGCAGATACAACTCATATGAAATTTATCCAAACGTATCCTTTCTGTTTCCCTACTAGTGGTAAGATATCATTCGTTGCTGATACAAGAATGTATGGAGCTCCAATGATAAATATCGATGGTAAGAGATTTGTAAACGAAAATGATAGAAGAGATGTCGTTGCACAAAGCATATTAGCTCAACCAGATGGTTATGGTTATATGGTATGGGATGAAGCAATTCTAAAAGAAGCTAAAACAATGGAATTATATGGAGACGAATTTAATCAATTAGTAGAAGATGAGGTTTTAGTTAAAGCTGATACATTAGATGAAGCTGCTGATTTCTTTGGAATTAATAAAAAAGAGATGAATAATACAATTACTCAATATAATGAGTATGCAGAAGATTTTCTAAACGGTACAGATCCAAAGAAAGCTGACAAAACTTGGAATAGAAAGGCTAAGTTAGCAAAGATTGATGAAGGACCGTTTTATATACAACAGGTTATTCCTTCTGTACATCACACTATGGGTGGCTTAGTTATTGATGAAGTAGGACGTGTAAAAGATACTGAAGGTAATCCAATCGCTGGATTATATGCAGCTGGTGAAGTTGTTGGAGGTATACACGGAAATAACCGACTAGGTGGAAATGCATTAACAGACATTTCTGTATTCGGTAAAATTGCTGGAGAGTCAGCAGCTAAAATGAAGTAATTACTTAAGCTGTTATCTCTTAAATATTTTTAAGATCATATAAACAAAATAGCTTCCTGGGGAATACCTCAGGAGGCAATTTTTTATAAGTATTATATAAAAGAAAAGAGGCTTGGAGATGAGAAAACATGAAATTATTATTATATTGCTCATAATAACAACATGCATAGCAACGATTGGCATTACAAAGCTTGTTATGGAGGATGACTCTGTGAGTAAAACAGCTGTTATATATAGGGATGGAAGGATTATAAAGACTGTTTCTTTAGATGATACCAAGTTTAAAAAGGTAATTGATATTAAAATAGGTCATGATAAAGTCACATTAAAGATAGCTGATGGTGGGGTAAGTATTATACATTCAACCTGCCCAGATCAAATATGTGTACACGATGGATTTATAGACAAATCAGGAGAGATGTTAGTATGTTTGCCAAACAAAATTTTGGTGGAAATCAAGGAAAGTACAGGGGAAGATTAAAGTAGCGAGTAAAGGAGTGATATTATGAGCAAAACTAAAAAAATAGTTATTATTGCATTACTTGTAGCCCAGGCCTTAGTTTTACATTATATTGAAAGGATGATCCCTGTAAATTTTGGTATACCAGGAGCAAAATTAGGTTTGGCAAATATAATTACACTTGTAGCTCTTTATTTGTTTAGTTTTAAGGATGTACTTACTATTATTATTCTTAGAACCTTAATGTCAACTTTAATGAGTGGTTCTGTATCTGGACTTTTATTTAGTATGGTAGGAGGAATATTAAGTTTTTTAGTGATGTATGGAGTAAAGGAATTAGGAAAGGATTATGTAAGTACTATGGGTGTAAGCATTATAGGGGCTATTAGTCATAATATTGGACAGATTATTGTCGCTGCTTTTATAATTGAAAGCTTAAAAATAGCTTATTATTTACCCTTTTTAATAATAGCTGCCATAGGGACAGGTTTATTTGTAGGTCTAACTGTTAACTATCTATTAGGATTTTTATCAAAGGTAGATTTAATTAAACATCATCCTATGACTTCTAATTGATTTTTATATTAAATAGATAAACATAAAAAACACCCACATTATTAGATGTTTAGTATATAAATCTAGTAAAGTAGGCGTTTTTATTTTACTGTAATTTTAATATTATTATACAGGTTTTAAATTTTCATTTCCTTTTAATTTAGATATCATTTCACTTAATAATCTCACTTCTTCTTTAATGTCTTCTAAATTTACTATTTCTGATGGTGAATGCATATATCTAAGTGGTAGTGAAACTAAAGCCACAGGTACTCCCTTTCCGGTAAGTCTTATTTTATCTGCATCAGTACCTGTATTTCCTGGAGTTACTTCATACTGAATATTTATATTATTAGAATCTGCTGCTTTTTCTAATAATGAGTTTATTTTTTTATTTATAGGACTTCCCTTTGAAATAATAGGTCCCTTTCCTAGTTTTACATCTCCATGTTTCTTTTTGTTTAAATTAGGATAGTCTGTAGCAAAACTTACATCACAGGCTATTGCCATATCTGGAGTTATACCACTACCTGCAAAATAAGCACCACCCATATTAGTTTCTTCATTTACTGTACTTACTGCGTACACTCCCACATTACAATCCATTTCTGATAATTGTTTTATAACTTCAGCAACTATAAAAGCACCAGTTCTATTATCTAATCCTCTAGCAGTTAAAGAATCATTTTCTAAATAATTATAATCAAAGTCATAAATTATATAGTCACCAATGTTTACTTTTTTTTCTGCATCTTTTTTATCTTTAAAACCACAGTCAATATATATATCTTCTACTTTAATTTTATCCTTAGAACCACCATGATGTTCTGCATTTACCCCTACAACACCATTTAATATTCCTTTTTCAGTTAATACTCTAACTCTACTACCAAGGGCTAACTTAGGATTTATACCACCTGATTTTACTACACTTAAAAAACCATTATCGTCTATGTAATTAACCATAAAAGCAATTTCGTCACAATGTCCTGTTAACATTACTTTAAACTCTGCATCAGGATTAATAATTGCTATGGAATTTCCCGAGAAATCTGTCATAGTTTTATCTGCATAGTCTTTAACATAGTCTAGCCACTTTTTTTGTATTTTCTCTTCTGCACCAGATGGAGATGGTGTAGATAATAATTCTTCTAAAAATTTCTTTGATTCTTGATTCATTTAAAACACCCCTTTATTTAGTAAATATCTTTAGATTTTACTTTAATACATATTTATTCTATCATTATATAGTTTTAATTTCATTAGTTCATCTAAAATTTTAATATAAGTTATTAAGTATTTAATAAAAAAGTTATAAAGAAATATAGTAATAGATGTTTTAAAAGGAAAATTCTTGTTATACTTTTTAAAAGTTGATATTATATAGTTAAGAGAGGTTTGTACATTTTGATATAAAATAAGGGGGCATGGGAGATGATTAAGTACTTAATATAGTTAAACTGTATTATAAGATTAGAGATAAACATTTAATTGAAATCAAAAGATATAATCATCAGCTCTAATTCTAACCTAATAAAAATTTTTATTTTAAAGAAATTATGTTAGGAGTGGTTAGAATGAAATATGAAAACGCTGATAATGTTTTTCCAGAAAGATTATTAATAGAGATTCAAAAATATATTCAAGGACAAATAGTTTATATACCAAGATCTAAAGGTATGCGTAAGGACTGGGGAAAATTTTCTGGTACTAGAAAGTATTTAAACAATAGAAATAAAGAGATTTATAAGAAATTTAATACAGGTAAAACTATTAATCAATTAGCAGAAGAATATTATCTTTCTGTACATAGTATTAAAAAAATAGTTTATTCAAAGAAAAATAGTTAAATATTGGCTGGATTTATCCAGCCAATATTTTTATATAAAAAATAATTATAAAAATCTTTTATATATTATATTTAAGTCTATTTTTTTATAATTTAAATTAAAGATAAAAAGAGGTGAGAATGGTGATATATGAATTAGATAAAAAAGATTTTTTTAAGGTAGGACATTTATTAAAAGGGGATTTAGTTAATATTGAAATAAAGGGTGTTGTTCAAGGATTTAATCAAGGATCCGTTTTTGTTGATAATTTAAAGAAGCCAAAGACTGCTATGGTTTGGTCAAAGGCTATTGATGGGTTTTATTTTATAGGGGATGAAAATAACAAAGATTTTAATGATTATATTAATAATTATATTGATATAGAAATTAACCAAAGAGCTAAAGCTTTAGGGTTAGATTCCTTTGAATTTAGTGGAACAAGTCTTAAGTGGGATTTAACTTTTAAAAGTATTTTTAAAAATAGAAAACTAAGTAAATCTAAACAACTAACTTATAAGTATAAAGATATAATAGATGTTCATTTTAAAGATATTAAATTAGAAAAACAATTTAAAATACTAAAAGTTAATAAGTCATTATTTAAAAAAGAAATTTCTAATTTAGATTTTGTAAAATCAATGATCCTTGATTGGTGGGAGTCATTAGAAGATTTATTTGATTATGGAGTAGGCTTTTGTATAATACATAATAAAAAGATTGTTTCTTGTTGTATATCAAGTTGTGTTACTTTAGATTCAATGGGTTCACATACTATAACATTAAAAGATTTTAGAAAAAAGGGGCTTGCTAGAAAGCTAATTACTAGATATTTAAAGTATTGTAAAGATAATAATTTTGAACCTAATTGGGACTGTATGGAAACAAATCTAAGCTCAAGGTACCTTGCAGAAAGCTGTGGGTATAAAAAAGAGTTTGATTATAATTTATACGAGTTTAAATTTAGAGACTAGGAGGTTTTAAAATGAAAGAAATACTAAAAAAGGATTACTACAAAGTTATTGATTTATTAAATGAGGGAATTAAATATCCAGAGGTTATATCAATTATTGAAAAAAATAATCCTGGAAAAATCTTTGTAGATAACATTAATACTCCAAAAGCAGCATTAGTATGGAATCAAGGGATGAGGGGGTTTTATTTAATTGGAGATAGTAATAGTAAATTGTTAATAAAAAATATTAATAGATTTATAGATGATTATATAAAAACTTTTTTAAATGATAGAGATATAGATTATATCGAAGTATCCGCTACGACTAAAAAGTGGGAAGAAAATATAGAAAATATATTTAATAATAGAGATTTAAAAGGTTGGGGACAGTTTATATATACTTTTAATGAAAAAAAGATTAGGAAACAGACAGATAAATTTAAATATAGTATATACTCATTAAAAGATAACAAAGTAAACTATCATAAATTTTCTAACTGGAGATATTATGAAAAAGTGTTAAGTGAATTTTGGGGTGGGACAGATGAATTAATTGATAAAGTAAATTGTTACTATGCTGTTGATGGTAATGAAATAATAGGAATTTGTTATAGTGCTTTCTTAACATCTAATATTAAAACAATAGGTATAGAAACAGATAAAAGGTATCGAAATAAAGGAGTTGGATATAATTTAGCAATTAACTGTGTTAAGGAAGTATTGAAAGAAGGGAAATTACCATGGTGGGATTGTATGGAAAATAATATACCTTCTAGAAAATTAGCCGAAAAATTAGGATTTATTAAATTTAAAGAATATATATGTTATAGCTTTAACTTATAATAATTTTCATAATAAGTTTATAGAAAATTTAAGTATGCTAAATGGGGATTTTTATAATATTAAAGATTTTAATATTATTTTTAATTCGTCATGGTAAATGTGATATAATAGCATAAGAGTAAATATTATGAATTTATGTAAATTTAAAACTTATAGACTTAATACTCTAGCATATTATTTTATGAAAAATAGTGGGGTGTATATATTATGAGAAAATTTATTATAGGTGTATGTGTTTTTATATTAGTAATAATAGCTTTCTTTACATATAAAAGAATTACTAATATAGGTGATTATGTAAATCCACCTGTTAATTTAAAAATTTCAAGTGAAGCATTTAAGGAAGGTGGTTATATACCAGTAAGATTTTCCGGTAGAGGAGAAGATATTTCACCTCAACTTACCATTGATAAAATTGATCCTAAGGCAAAAACAATTGCTATTATCATGGATGATTTAGACCATCCATTAGGAGTATACAATCACTGGGTAATCTGGAATATTCCTGCTAAATATAATGTTATACCAGAAGGCATACCAAAAAAAGAGGTTACACCTTCATTAGGAAATGCTATACAAGGTAAGAGTGATTATGGTGGTAAGCACTATTATAGAGGACCTAAACCACCATTTGGAAGTCATGAATATATATTTAAAGTGTATGTTTTAGATACTGCTTTGGATATAAACAAGGATTCAGGTAAAGTTGAACTACAAAAGGCAATGGATGGACATATAATACAGTATGGGACATTAAAAGGAAAATTTGGCAACTAAAATAATTTAAATACTATCCTTATGAAAATATAGGGGTAGTTTTTTTTATGTTAAAAATATTTGTTATGAGTAAAAATAAATTGACTAATAGAAAAATATGGTATATTATGAATCAAACGTCAAAATTATTTTGACGAATTTAATTAAGGAGGTTTAAGTATGAAAGAAATATTAAAATATAGGGATTTTATAAAATTATTTATTGCTAATCTTATTTCAAGATTTGGAGATTCAATTGATATGATAGCTTATGGGTATATGGTATATAAGCTTACAGGTTCTAAATTGTCACTTGCAACTATTTATATATCTAATGTCTTACCAAATATATTATTTAGTTCTTTTTCAGGAACTATTGTAGATTTTTTTTCTAAGAAGAAAATTACGGTTTTAGGTGATGTATTAAGAGGGAGTTTAGTATTTATTACAGCATTTCTATATTCTCAAAACCTTTTAGTTACTTGGCATTTATTTTTCTTTACCTTTATAAACTCAACAATAGAAACCTTTGTTTCACCATGTAAATTTTCAACTATTCCAAAGCTTATTGATGAAAAACATTATTTAACTATAAATTCATCACTTAAATCGATAACTAAATTTATTGAACTTATAGGTTTAGCTATAGCCGGGACTATTATAGGATTTATAGGAATATCTGGGGCAATAGTTATAGATGGAGTAACATTTTTAATATCTTCTTTAATTATTTGTTTTGTTAAGTTTCCTATAGAAGAATCGAAAAAGCTTACGAAAAATAATTATATAAAGTCATACAAAAAAGGAATGAATTTTGTTTTTGAGAAAAAGTTTATTTTATCATTCATAATAAGCTTAGCCTTATTAAATTTCTTATTAACTCCAATTAATGCTTTAGCGCCAGCATATATTAAAGATATATTAAAAATGGGACCAGAAGGATTAAGTTATTTTTCATTATCCTTTGCTATGGGAAGCATATTAGGAGGGATAGTTGTTAGTAAAATTGGAAAGAATTTAGGAATTAAGAAAATGTTATTTGTTGGATTGTTTTTTACAGGGCTATTTTATAGTTCACTATCCTTACCTGCTTTTAAAGATATGTTTAGACCGATAATATTAGCATGCTTTTCAATGGGATTAATAGGTATATTTATACCTTTTGCTACAGCGGCGTTAACAACTTTTTTGATGACTGTAACACCAAAAGATATGCTAGCAAGAGTGGGAGCTGTTATAAATATGTTTAGTTTAAGTGCAAATCCTTTAGGAGCATTTACATCGGGCTTAATTTCATCGTTTATTGGATTAAAATTTTTAATATTAGGATTTGGAATTTTATTTATGATAACAACACTTTTACCTGTAGTAGCATATTCTAAGTATCAAAAAGATTTATCACAAGATATACAAATACTAGAAACTTAATAATTTAAATTTCTAACTTTTTTACAAGTTACTTACATAAGGTAATAATGAAGTGTAATGAGATAATTTTATTTTCTAATACAATATTTCATATTGTGGAAATGAAATTATTTTAATGTTAATATTGTGTTAGGTGATTTAAATGATTGAAAAACTAATATTAAAAACTAAAGAAGAAATAAAAACAATGACTGATCCTTATAGGGTAGATATCATACAAGTATTCAGAAAGAATAATAATACTTCACTTACCGTTAAAGATATCTCTAATGAACTAAACGAGCCCCATGGAAAAATTTATTATCATATTAAGAAATTAGAAAAAATAGGTGCACTAACCTTAGATCATACTGAAAATATAAATGGAATTACAGCAAAATATTATAGACTTAATTTTAAGGAAATGGCTATAAAACATAAAGAAAAAGATTTGAATAAGGAACTAGAATTAAATCATACTCTAAACATGATATCTAAATTTTATGATGATAGCAAAAACAGTTTTATATCAAATTTAAAAAATGTGGAAGAATACGAAGACCAAAGTTTTAAAACAGTAAAAAAAGAATGTCGTTTAACATCTTCTAATTTATATTTTACTAAAGAAAGTTACGAAGAATTTTTTAAAGAATTAGATGATCTTATTAAAAAATATTCAAAAGAGCAAAAATGTAATGAAGAATTTAAGAAAACTCTATTTTTATCAATATATAGTGAGTAAAAAATGCTTTTAAAATAAAGATTGATGTTTAGTGATGTAACACTATTACTTTTAATAAAAACTTTTATAAAAGGGTGGGTTTATGAAAAAAGATGTAAAAGCTTATAAAGGTTTTGAACTAGGTGCGATTAGACCTCCAAGTGAGGCGAGAAGTTTATTATTGAGAGTCACAAGAAATTGTCCTTATAATAAATGTACATTTTGTGGGCTTTATAAAGGTGAAAAGTTCAGTATAAGATTAAAAGAGCATGTGTTAAGGGATATAGATTTAATAAAGAGATGTGTAGATATTTTAAAAGAGTCAAATAACAAAAGTGAATTAAATAGATATGAAAGAGTTAATAAATTTGAAAAAGAATTAGATAAAAACTTTAATAGGGCATATAAATCTGCATTAAGTTGGTATAGAGGTGGTATGGAATCTGTATTTTTACAAGATGCAAATAGTTTAATTATTAAGCCACATGACATGGTAGAAATATTAACTTATATCAGAGAAAAATTTCCTGAAGTAAAAAGAATAACCACCTATGCAAGGTCTCATACAGTGGCTAAAATTAAGGATGAAGATCTTAGAAAATTTAAAGAAGCAGGACTGAATAGAATACATATAGGAATGGAATCAGCTGCAGATGAAGTGCTAAAACTTGTTAAAAAAGGTGTTGATAAAAAAACACATATAATAGCTGGTAAAAAGGTTAAAAAAGCAGGTATACAATTATCTGAATATTTTATGCCAGGTCTTGGGGGAAATGAATATTCAAAGGAACATGTTTTAGAAACTTCAGATGCATTAAATAAAATAAATCCTGACTTTATTCGAATAAGAACGCTGGCAGTTACTGATAAATCACCACTTGCCAAAGATTATGAAGAGGGTATTTTTACTAGAACTAATGATGAAGTAATGGTTAATGAATTGCTTTTATTACTTAAGAACTTAAAGGGTATAACAAGTACCATAAAGAGTGATCATATACTAAATTTAATACAGGAAATAGAGGGAGTATTACCACAAGATAAAGAAGAAATGATTAGTAATTTACAATGGTTTTTAAATTTAAATAAAAAAGAGAAAATGATATTTAAACTAGGAAGGAGAATGGGAATTATAAGTAGTATGAAAGATTTATATAACAACTCTAAAAGGTTAAGGGTTAAAAATATAATAAAGAAAAATAATATATCTATAAATAATATAGATTTAGTTGTAGATAATCTTATGAAAAGATATATATAGATAAGTATGTAGACTAAAAGATATATTTTAGTATAAAATGATTGTAAAACAAATTAATAGAGTATTGTTAAGTTAAGTACTTTTGATTTAGAGATAAACTTCTAGGGTTTTTCTCTTTTTTTTTATAAAAATTTTAAAATAAATGTAAAAAAGTAGTTGACATTTACATACATATAGAATAGTATAACACTATACGATATATCGACTAACGTAATAAAAGGGGTGATAAAGTGGATATTAATGAAAATGTAAAGGAGTATCTTCCATTAACAGAGGCGACATATTATATACTTATATCTTTAATTAAGCCTTTACATGGTTATGGAATAATGCAAAATGTTGAGGATATTAGTAAAGGAGAGGTAACTTTAGGTCCAGGAACTTTGTATGGAGCGTTAAATAAGTTAGAAAAGAAAGGTCTAATAATGAAGGCTGAAAATACCGAGGATAGTAGGAGAAAAAACTATGTTATAACAGAATTTGGGAAATTAGTTATTATAGAAGAGTATAAGAGATTAAATGAATTAATTAAATGCAGTAAAAATATCATAAAAAGTATCGGGGGGTAATATTTATGAAGTTATTTAAGTTATTTTTAGCATGGCAGGATGAAAAAGAGGAAACTTGGTTAAGGGAAATGGCTAAAAAAGGATGGTTACTTGAAAAATATTCTTTTCCATTCTATACATTTAAAAAGATAAAACCAAAGGATTATATATATAAACTTGATTTTAAGACCACATTTGATAACGATTTAGATGAATATAAGACACTTTTTAAAGATTTCGGATGGGAACATGTAACTCAATGTGTTAAATGGCACTATTTTAGAACAGAAGCCGATAAGTGTAAACTACCAGATATATATTCTGATAAAAACTCTAAGTTACAAAGACACAAAGTTCTTTTTAGAATACTAAACATTGTATTAATTTTCATTTCTTTTTTAGCCATAACAGTTGTTTTTAATAATAGATATGACTATATAGCAATGGATATTTTAAAAATAATATATGCTGTAATGATCCCTCTATTTGTATATATTAATATAAAAGTATATATAAAAATTAAAAAACTAAAGAAAAATATTTAACTTAATAAGTGACAAAGGAATTTCCTTTGTCGCTTATTATTTCAATAAAATCATTTAGTATTTATAAAAGAGTAGGACTTTTAAAGGATGTAATATATATGTATATGAAAATAGAAAAGGTAGGTTTTAATGATTTAAATACAAAAAAGGAGGGAGATACCATTTAAAAGTGTTTAGGAGCTATAATTATATTACTTTTAATCTTTTTTATTTATAACCAATATGACTGGGACAAAAGTATGCGTAGATTTTGTTATGTCTATAATCAGTTGTTTCATAAAAATGATATATTCATTCAAAATTTTGAAAGGAGAGATTAATGAATGTTTAAAGAACAAAGGTTGAATGATGGTACGAAATTGATATTTCACTCAAAAAGGTGTTACGTAAGACCTTTTGTTGATGATGATCTTGATGATTTTTTGTTATATCGTAATAACCTAGAATGGATGAAGTTTCAGGGATTTAAAGGATTATCGAGAGAAGAATACCAAGAGATCTTATTAAAGGAACCGTCATTAGAAAACGGGGCACAATTTGCAATAATAAGTAAAGCAAAGCAACATCTTATTGGGGATGTCTTTATTAAAAAAGAAGATGATACATTCTGGATTGGATATACAGTAAATCCTTCATTTAAAAGACAAGGGTATGCATATGAAATAGCTAATTCAATGATTATATGGATAAAACAACAAGGGGAATTTAAGATTAAAGCAGGTGTTGAAACTAAAAATGTACCTTCTATTAGGTTGTTAGAAAAATTAGGTTTTATAAAGCTTAACGAGGAGAATGGTGAATTAATTTATTCATTACATCAAGATTAATAAAGATTTAGATAGAACACATGATTAACCTGTTAAAAAACGTACATTCATGAGGTACAGAGAACCGTATCACAAGGAACGGCGGTTTTATATAAATAATGTAAATCATATTACATACTATATATTTAGTTATAAACTAATATATGAATATACAAATTAAATTATATAATGCTTCAATGTATATAATAAAACTAATCTATCTATTATACTTTCTGGGTTAGTTTTGTTATATACAAGGATGTAAGTAATATTTCTTCACTAAGAAAAAATATATACAAGTTACAAATTTCAGGTGTATATTTTACATTATGTATATTATAGGATTACAGTTTTTATTGACAAAAATACAAATAAGTAATAAAATGTGATAATTATTAAATTTTAGGGGGGGGAAGTATGCTAATAGATAATAATACATTTAAAGATATTGATAGTTTTATTAAGCATATGATGAAGAAAGATGAAGTAGTAGGAATTGTTGAATATGGAGGAAGAGCATATAATGATATGAGTGTTGGTGGTGACTATGACTTAACTGTTATATTTGATAAGCCTATATCGAAAAACATTACTGGTGTACACTTTCATATTTCGGGGATTCCAATTGATTGTATGCTCTTATCTATTAATGATTTTTTATCAGACGTTCCAGATAATGAATTTTTACTAGCTCATTTAAATTGTACAATTCTTTTTGATAGAGATGACACAATTAAAGGAATTTTAGATGATATAAAAATAAAATGGAGGATTCCCAAAGGCTTATCAGACTATGAAAAGAACACATTTCGATTCACTTATAAACATGTGTTAGACAAACTAGAATATAGACTACATGATAATGAGTTATATTCTAAGTATTTTATATATTCATCCTTTGATTGGTTTTTGCAATGCTATGCAAGGATTAAAAATTTGGAGATAGGAAAGCCGAAGGAACATTTAAATTACATAAGAAATAATGATACTTATTTGTTTGATATTATTAACAGAATGTACGAAGCAGATAATCTGGATGAGCAATTTGAAATGTTAAAAAAATGCGCCAATCATATGGCGGCATCAATTGGAGGATTATGGTTAGGAGATGAAATTTTGTTTCACATTAAACCAGATGGTGAGGTATTAGAGTGTGAACAGAAAAAGATAATAAGTCAACTATTTGAATAAATTATATGATAATAGTAAGAGTACGTTAACTATTTGAATTAAATGCTAATAGTCGAGTGATAAAGTGTTAGAACTTAATTTTGGTATTATATAAAGTCTTATTTTATGTTCTGTTATTTTTTCAACTATAAGAGATATAATAACTAGCTTTAGCCCTTGTTCTATAGAATAATTCTCTTCGTTAAAACATCACTCTTTTTTTACTAGACTAGATAAATGAATTTTTGTTCTAATTAATCTATTAGAAGTATTTAATTTAAACAACGTAATAGACCTAATCTAATTCAATCACATTAATGTAGGAGTAGATGTTAATAACTTTATACCTGTTGCATTTAAAATTTCAATAAAATAAATCCTACCTTATTTTTAAAGTAGGATTTATTTTAAAAGCTCTTCAATTCGTTTTTCTAAAATATCTGCTAATTTATGAATTCTTCCTTTAAGTCCATTTTCTCTATCCAGTTTCTCAACTTTAAATCTATATTTTTCATTCTTGTTTCTTTTTACATTTTCTTTTAATTTTCTTCTGCGCTCTTTAATTTTTCTTTCTTTGTCTGTATCACTCATAAAATCACCACCCTTTATATATAGGATATGTATGTAATAATTTGTTATTATAATACCTATAAAAAAAAATAAAAGATAAGACTATTTATTTAGATAGTATTATGACACATTAAATATTTAAATGTATAGTTAAAAATCAATGTAGTATAAGCATTGACTATAATTAAGAACAAATAAATATTTTGTGATTTAATTTTCACTTATGATTAATTTTTATTTAAGTGATATAATCTTAGTAATAATAAAAATAATATATTTAATAACAAAAGAAAATGGAGGACTTATATGTACATAAAGAAGGTTAAAGGAAACACATATTGTATAGTAACTAAAATGACATACATACCATTTTATAAAATTAATGATGAAGAAATAATAATGTTAGATACAGGTTGGAAAGATGGACAAAGGGAAGGAATAGATGAACTTCTAGAAAGAAATAATTTTAAGGTAGCAGGTATAATATGTAGTCATGCCCATATAGACCATGTAGGGAATAATACATATTTAAAGAATAAATACAATTCTATTATTGCTATGCCATCTCATGAAGCTCTTGTTTGTAGTTCTACTCTAAATCTAAAGGTTTATTATAGTGGTCAAACATTATCACAAGTTACAGAGCATTTTGGACATATGGTTTGTGAAACAGATATATTTATTACAAATAAACAAAACTATATATATGTTTGTGGTATTAAATTTAATATCTTACATACTCCTGGTCATAGTCCTGATCATATATGCATTACAACCCCTGATGATGTTACATATTTAGGTGATTCTCTTATAAGCTATGAAGTTATGAAAGGAGCTAAATTGCCCTATGCTTTTATACTTAAAGAGGATTTAAAAAGCAAAGAAAAACTTTTTAAGTTAAACAGTAATAAATATATAGTAGCACATCAAGGGATATATAATGATATTACAAAACTTATAACTGATAACATAGTATTTTATAAAAATAGGACTAACAAAATATATGACCTTATAGAAGGTACTATGACAATGGAAGATATAATGAAAAAGGTTATTAAAAACTGGAATATTAGAATTAAAAGTATATACCATCATTCTGTAATAGAAAAAATGTTAAGGTCATATGTTGAATATTTAAATGAAATTGAAAAGATTAAATTGATTTTAGAGGATGGGTTTCTTAAGTATAAAAAATAAGGCTCTAAAGTTTTAAAAGCTTGACTAGTAATTAACTTATTTTAAGAAGGAAATTTTTTATCATAAGAGTTTTGGTAAATATATATCGTATTTTTAGATTAATATCATTTCTATGTTAATATGACTATATTCTTTTTCTTCTCTTATATTGGACTATATATAAAAATATACAAAATAACGTTATAAGGTGGGAAATAGAAATACTAGAAAGGATGTGATTAAAATCATTTCCTTTCTAGTATAAAAATTTAAATTTTAGGTAGTTTAATATAATTAATATAGTTTATTGTATTTTTTTGAGTTTAGTCACCCATTATTTACTCAATATGCTATCAAAGCTTCGGTTAGTTTCTTTAAGATATATTTCATTTGGTATGAAATTTTTATTTATCGCAGCTCTTGTACTCTCTGATAACTTTAAATTTTTAACAATCTCTTTACCTGCTTTTTCTAGATTTTTTTTATATGCTGATATGATAGGTTGTAATCCTTTTTCGGAAGTAGTTAAAAGAGGACCTTGCGAAGCATAAATTTCTCCAATTACTTCTGTATGCATATGATGTGCTGCTCTTTTAATCCAGTGTGAAATAACCTGAAAGTGCTCTCTTTCTGGAAAACCACAATTTGACATCAATACTAATTTAGGAACTGAATTTTTCGATGAATCAATATGACGAGTCTCTCCATTTTGATCTTTTTCCATGTGAGGGTCCCCTAAAACTATCATTCTATCCATAAAAACTTTTAACATGCCAGAAATATTATCAAAATATAGTGGCGTAGCTAAAACAAAAACATCTCCCCCTTTGGCAAGTTTTAAAACTTCTTTCATATCATCGTCAATTATACATTTACCTGGATTATTAAACCAACAAGAAAAACATCCTTTACAATGTTCAATACGTTTTTCTGATAAAAAAATGTTAACAGTTTCTGCCCCTGCCTCCTTTGCACCTTTTAAAAAAGATTTACTCATTACATTTGTAGCACTAGCTTTTCCCTTAGGACTTCCATTAATTACAACTATTTTCATTATAAACTTCCCTTCTTTTTTTATTTGTTTATTAAAATTACGAAAAAAATCTAATTTCTCATTCTTACTATTCCCTCCTTAACCCCATATGTAATACCTGCAATAGGCTTAACTATTACAACTCTTTGGTATTATTATATTCCACACTTAAAAAACTGTCAATCTTTTTTTGAAATAACATACAAAAAATACCTTTTTCTATCACTAGACAAGTTTTTATTTATCTTTTACTTGCATATATTTAGTAAGGTAGGGGGGATGCTTTTGAGAAGGAGACTTTTTTTTATAACAGTAGCTTTTATATGTTCTATAGTTGTTTTATTATTTGGTAATAAATTAGAATTTGATAATGAAGAAGGATATAATAAGTTAGAATTAGAAGCTAAAAATGTATATCACAAATATGAAGAATGGGAAGAAGAACAGTTAAAAGAAAATCCTGATTATGATAATCTATGGATTTTAATTAATATAGATAGTAAGACACTTTTTTTAATCGATCTTAATAAAAAAGAGATTATTAAAAAATATATAGTAGCTGTAGGAAAACCAAGTACACCAACACCCATTGGGAACTTTATAATAATACAAAAGGCTAAATGGGGAGCTGGATTTGGAACTAGATGGATGAGACTAAATGTACCCTGGGGTAAATATGGAATACATGGAACAAATAAACCTAATTCAATAGGTTATGATACATCCCATGGTTGTGTTAGAATGAAGAATAAGGACATAGAAGAACTTTATAGTACCGTTAAATATAAAACCCCTGTTACTTTAATTAAAGGTGCCTTTGGACCCTTTGGACATGGATTTAGAGTAATAAAACCTGGAGATAGGGGAGCTGATGTAAGAGAGGTTCAAAAAAGACTTAAAAGAAAAGGGTATTATTATGGTTATCTAGACGGTGTTTATGGAGATTACATGAAAAAGGCATTACTTAAATTTCAGAAGGATAATGATATGCCAACAACTGATAAAATTTGGTATAATACATATAAGGAATTAGGAATTTTTCTTATGGAGTAGAAAAGTTTATAAAATTAGATAGTATTTAAGAAAAAGCATTGGAGTAAAATCCAATGCTTTAGTTTTACTCAAGTTTCAGAGTCATCTTCAAGTTCATTAAATTTATCTAGTTTTTTAATATGAGCTTAACGAGTAATAGAAATGATTTAATGTTATAATAGTGGCAATATGCCAATAACCGACAAATTATGGTATAATATATACATAAACTATGGATTATTTTTATGAAATAAAGGATTATATCTTCGTTTTTTACTTGGGGGTGAAACTATGGAATTAAATAAAAGAAGAATTAGAAGATTAGCTGAAAGGATATTTGATAAACAGTGTAAGATCAAAAAAGAATTAGAAAATTTAAGCGATGATATGAAAGAAAAGTCAATAGAGGATACTGAATATCATTTATATTATCTTTTTCAAGCCATAAATTTAAATAGTAAAACATTATTTAATGATTATGCAAGTTGGCTAAGAACTCTTTTTATAAGTATAGGATTACCTATAGAATACGTTACAATTAACTTTGAGTGTATTAAAGTAGAGTTGAAATTTGTTTTATCTAAAAATGTATATAAAACTCTTTGTGAATACTTAGATAGTGGAATAAAAGTACTAGAAGATAAAAATTATTTAGAAAAAGAAATAGAAGATAACAATCTAAAGGAACTAGCTGATCATTATCTTAATGCTTTATTAGCTGGAGATAAAACTAAAGCAAGTAATATTATTATGGATGAAGTTAATAGTGGAGTAGATATTAAAAGTATATATTTAGATGTATTTCAACCTACATTAGAAAAGATAGGTAACCTTTGGCATCACAATAAAATAAGTGTTGCTAAGGAACATTATTGTACGGCTGTAACCCAATTTATAATTTCAAGATTATATGGGCATTTATTTGATAGTAAAAAAACTAGTATAGAAAAAAGTATGGTTTCTGCTTGTATAGGGGAGGAATTACATGAAGTTGGTATAAGAATGGTTACGGACTTTTTCGAGTTAGAAGGATGGGATACATATTATTTAGGAGCTAATGTACCTAATAAAGATATAATAAATTCTTTAAAAGAATATGATAGTGACCTTTTAGCTATATCCACAACAATGACTTACCATATAAGTTTAGTTAAAAATTTAATAGAAGAAATAAGAAAAGATGAAAGTTTAAAAAATATTAAAATATTAGTAGGAGGAAGACCATTTAAAATAGATAAAGACCTTTGGAAAAAGGTAGGTGCAGATGGATATAGTTTAGATGCTAAAGGTGCAGTTAATTTAGCACAAAGGCTAGTTAAAGGAGATGTAAGTTATGGATGATACTGGCTTTGCATTAATTTGTGATAAAAAAGGAAATATTGAAAAGGTGATTAGAAATGATATTAATAATTTTCCCATTGAAAATTATGATAATTTAACAAGTATAATAGATGAGGGAAGTGCAAAAAAATTACTTAATTTTTTAAAAGAAATTAAAGATGAAAAATCTTCTATAGGTTGGGAAATTAATATCAATATTGGAGAAATAATACCACTTTATTTTGCTGGTGGCATGATAAATGAAAAAATATTTATTGTCGCCTTTGTAGAGAATTGGGAGATTTTTAAAACCTATAAAGAAATCATAAAAATTAATAACGAACAAGTAAACGATTATAGATTTTTAATAAAAGAAAAGAAATTTTCAAAAGTAAATGAAGATAATTTACTTACTGAGATAACAACTTTAAATAATAAGCTTTCTAATGCAAAGCGAGAACTTATGAAAAAGAATAAAAAGTTAGAAAAAATGGCTACGAAAGATCAGTTAACTAATGCTTTTAATAGAAGATATTTTTATGAAAAGATTAAAGAAGAAATTAAAAGATCTATAAGACTTAATTATAATATAACTTTAGTTATGATAGATTTAGATAATTTTAAGAAAGTAAATGATACCTTAGGTCATGATAAGGGAGATGAATTACTTAAAAATTTTACTAAAGTATGTAGTGATAATTTAAGAAAAGACTTTGATTACATATTTAGATTTGGTGGGGATGAGTTTTTAATTTTACTTACAAATTGTGATGAAAAATTAGCAGATAAAATAATTAAAAGAATAAATGAAAAATTTAAAAGCTTTACTGAAATATCTTCTATTTCCTATGGTAAGATTAAACTTCCTTTAGAAAATAATATTGAAATAGAAAAGTATATAAAAATAGTTGATAAAAGGATGTATGAACAAAAAAATAAAAATAAATAATAATATTTTCCTATATTTTCTTATATTTTTTGTTAAAATAAAAATATGTGGGTATATATCTTATTGAGAACAAAATATTAGGAGGTAATTATTATGGTATCAGAAAAATTAATGAAAGCTTTAAATGATCAATTAAATTATGAATTTGAATCAGCACATTATTATTTGGCAATGGCTGCATATTGTGCGGATCAAGATTTAGATGGATTTGAAAATTTCTTTTTAGTTCAAGCTGAGGAAGAAAGATTCCATGCTATGAAGTTTTTTAACTTCATTAAAGAGATGGATGGAAGAGTAAGTATGCAACAGATGAGAGAGCCTAAGAATGAATTTAGTTCATTAAAAGAAGTATTTGAAACAGCTCTTAGTCATGAAGAAAGTGTTACTAAAAGAATATATAATTTAATGGATATTGCTAAAGAAGAAAGACAACATGCTACTATAAGTTGGCTAAATTGGTTTGTTGATGAGCAAGTAGAGGAAGAATCAACAATGAAAGGAATCATTAAAAAATTAGAAAGATTAGAAGGAAATAGTCATGGAATCTTTATGTTAGATAAAGAAATGGCTCAAAGGACATTTACACCACCAACAAATGAATAAAAAAAGACAAAAAACAAAGATAGGTAAATACTTACCTATCTTTGTTTTTATTTTTTAATTTGGATGTTATTCTTTATATGGTTTTTAAATTATTGTTGTTGGTTTCCACTCATTTGTCTTTGAGCTTGCTCAACTAATCTCTTAGTCATATATCCGCCAACATAACCATTTTGTCTTGCTGTTAAATTACCTTTATCCATTGACTGATAGTTGTTTAATCCTAATTCGTTAGCGATTTCGTCTCTCATTTGAGTTAATGCTTGACGAGCTTCTGGTACTACAAGTTTATTAGTGTTTCTAGAATTGTTATTTGCCATTTGTTTTCTCTCCTTTTTAAATAATTTTTTATTTTGTGTTGCAGTCTTATTTTATGTATTATTACAGAATATAAACATGTAAGTTATAGTATTTAACCACTAATTTACTAAGGAAAGAAATTTATTTATTTTTTGCTTAAATAACCCTTAAGTATATATACTTTAGAAAAATATCATTTTTATTCCAAATAGAATCAAAATGACTCCACCTAAAAAGTCAGCATATTCTTTGAAAAATTCTATTCTTCTAATTTTTTTACATATAAAAAAAGCTATTAGACACAGAAAAGATGTTACAATGCCAACTATTATAGAATTTTTAAGTAGAATATATTTGTTTATTAAGATATTAAATGTAGAAAAACCCACAACTAATGCATCTATACTAACAGTCATACCTAAAAATATTATTATTAATATATGAAGCTTTTTAAAATTTTCATCCTTATTAAAGCCCTCTTTAATCATTAAAAGGCCTACAAAAAAAATTATTACTCCACCAACCATTGATGGAAGTGTGAATATGTATCTATTAAATAGACACCCAAAAAAGCCTCCAATATAAACAAAAAGAAATTGAAAGAAACCAGAACTTATTATGGATATTATAGCGCTTTTTTTAGTTATTCTTTTATCAAGACCGAGGGATAAAGACACTCCAAAGGCATCTAAAGCCAATGCTAATGAAATAATTAGAACTTCTAAGTGAGACAAATTATTTCCTCCTTATAGTATTAAACTAATGTAAGTAAATTATTAAAGTTTTCTTTTACTATAATATTACTTTGAAGTATCTAATTATTATTAAAAAAACAAAAAAAAAATTAGCCTTATATATAAGGGCTAATTTCTGATAATAATAAATACCATATAAAAAACGTATATTAAAGTCATTAATATTCCTTCAAATCTATTAGCTTTCTTACCAGTGGTAACAAATAGATATGTAGCAAGGGTTGCTCCTAAAAGATATATCATATCAAAAAATACTTTTTCTTTAACAGGTAATGGATTTATTATTGATGTTATACCTAAAATTAAAAGTATATTAAATACATTAGAACCTATTGCATTACCAACAGCTATATCATTTTCCCCTTTTATAGCAGCAACAATTGATGTTACTAGTTCAGGTAAAGATGTACCAAAGGCAACTATGGTAAGTCCAACTAAGGTTTCACCCATTCCAAGATTTATTGCTATTTGACTAGATGAATCAATAACTAAATCTCCACCGATAATAATACCAGCTAAACCAAAAATTAAAAATATAATGCTTTTAGAAAGTTTCATATCACTTATTTCTTCTTTAAACTCTTCTTTAGATTCCTCTCGAGATAATAAAGCTACTTCAACTATGTAATATAAAAATATACTAAAAAGTGCAAGTAAAATCATACCATCTGCTTTAGAGATCATGTTTTTAGTAAAACCTTGTAAAGTAATATCATGACTTAGTACAAATAAAACTAAACAGGTTAATAATAAAAATGGAAATTCCTTTAGTATTGTTTTTCTATGGATACTTATAGGTCTTATGATGGCTGATATACCTATAACTAAAAGGATATTAAAGATACTAGAACCTATAATGTTACCAACAGCAATTTCATGGGAACCTTGAAGGGCAGCGCTTATACTTACAGCACCCTCAGGGGCACTAGTTCCAAAGGCGACTATAGTAAGGCCTATAAGTATTATAGGCACATTAAATATTCTTGCGATAGATGAAGCACCTTCAACAAAATAATCAGCTCCTTTTATGAGTAAAAGAAATCCGATAATTAAAATTAAATATTCCATTTTAAAACTCCTTTATCTAAGTATAGTTATATTTAGTCATTTATTAGAATTTTAAACTCCATTGTACATTTTAACATAAAAGTATATTTTGTTTAATATTAATTAAGTAATAAGTAACATTTATGTTAGAAAGGAGAGAATTGTGCTAGTAATTATTTTAATGTTCATATTAGGTTTATCTCTAGTTATAAAGGGTGGTGACTGGTTTGTAGATTCATCTGTAAATATAGCAAAAATATCAGGTCTTCCAGAGATATTTATAGGAGCTACAATAGTTAGTCTAGCAACAACAAGTCCTGAGTTATTAGTATCAGCTACGGCTTCTTATAAGGGATATACAACTATGAGTGTTGGTAATAGCTTAGGTTCTATGATATGTAATATGGGACTTATATTAGGTTTTTTATCAATACTAAAACCAAGTAATATCCATAGTAAAGTTTTTAAAATTAAATCATTAATATTACTTAGTTATACAGCTATTCTTTTTATATTATCCTTAAATAAATACATTACTAAAAAAGAAGGACTTTTTTTATTAGTTTTACTTATTTTTTATATAATTATTAATAGTTTAATATTAAAAAAAGAAAAAAGAATAAAAAGTAAATTAAAGGTTACTAAAAGGAAAAAGACTATTATTTCTATTAAATTTATTATAGGTATTTTAGCTATAATAATAGGTTCTAATTTACTTGTTAATAATGGGGTTTTAATAGCTGAAATGTTAAAAGTACCAGAGGCTATAATAAGTTTAACTTTAATAGCATTAGGAACTTCACTTCCTGAGTTAGTAACTGCTATATCAGCTTTTAAAAAGGGAAATACATCTATAAGTACTGGAAATATAATAGGAGCTAATATATTAAATGGAGTATTAGTTTTAGGTGTTTCTAGTTTAATAAGTCCATTAAAAATACTAAATCAAAATTTAAGTATTGATTATTTAGTAGTTTTTATATTAACACTTATACTAATAATACCAAGTTTAAAACTAAAAAAAGTTACAAGAATTCAAGGGATATTATTATTTAGTATTTATATTTTGTATTTAATAGTATTATATTTAGTATATTTAAGTTAAAGGGATGATTATATGTTATCGCCAAGTTTAGAGGATTATTTAGAAGAGGTTTATAGATTTTCTATAAATAAAGAAAGTATAAGAATAAAGGATATTGCTAATACTCTAAGGGTTTCTATGCCTTCTGTAGTAAAGGGATTAAAAAGACTTCATAATTTAGGATATATCACATATATACCCTATGAGGATATAATTGTGACTGATAAAGGAAAAAGGGTAGGTAAGTTTTTAGTTCAGAGAAATAAAATATTAAAAGATTTTGTTACTATTATTGGCTCTGATTGTGATGTTAAACAGGAAGCAGAGGCAATGGAACATTATCTTAGTAAATCTACAATAATAGCTATAGAAAAGTTAGTTAAATACTTTTCTAGTAATGATGAAGTTTTAACTAATTTTAAAAATTATCAAATGCGAAGTAATTTAGATGAATTTAAATAAAAAAAGCGGTCTATGACCGCTTAAACTATGCCAATTAAAGTTGCTATGGCATTAATAATAAATGTTACTATTATAGCTATTGAAGTTGTTAACACAAAGGTAAAAAGAGTCCACTTTTTACTATTGGTTTCTTTTTTAATTGTAAGAAGTGTTGTTCCACAAGGAAAATGAAGTAATGAAAATAACATAAAGTTAAGTCCAGTAATAAAAGTCCAACCATTATCGATTAAAAGTTCTCTTAAACTTTCTAAAGAATCTAACTCTAACATAGCTCCCTTAGACATATAGGCCATTATTAAAATGGGTAAGACTATTTCATTAGCTGGAAGTCCTAATATAAAAGCCATTAATATAATGCCATCTAAGCCTAATAATAAACCTACAGGATCAAGAAAACCTGAAAGATGGGCAAGCAAACTTATACCACCTATATCAATATTTGATACTAACCAAGTAACAGCACCAGCAGGAGCAGCAACCATTACAGCTCTACCTAATACAAAAAGAGTTCTATCTATAAGAGATCTTATTAATATCCTACCAATTTGAGGTTTTCTATATGGAGGAAGTTCTAGTGTAAATGAAGATGGTACACCTTTTAAAAATGTTACAGATAGAAATTTTGATACAAGTAAAGTTACAACTATACCTATAAGAATCATTGCTACAACGGATAATGAAGCAAATACTGAACTAAATTTACTTGCTGAGCCTAGACCTAGAAATATCATTGATATAGCTATTAAAGTTGGAAATCTACCATTACATGGGACAAAGTTATTAGTAATTATAGCAATAAGTCTTTCTCTAGGTGAATCAATAATTCTACAAGCTATTACACCTGCAGCATTACAACCAAATCCCATACTCATTGTAAGTGCCTGTTTTCCATGGGTACCTGATTTTCTAAAGGCATTATCAAGATTAAATGCTACACGGGGTAGATATCCTAAGTCTTCTAATAAAGTAAAGAGTGGAAAAAATATTGCCATAGGAGGTAACATTACTGATACAACCCAAGCAAGCGTTCTATAAATACCTAATATTAACAATCCATGTAACCATGCAGGAGAGTTTAAACTAGTAAATAAAGCAGTTAATTTAGCTTCAAAGCCAAATAATAAATCAGCAAGCATAGCCGAAGGTACATTAGCCCCTTCAATAGTAATCCAAAATACTAATCCTAATAAAATTAACATAAATGGATAACCAAATATCTTAGATGTTAATAAGTTATCTATTTTTCTTTCTATACGGCCATGATTACTATCATTTACAGTTACAACTTCATTAGAAATTTCTTCAGCTTTTTTATATATACTAGTAACAATGTTATCCCCAAAGGATATATCCTCTTCAATACACTTTGGAACTATATTTTTTAAATCATCCATCAAATCTCCTCCTTAGATAAACTATTATTCTTAACTATTTCATCTATGGATTTTAGAATTTGCTTATCTCCATCAATAAGTCTTAACGAAAGCCATCTTGTATTTAATTTGTTACCTATTAAATTCTTTAATTTTTTTTCTATTTCGTTTACAATATTTTCTGTTTTTTTATTATAGGTTAATCTATAAGGGGTAGTTTTTATTTCTTTTTTAATCATTTTATCTATTGTATCTAAAAGTTCTTTTGAGCCTTTGCCATCCCTTGCTACCATGGGTATTACTGGAACTCCGAGTTTTTCTTTTAATTTTTTTATATTTATAGTTATCCCCTTTCTTTTAGCTTCATCCATAAGGTTTAAACATACAATAACATTATCTGTTATTTCTAGTACCTGTAAGACTAGATTAAGGTTTCTTTCAAGACATGTAGAATCTGAAATAACTATTGTTATATCTGGATTACCAAAGCATATAAAATCCCTTGCAACTTCTTCTTCCACAGAGTTTGCTAAAAGTGAATAGGTTCCTGGTAAATCTACTAATAGATAGTCATTATCTTTGTATTTAAAAGTACCTTGAGCGTTAGTAACTGTTTTTCCTGGCCAGTTTCCTGTATGCTGATTTAAGCCTGTTAGATTGTTAAAAAGAGTACTTTTACCTGTATTAGGATTTCCTGCTAATGCAATTACCTTTTGATTAGGTTTCTTTTGAATTTCAAATTTCTCTTTTAATAAAGAAAATCCACTCGATTGACTTGTAAGTCCCATAATTTAGCCTCCTTAACTTATAATTTCAACTAATACATTTTTCGTTTCTTCTTTTCTAAGTGCTATAACTGAACCTTTAATATTATAGGCAATAGGGTTTCCTGAAGGACTTAATCTTTCAGTTTTGACTAATGAGTCTTTTATTAATCCTAAATCTAGAAGTCTTCTTCTAGATAAACCTTTATTTAAAAGTACAATTACTTTTGCTTTTTGACCTACTGGTAATAAATGTAGTGGAACTTTTTTATCCATTAATATTCCTCCTTTTTATTAGCTTAGGCTAACAATTAAACAAAATTTTATTAAAAATTACTTCTAACTAGCCTTCCTTAATTAGACTGGGCTAACTCCCTTTTCTAATGTCATTATATGGATTTATTATAAAAAATGTTACATAAAAAATGGTTAAGGATTTTTTCCTTAACCTAAAGCTACATCTAAAACCATCATAACTGTAAAGCCAAGCATTGTTCCCATTGTAGCAAGATCGGTATTATTTTCAAGTTGGGATTCTGGAATAAGTTCTTCAATTACAACAAATATCATAGCACCAGCTGCAAAACTTAAAGCATAGGGAAGTATAGGTTTCATAAGCATTACAAGACTTGCTCCTATAACACCTGCTATGGGTTCAACCATACCTGATAATTGACCATACCAAAAGCTTTTTAATCTAGAAAAACCTTCTCTTCTTAGTGGTATAGACACAGAAGCACCTTCAGGGAAATTTTGAAGTCCTATACCTATAGCTAAAGCTATAGCACCAGCTAAAGAGGCAGAAGGAAGATCAGCCTTTAGTGCTCCAAAAGCAACACCTACAGCTAAACCTTCTGGGATATTGTGTAGGGTTATTGCTAGAACTAAAAGTATACTTCTGTGCCAGGAAGTTTTAATACCTTCACTATCCTTTCTTTCAAAACCTAAATGTAAATGGGGTAAAAATTTATCTATCACTCTTAAGAATAATCCTCCTAAAATAAATCCTATACTTGCTGGTAAAAAGGGTGGAATATTTGTTTTTTCAGACATTTCTATTGCAGGGGCAAGTAGTGACCAATAACTTGCTGCTATCATAACACCTGCTGCAAATCCAAGCATTATATCAAGTACTTTTCTATTAATTTTTTTAAATGGAAATACCATTGCAGCACCTAAAGCAGTTACAAACCATGTAAAACAGGTTGCTAATAAAGCCTGTAAAATAGGGTCTAAAGCTTTGAACCAGTCTATCATTAATAATCCTCCTTTATAATTAGCTTAAGCTAATAAAATACTTTTCAATTTATAATATGTTTTTTTGATAGACTAGTTACAAAAAAATAAGTAGGTAAACTTACAATAAGTGCGAAAAGCCCACTCCTTCAGGTGTGGGATGGATAGCACGTTGGATGAAAATAAAAATTATAATTTGTGTATGTAACTTTAGAAAATACAAATAATATCTATTATAATTAAAATAT